>CANUCM010000141.1 GCA_947856675.1 uncultured Clostridia bacterium | reverse complement strand
GTCGTGGCGCGCGCGCAGGGCAACTACGCCCACATCGACGACATCGCGGCCGATGTGCGCAGCAAGCTGGGCGACGGCACCGTCGGCGTCGTGTTTCCCATCCTCAGCCGCAACCGCTTTGCCGTGTGCCTGAAGGGCATTGCCCGCGGGCTGAAAAAGATTGTGCTCATGCTGTCGTATCCGTCCGACGAGGTGGGCAACCATCTGGTCGACGAGGATCTTTTGGACGAAAAAGGCGTGGACCCGTACCGCGACGTTTTGACCGAGCAGCGCTATCGCGAGCTGTTCGGCGTCAACCTGCACCCGTTTACCGGCGTCGACTATGTCGACTACTATAAAAAGCTCATCGAGGCCGAGGGCGCCGAAGTCGAGATTATTTTTGCAAACGACAGCCGCGCCATTCTGCAGTACACGAAAACAGTGCTGTGCTGCGACATCCACACCCGTCAGCGCCAGAAGCGCCGCCTGCAAAAGGCGGGCGCCGAGCGGGTGCTGGGGCTGGACGACCTGATGACAAGCTCCGTCGGCGGCAGCGGCTTTAATGAAAAATACGGCCTGCTCGGCTCGAACAAGGCCACCGAGGAAACCGTCAAGCTGTTCCCGCGCGACTGCGGCGCCTTTGTTTCGCAGGTGCAGAGCCTGATGCGCGAAAAAACCGGCGCCGAGGTTGAGGTCATGGTGTACGGCGACGGCGCGTTCAAAGACCCCGTGGGCAAAATCTGGGAGCTGGCCGACCCCGTGGTGTCGCCGGCATACACCCCCGGGCTGGAGGGCACGCCCAACGAGCTCAAGCTCAAGTACCTGGCCGACAACAACTTTGCCGATCTTTCGGGCGAGGCGCTGAAAAACGCCATTGCCGAAACCATCCGCGCAAAGCAGGGCAGCCTGGTGGGAAAGATGGAGTCCCAGGGCACGACGCCGCGCCGCCTGACCGATCTCATCGGCTCTCTGTGCGATTTGACTTCGGGCAGCGGCGACAAGGGCACGCCCATCGTGTACATCCAGAACTACTTTGACAACTACGCAAAATAAAAAAGGCTTTTGCCGCCGCACAGCGTCACGCTGTGCGGCGGTTTTTTTATGCCGTGCATAAAATGCGCATACACCCCGCGAAAAAGCGCGGCGCACGCCAGCGCTCCGTGAAGAAAACCCCGCGCGTTTGCCGGGAAAATGTACAAATAAACAGAGAAATGCCAAAAGATTTCCGTGAGATTTTGTGATTCCCGCATATTGCATAATTATTCGTAATGCTGCTGCTCATTGAAGAGGAGCGGCGCAAGGACGCGCAGCGGCGCAGCGACCTGATGAACCAGGCGGATCTTGTGTTTTTGTGCCTGCCGGACGGGGCGGCAAAGGAAGCCGTCGGGCTGGTTAAAAACCCCAAAACCCGTATCATTGACGCGTCCACGGCGCACCGGACCTATCCGGGCTGGGCCTACGGCTTTCCCGAGCTGTCGCCGGGGCACCGCCGGCGCATTGGGCAGGCCCTGCGCGTGGCCAATCCCGGCTGCCACGCCAGCGGCTTTATCGCCGCGGTCTATCCGCTGGTGCAGCAGGGCATTGTCGCAAAAGACGCGCCGCTCGCGGCCTATTCGCTGACCGGGTATTCCGGCGGCGGGAAAAAGATGATCGCCGAGTATGAGGCGCCGGATCGCGACGCGCGCTGCAAAAGCGACCGCATTTACGCAACGAACCTGCGTCACAAGCACCTGCCGGAAATGCAGGCGGTGTGCGGGCTGACACAGCCGCCGGTGTTCAGCCCCGTCGTGGGCGATTATTTCCGCGGCATGGCCACGACGCTGCTTTTGCCCGGCGTTTCCGCCGCGGCGGCGCACGAGGCGCTGGCCCGGCATTACGAGGGACAGGCGCCCGTGCTGCTGTCGCAAAAGCACGCCGCGGGCGGAAATGGACCGGGGCCTTGCCATCATGAAGCAGGTCATGGCCTGAAAAACGGCAAAAACGCCGCTGCCTTTTGGCAGCGGCGTTTTTTGATGATACAGGGGGAAAACGGAGGCTTAATGGCCGGAATGCTTGCGGCTTTCGCGGTAGGCCTCCATGGTGGGGATTTCGTTTTTGAACATATAGGCTTCAAACAGGCTTTCCTGCTCCTTGGGAAAGAGCAGCACCCATTCGCGGCGCGTGCTGTTGATGCGCATGCGCACGTTGCTGTCGGTGGTGCCGGGCTCGGCGGAATAGTAGCGGATTTTTTCGTAGGGCAGCATCATGCCGTTGTTTGTGATGCCCGTTTCGGTCAGGCCGGCGCGGATAAAAAGGAAGAGCAGCGTCACAACGAGAAACAGCGCGACGCACACGATGTTTTCGCGCGTCGCACCCCAGCGGCTGAGGTAAAAGTAGGAAAACAGCACGCACACAACGGCCATGACGGGGGTGCGGTAGGGGACGCTGCCGCGCACCTTGACGGTGCGGTTGACAAAAATGAGGGCGTACAGCTCCCACAGGAACACCACGCCGATAGCCAGCATGAGAAACTCGCTTGTCGTCAAGAAAAACTCCTCCTTACATGGGGTCGTCGGCCTGCAGCTCGTCGAGCGTCAGGCCGAAGCCCGGCACAAAATGGCGCATGAAATAGTCGGCTTCGGGCAGGTGCATGGCGGAGATGGCGGCATAAAGCCCGCGGGCCGCTTCGTCAAACTCCCGGTTGCCCGAGCGCTGCTCCTCAAGGCACTTGGTGTAGGCGCTGATTTTGTCGGCCGCTTTGATGTAGGCGTAAAACGCGGGGTTTTCCGTGTCAAAGGAAAACAAAATGCGGTAGGGCGGCCGCAGCTCGGGGGGCAGCATTTCCAAAAGGCGCGAGCGCGCGCTGCGCTCGACCGAGTGGAAAGCCTCTTTGATTTCGGGGTTGTGGTATTTGACGGGGGTGGGCATGTCGCCGGTCAGGATTTCCGACGCGTCGTGAAACAGGGCGGCGGCGGCGATCTGGCCGGGGTCGATGTCGCGGCCGAAGTATTCGCGGCCGATGACGGCCAGCGCGTGCGCCGTGACGGCGGTGTCGAAGCTGTGCTCGCTTAAGCTTTCGCGCATGGTGTTGCGCATCAGACCCCAGCGGGTGATGTGCTTCATGCGGCCCAGCATGGCAAAAAACCCGTTTTTGCGCACGATTCCGCCTCCTTTTTATGCATTGACCCGATTTTCATATTGTAGCATATTGTGCTTTCCGCTTCAAGGAAAAGTTAATAGCGGGCGAAGATATCGCGGATGCGGGGGATGTCGTTTGTGACGGTGAGGGCCAGCTGCAGAAGGATGCGTGCCTTGTGGGGAGAAAAGCCGCAGCCAGCCACGGCGCCCAGGGCTTCGTCGTCGACGCCGCCGTTTAAGCCGACGCGGCCGCCGGGCACGCGGGACGAACGCACCCACACGGGCCGGCCGGGCGCGGAGAAAAAGTCGCGCACGACAGGGGGCACCGAGCCGTTGCCGGTGCCGGCGATGACGATGCCGCGGCAGCCGTTTTCTGCGGCGCTGCGCAGCAGAAGGTCGGTGCAGCCGATGTGGGTGTAGACCACCTCGACATGCGGCAGGCTTTCGATGCGCCCGAGGGAAAACTCGCTGTGCAGCGTGTGGGGGCGCACCGGGGCGTAGCTGTAATAGGCCTGCGCGCCGATGACCGAGCCCAAAACGCCGCCTTCCATGCACTGAAAGGCGTCGGTGCGGTAGGTTGAGGTTTTCATGGCGTCGCGCGCCGACAGCAAAAGGTCGCCCAGGCACAGCATGACGCCCATGCCGCGCGAGGCGCTGTCGGCGGCCGCGGCGATGGAATTGAGCAGGTTGAGCGGCCCGTCGGCGCTGAGCACCGACGAGGGGCGCATGGAGCCGGTCACGATGACGGGCTTGTCGCTGTGCACCGTCAGGTGCAGGAAAAAGGCCGTTTCCTCCATGGTGTCGGTGCCGTGGGTCACGACGACGCCGTCGGCGCCGCCGGAGGCGAGCACCTGCTCGACGCGCCGGGCCAGGGTGAGCAGATTTTCGTCGCTCAGCGCCGAGCTCCCCACGGAAAAGAGCTGCTCGGCCGTCACATCGGCGTAGCGGTCAAGGCCGGGGATGCCGGCCAGCAGCTGGTCGGCCGTAAAGGCAAAGCTGGAATACCCCGTCACCTGCGTCGGGCTGACGGGCTGGCAGGCAATGGTCCCGCCGGTGGAAATAACGTGGACATGCGCTCGCTGCGCGGACATAAAACCGCCTCCTTGCATTCAAAATATTACTGCTGCTTTCCAAGCTCGTACGCGCGCCTGACGCAGGCGTCAGCCGCCCTGCGCAGCGTTTCGTCGGCGCCGCCCTGCGCAAGCGCCGCCATGCCCTCAAGCGTCGCGCCGCCCGGGGAACACACTTTGCGGATAAGGGTCTGCGGGTCGTCCTCGCCCTCAAGCACCATGCGCGCCGCGCCTTCAAAGGTCTTGGCCGTCAGGCGCAGCGCCGTCGCATAATCGATGCCCTGCTCCTGCGCCCAGCGCGCCAGCGTGTCGATGTAATAATAGACAAAGGCGGGGGAGGAGCCGTTGACGGGGATGATTTCGTTGAGCTTGTCCTCGGTGATGACGGCGGCCTCGCCCATCGATTCAAACAGCGCGAGCACCGAGCCGAGCACCTCATCGCCGACGCCCCGGCCCGCGCACAGCGCCGAGGCGCCCGCGCCCAGAAGCAGCGGGGTGTTGGGCATGACGCGCACCACGGGCACGCCCAGGGCCCGGCCGATGCGCTCGGTGGAAAAGCCCGTGACGATGGAAATGACAAGCGAGGGCTTTTCGCGGCAGCCGCGCAGCGTTTCCAGCACGGCGGGCGCGCCCTGCGGCTTGACGGCGAGCAGCACCTGCCCGCACTGCGTAAAGCACTCGCTTTCCGACTGCACGGCGGCACAGCCGGCGCTTTCAAACAGCGCGCGCTTTTCCGCGCTGATATCAAACACGGCAATTTCTTCCGGTCTGGCATAGCCGCAGCGGATGGCGCCGCGCACAATGGCGCCGCCCATGTTGCCTGCGCCGATGCAGCCCAGACGGTATTTTTTCATGGCAAATCGCATCCTTTCCCCAAAAAAAGGGGCGCAAAGCCCCTGTGCCTTTCTTCCAGTATACCACATGAGGCGCACTTTGACAGCCCCCGCACGGCCTTTCTTGACAGGAACAGGCGCAGCATGTAAGATAAAGATGTTGTATATTTTAAAAAAAGCAGGTGAAAGCTTATGCACAGCCGGGCATTCCCGCCGGCGCAAACCCAAAGGCTGCCGTCGCCGCTGCCGTATTACGCCGCCGGACTGTTCTGGCTGGGGTATGCGCTGGTTGCCCCGCTGTACCGCGCAGGGGATTTTGCGCTGTGCGCCGGGCTTTCGTGCGTTGTGTTTTTTGTGCTTCGCAGGCTGTGCCCCGGGCGCATGGCGGAAGTGCCCCGCGCCGAGCCGCTGTCGGGCGATGAGGCCGTCGACGAGCTTTTGAAAAACGGCCGTGCCCTGGCCGCGCGCATCGAACAGGTGAGCCGGAACATCGCCGGGCAGCAGGTGCGCATGCAGGCGGCGCGTGCCGTGGCGGCCTGCGGGAGGATTTTTGACTATGTCGCGCAAAACCCGGGATCCGCTCCCGAAATCCGCCGGTTTGTCAGCTATCACCTGCCCACCGTGCTCAAAATGCTGACAGCCTACGAGCAGATGGAGGAGCAGGGAATCAAGGGAGAAAATATCCAGTCCGCCATGGACAGGGTGGAAAGCGTGCTCAAAACGGTGGCCGACGCCTTTGAAACGCAGCTGGACAAGCTGTTTGCCGGCCAGGCGCTCGACATTTCCACCGACATCACCGTGCTCGAGGGCATGCTCGAGCGCGAAGGCCTGTCCGGCGGCATGGACGATACAAGCAGGAGGGAACCGCAATGAATGAAAACCAGAAACCGGAAGCCGCTACCCCCGAACTGACGCTGACCCCCTTTGCACAGGACGAGCCCGAGGCGGCGCCCGAGGTGACGCCCGTCGTGCTGGACGAGAGCAGCCTGACGGCCGCAGAACAGAAGGCCGTGGCCGACTTCGCCGAAAAAATTGACGTGACCAACACGGCCATGGTGCTGCAGTACGGCGCCGGCGCCCAGCAGAAAATGGCCGATTTTTCCGAAAGCGCCCTCAAAAACGTGCGCACCAAGGACCTCGGCGAGGTCGGCGGCATGCTGTCGGATCTTGTGGCCGAGATCAAGGGCTTTTCCGAGGAGGCCGCGGAGGAGGACAAGGGGTTTTTCGGACTTTTCAAAAAGGCCGGCAGCAAAATCGCCTCGCTGCAGGCCAGCTACAGCAAGGCCGAAACCAACGTCGACAAAATCTGCGCCGCGCTGGAAACCCATCAGATCCAGCTTCTGAAGGACATCGCCATGCTCGACGGGATGTATGAAAAGAACCTTGCAAACCACAAGGAACTGTCCATGTATATCCTGGCCGGACGCAAAAAGCTGGCGCAGGTGCGCGGCGAGCTGCTGCCGCAGATGATCGAAAAGGCGCAGAAAACCGGCGCGCCCGAGGACTCGCAGGCGGCCAACGACATGGCGGCCATGTGCAACCGCTTTGAAAAAAAACTGCATGATCTGGACCTTACGCGCGTCGTGTCCATTCAGATGGCGCCGCAGATCCGGCTTGTGCAGAACAACGACAGCCTGATGGCCGAAAAAATCCAGACCACGCTGACAAGCACCATCCCGCTGTGGAAAAGCCAGATGGTGCTGGCGCTGGGGCTGCAGCACTCGCAGCAGGCCATGGAAGCGCAGCGGCAGGTGTCCGACATGACAAACGAGCTGCTGCGCAAAAACGCCGAAAAACTCAAGATGACCACCGTGGAAACGGCGCGCGAAAGCGAGCGCGGCATTGTCGATATCGAAACGCTGACCCACGTCAACCAGCAGCTGATTTCCACCCTGGACGAGGTGATGACCGTGCAGGCCGAGGGCCGGCAAAAGCGCCTGGCCGCCGAGCAGGAGCTGGGACGCATCGAAGGCGAGCTCCGGCAGAAGCTGCTTGAGGTGCGCGCTTGAAAACCCGGCTGCAAAGCCCGCGCTTTGCGGCGCTTGTCATGGTGCTTATGATAGCCGCAGCCAGCGTGCTGGGCGGCGCCCGCTCGCTGCACAGGCTGCAGCAGGAGGTATACACCGTGTTTTTTGACGGCGCGGACGGCGACGGAATCGGCGTGTTTTCCGACATCCGCAAAAACCGCACCGACGCGTACAACCTGCTGGGCGTGGCGCGCGGCGCCGGGCTGGAACAGGCGCCGCTCACGGCGCTGGAGCAGGCCGTGCAGGCCGTCGACGCCGCGGGAGAGGATCCCGCAGCCCTCATCCGCGCGCACAGCTCGCTCATGGACGCCGTGCGCGACGTCTATGAGCGCATGGGCAGCCTTTCGCTGCCGCAGCAGGATGAGGACTACCGCCAAAACCTGTACCGCAGCATCCTCGCGCGCGCCGACACCATGAGCCGCGATGAGTACAACGCCCGGGCGCAGCAGTTCAACCGCGCGCTGGAACGCTTCCCGGCCAGCGCTTTGCGGTATGCGGCGGGCGTACAGACGCTGCCGCAGGCGCGCTGAAAACAGAGAGTGAGGAACAGGATATGAAACACGCGCCCGCACGGCTTTGCGCCCTGGCGCTGCTGCTTGCGCTGTGCGCCGTGCCGGCCGCCGCCGCACCGCAGGTGCCCGGGCCGACTTCCGATTTTTATGCCGGCGACTTCGCCGGCGTGCTGTCGGAACAGACGCGGGAGTACATCGTCGACCAGAACCTCGCGCTGCAGCAGTACGGCGGCGCGCAAATTGTCGTCGTCACCGTCGACTTCCTCGACGGCTACGACATTGCCGATTACGCGGTCACCCTGTTTAATGATTGGGAAATCGGCTCCGAAGAGTATAATAACGGATATTTAATCCTTCTTGCAATCGGGGAGGACAACTATTATTCGCTGCCCGGCAAGGGACTGGAAGAAACGCTGGACGGCGGAACCATCGATGCGCTGCAGCAGCAGTACCTGGAGGAGTATTTTGCCGCCGGCGAGTACGACGCCGGGGTGCGCGCGTATTTTGACGCGGTGCTGGACGTTGTGCAGCGCAGCCAGCTGCTCACCGGCGTTTCGGACCCGGAGCAGCCGGTGCGGGAAACGTCAGGCGGTCTGGGGCTGTTTCCGGTGGTGATGGGGCTGATTGTCTTTATCATTGCGCTGGCGGTGATTTTTTCGCTGGCGGGCATCCGCTCGGTGTACCGCCCGGTGCCGCGCCGCGGAATTTTCTGGTGGGGCATGCGGCCGCGTGCCCCGAGGCCGCCGAGGCCGCCGAGGCCGCCCGGGCCGTCCGGGGGGATGTTTTTCGGCGGCGGCGGCAGAACGCGCGGCGGCGGTGTATCCCGGCGCCCGGGGATGTCCTCGCGCGGGAGCTTCGGCGGGTTTGGCGGCCGCAGCGGCGGCTTCCGCGGCGGCGGCGGCAGAACGCGCGGCGGCGGAGCGGGCCGGCGCGGACGGTAAACAACACAAGGCAGGCGAAAAAGCGTTTTCCGCCTGCCTTTTTTATTGGCGAAGAAAGGCGGTGCAGGATGGTTTTTTTGATAGGCGGGGCGTCGCATACGGGGAAAACACGGCTGGCACAGCAGCTTCTCGAGCGGTACGGGTATCCGTACCTGTCCATTGACCATTTGAAAATGGGCCTTTTCCGCAGCGGCGTCATCGGGCTTTCGCCGCTGAGCGACGAGCGGGAGCTGACGCGCGTTCTTTGGCCCATTGTGCGCGAAATGATAAAGACCGTCGTGGAAAACGGGCAAAACCTCATTGTGGAGGGGGTGTACATCCCCTTTGAGTGGCAGGGGGATTTTGAAGAGAGGTACCGGCAGCACATCCGCTACATTTGCCTTGTCATGAGCGGGCGGTATCTTCAAAGCCGCTTTGAGGATGTCCGGCGGTATGCCTGCGTGGCGGAGCAGCGTGTGGACGATGCGGACTGCACCCTCGAGTCGCTGCTGCAGGACAACGAGCATGCGCTGCGGCAGTGCCGCAGGCGGGGGCTTGACTACCTGTGGATTGACGAAAGCTATGAGGAGGTTCTGCGCTGGCAGCCGGAATGGTGACGGCGCGGAAAAGCCCGGCCGGAAAGGGCCGGGCTTTTTAAAAAAATGCGCCGCGCAGAATGCCTGCGCGGCGCAAACCGGTTTTGGGTTTTACGGCAGAGAGCGGATATTACACAAGGCCCTGAGCCATCATGGCGTCGGCAACCTTCTTGAAGCCGGCAATGTTGGCGCCGGCGACGAGGTTGTAGCCCAGGCCGCACTCCTCGGCGGCTTCGGCCGAAGCCTTGTGGATGTTCTTCATGATGGTGACCAGCTTCTCGTCGACTTCCTCGGCGCTCCAGGCCAGGCGCTCGGAGTTCTGGCTCATCTCCAGGCCGGAAACGGCGACGCCGCCGGCGTTGACAGCCTTGGAAGGAGCAACGGTCAGGCCCTTGTCCATCAGGAAGAACAGAGCTTCGTTGGTGGTGGGCATGTTGGCGACTTCGATGTAGTACTTGGTGCCGTTGGCGAGGATCTGGTTGGCTTCTTCCATGCCGACCTCGTTCTGGTAGGCGCAGGGCATGCAGATGTCAGCCTTCTGGCCCCAGGGCTTTTTGCCCGGGAAGAACTGAACGCCGAACTTGTCGGAGTAATCCTGCACGCGGTTGCGGCCGGAGGAACGCATCTCAAGCAGGTAGGAGATCTTTTCCTCGGTCACGACGCCGTCGGGATCGTAGACATAGCCGTCGGGGCCGGCCAGGGTGATGACCTTGGCGCCCAGCTGCGCGGCTTTCTTGCACACGCCCCAGGCCACGTTGCCGAAGCCGGAGATGGCGATGTTCTTGCCCTTGATGGAGTCGTTGCAGTGCTTAAGCACTTCGCAGAGATAGTACACAGCGCCGTAGCCGGTGGCTTCGGGGCGGATAAGGCTGCCGCCGTAGCTCAGTCCCTTGCCGGTGAGCACGCCGTTTTCATAGGCGCCGCGGATGCGCTTGTACTG
>CANUCM010000140.1 GCA_947856675.1 uncultured Clostridia bacterium | reverse complement strand
GGCGCTTGACGGTAGTAATCTGCGTATTTCCGTGAACGGATGCAGTTTGCGCACGGGGCGCAATCTTCATCGAGGTAGACGCAACCTGCGCAGGTGAGCTGTTCTTGTTCATGATCGTTCGTCAAAATATTCATGCTATCCATTTCAGTTCCATCCTCCTATCTACTGGTTGCGAAGCGGCTCAGCTCCATTCAAATTGGTTCTTGTGTTACAGACGTGCATCATGCGGCAAATGACGAGCAAATAAAAAGCGACACATACAGAACATCGTTTCAGGGAAAATGTCCATAAATCGCATTGATTCCAAACAATTCCTGACGGTTAGAGGCGGTTCTGCAAATGACTGCAAATGACTGCAAGCAATCATTCGCCAGCATGGGGCCGTTTGAGATGCCGCACCCCTTACTGCATCTTCTTCTGGCACTGCAGGCACATCCGGCCGCCATCAGGCATAGTTTCCGTTACCTCGGCCGGCATGATCCATTTCCCGCAGGCAGCATACCAGAAACCATTAACCCCATTCTGATCACTTTCGGCGATCAAATGGACAATCTTCTTCTTCGTCATTCCGTACTTTTTCAAGATAATTTCCTCCTCACACGGTTCCATTCCGTTATTTTCACTAACATTTTCACCTCGGTCGTCATGAACAATCTTCTGATACATTAACCGATAGATTAACCCCTCGAAATACATTAACTGTTACATTAACTGCCCATTTCATCCCGGTCTTCATGGCTGGTCTGGTCTTTTCTTCTCAAAACCCGCCCCAGAACGCAAAAAAGACCCAAGGCATCTCTTGCCCTGAGTCTCTTTTCGGTCCACTTTATGTGGCGGATTTGGTTCGTTTTTCGCGTGGGGAATACATAGAGATCAAGACAAATTGTTCTTGTGTCCGTATTGTATCACAACACCAGTAGAAGTACAAGAACATTTGTTCTTAAATGCTCAAAAAAGCCTAAAATTAAATTCTGGGTATCGCTGTTTCAGCAGCTTCCACTTTAGGCGGAAGGCTTCAGTAGTAAGGTACTTCCCCGTATGATGATCCTGCCCTTTTACGTCCTCGATTATGGTCTCTCCGGATTCTGTGTCGGTATATTTGAAGTCTGCCTTATAGGTGATTCCTCTTATACGCTCGCCACGATATGCGAAGCTTTCCTGTATGACCAAGGGAAACTGCCACATTACTCCGCTGATCTTCCCTGCCTTTTCAAGCAGCTGGAGCTCCTTGTGCCGGCGGTACTCTTTGATGGAGTCATAGACCCGAATCACTTTGCCGTGATGGACCTCATCCCGCTCGATGTCGGCAGTGCCGTCTGTATGGATGAATACCTTGTGGTTTCGGTATTTCGCATGCGGCGTGCGATTAGCTCCCTGCGCCGCAGCAGATACCGACCACGATGGCCCAGAAAATGTAGATCGTATCCCGGGAATCCTTGATCGCCGTGCGGAAGCGGACGATCGACAGCGCGCCGACCATACCGAGCGACAAAGCGATGTTGTTCCCGATGACGATCATGACCGTTGTGGTGATGAGCGTCAGCACCGCGAGCGATACGTTAAACTTCATGCTGTATATGCTGCCGCTGTGCGAAAGACGGTAGGACAGGAAAATAAAGCACGCGATCACTGCGGCGACCGCCATGCGGAGCACGATGGTCTCAGCTGTCAGCTCGCCGCTGCTTGTCTCTAAAAGCTGAAACAGATATTCTCTCATTTGCTGATCTCCTTTATCTTTATGATATGGCGCCCAGCGTCAGCTGACGCGCCAGGCAGTATTTGCTGATAGACAGCTCCGGCCGATGGACTTCGTCGAGCAGGTCTTTGATGTAGCTGAGCAAAAATCCGTTGTATTTGACCTCCAGCACCATGTGGAACGGGTCCATCACCGGAAACTGCGGCAAATTGCGCGAAAACAGATCAAAAGATGTCTCCGTGCCGGTGATACGGCTGTCCAGCGTGATGCGGATGTGGTTTTCCCGGGCAATATAGGCCTGCCGCAGGTACTCGACAACCGCCTTCGGTCGGTAGCAGCGGCAGTGCAGCAGACCGTAGCACTCTGCGGCGAACGGATCGTCATACTGCGTGAGCGGACGGTAATCCCCGCGGCACAGGCGCTCTGCATCCGCGCGGGAGACGCGCAGCGACCGCTTGCGCTGATAGGGTCCCTGCTTCTGCTTGATCTCCAGCATGGCGAAATCCGCGTCCGGACTGTATGCCCGCAGGCGGATCTTGCGCCGCAGCTCAAGGCCGTCCACCTTGTCGGAAAAATCCTGATCATCCAGCGTATCAAAGTAAAGTGAGCGGATCCGATAGCCCTGCGCGCCGTTGTGCGTATCCCGCAGCATCAACCGGTCGAGCCGGGCGCGAAGCATGGCGCCCTGTGCCGCGTCGATCGGATATTTCTTTTCCTGCCGCAGCACTTCGTTCATATCACCGCGCCCCCTTTCAGCAAAATTCGGATAACGGAATCGTGTCAATATGCCTCGTACATAATGTGTGTTATATCTACGGCCTGCTGACAGCTATTCCATAATTCTTTCGCAATAGGCATAATACATCAATTTTGCAGTAAAGTCTACCTTGGCACTGGAATTTTTCTTAAAAAATAGCTTCCTGATCTGCGGATTCCGTCCAAATTATGAATATTGTCCTAAGAAATTGAACCAAATCATAATTTCGGTCGTGTTTTCTGATCCGCCGTATCAAGCGCTTGCAAAGGGCTGACGCATTCGCTATAATAAAAATGTGAATTTCACTAAAATAATGGACAAAGCGAGGTCCAGTTTTATGGCAACGTTGAAAGAATTATCCGAGCACACCGGCTATTCCATCACGACTATCTCTCGCGTGCTGAATAACGACCCGACCATGAGCGTGAGTGATGCGACCCGTGCGGCTATTTTGGAGGCGGCAGGAGCGCTTAACTATAAAAAGCCTTCGCCCCGGCAGCGCCGCGATGCAGCCGGTCATCTGTGCTTTGCGGTGGCAGAGATGCTCTCGCCGGTCGAACAGCTCAAGGACCCCTATTATCTGTATCTGAAAAACCACGCGGTGCAGCACTGTCTGGATCTGGGACACAGCACGGTCTCACTCGTCGAGTCCGACGGCAGCTATCAGCTGATGGGCAGCGAGGCAGTCAACGGCATTCTGGCGATCGGGATTTTTTCCGAAGATCAGATCGCCGCACTCAGCGCGCTGCACAACAATCTGGTGTTCCTCGATTCTGCGCCAGATGAGCTGCGGTTTGATTCCGTAGTGATCAATTTCAAGCTGGGCGTAGAGCAGGCGCTCGACAGGCTGGTCGCACATGGACACCGCCGGATCGGCTTTTTGGGGCCGGACCGCAAGCTGGATGAACGCAAACGTCCCGCGCCTGAGGTGCGCCGGCAGTATTTCATCGACTTTATGACCGCGCAGGGGCTGTTTTCTCCCGATCTGTTGATCGAGGCGGAGATGACTGCGGCGGATGCTTATCAGACCATGCGCAGCCGCCTGCAGAATGGCGGTGCGTTGCCAACTGCGCTGTTGGCAGCCAACGAGGAGGCTGCATTCGGCGCAATGCGTGCGCTGCGCGAGGGGGGATTGCGCGTACCGGAGGATATGTCCGTGATCGGATTCAACGATACCCCGCTTTCCGAGCTGACTGATCCGCCGCTGACCAGTATCAGCACTCATGTAAAAATGATGAGCTGCGTGGCTGTCGACCTGCTGGTCCAGCGGACGCATAAGGCGCACGACGCTGTGCCGCTCAAGATCGTCGTCCCGCCGATGCTGATCGAACGGGCGAGCGTCAGTTCCTTAACCGAATAATTACACAATGTCCACCTGATCAAAGGACGCCGATACGGCGTCCTTTTTTGTTGTCGTATTTACTAAAAATCAATGCATATTTTTAGCTATGTTTTTTAGTAAAATTTATTGAAATTATAAGTAAAAGTGTTATACTGTGAACAAGCAAGAACAGTGAGAGACGACAAAAGAAAAGGGGGATGAAAAATCATGTTGGCGCAAAATATCATGCAGAATAAGCTGTCAAACGGCGCATTGGATGATAACCTTCGCACAGTATATGGAACAGGTGTCGATTTGGAAATGCAGCGTGCGCGCCTGTCGAATTTAGTAAAATTCTACGAGCAAGCATTCGGCGGCGAAGATGCTGTCGGCCTTTTCTCCGGACCGGGGCGCACCGAGCTGGGCGGCAACCACACCGACCATCAGCATGGACGGGTGCTTGCGGCGGCAGTCAGTCTAGACGCGGTTGCTTGCGCCGCACCAAACGGAACACAGGTCGTGTGTATTTTGTCAAGCGGATATCCGCGCATCACGGTGGATCTGGACGATCTGACACCGCGCGAAAAGGAGCAGCAGTCCTCGATCGCGCTGGTGCGCGGCGTTGCGGCGCGGATCGCCTCGATGGGCTATACGCTGGGCGGATTCAACGCAGTGATCGAATCGACCGTGCTGGGCGGTTCGGGGCTGTCCTCCTCCGCCGCTTATGAAATACTAATTGGCGTGATCTTCAACCATCTGTTCTGCGGTGACGAGCTGCAGCCGGTCGATCTGGCGCTGTGCGGCCAGTATGCGGAAAATGTGTATTTTGGCAAGCCCTGCGGCCTGATGGATCAGCTGGCAAGCGCAGTCGGCGGTATTGTAGCGATCGACTTCCGCAGCCCTATGCAGCCGGATATACGCCGGATCGGATTTGATCTGGAGCAGTCGGGATATTCGCTGTGCGTAATCGATACGGGCGCCGATCATGCCGACTTGACCGACGAATATGCTGCGATCCCGGCAGAGATGTCGGCGGCCGCCCGCTGCTTCGGCAAGGAATACCTACGGGATGTGGAGGAAGCCACGTTCTGGAAGCGGTTGAACGAGGTGAGGACGCAGGCAGGCGACCGTGCTGCGTTACGTGCCATGCATTTTTTTGCTGATAACCGCTATGCAGAGGAGGAAGCGGACTGCCTGACACAGGGGGAGGTCGATTCCTTCCTTGCTCTGGTGCGGCGTTCGGGCGCATCGTCCGCGCAACTGCTGCAGAATTTGTACTGTACTGCGCAGCCGCAGGAGCAGGCAGTGACCGTGGCGATCGCTCTGGCCGAGCATCTGCTCGGTGGAGACGGTGCAGTCCGCGTACACGGCGGCGGCTTTGCCGGCACGATCCAAGCCTATGTGCCCCGACAAAAAGAAACCGCCTTCCAGCAGGGTATGGAAGCGGTGCTGGGACAGGGTTGCTGCCACTTTCTCCGGATCCGTCCGGTCGGAGGCGCCGTGCTGGCGTGAGAAAAGGCATTTCCTCCCTGCCGCGCGCAGGGAAAGATAAACACCAATGCATAAGGAGGTTCCTACTATGGCAATTCTTGTACTGGGCGGTGCGGGCTACATCGGTTCGCACACCGCACGCGCACTGGTCGAGACCGGTCGCGATGTGGTCGTAGCGGACAATCTGGAGACCGGCTTCCGTGCGGCTGTACCGGCGAAGGCCCGTTTTTACGAGGGCGACATCCGCGACCGCGCCTTTCTTGACCAGCTGTTCGAAGCGGAGCAGATCGAGGGCGTGATCCATTTTGCAGCCAATTCGCAGGTCGGCGAAAGCATGAAAAAGCCGCTCAAGTATTATGACAACAATCTGTGCGGCACCAAGACCCTGCTGGACAGTATGGTCGCGCACAATGTGCTCAAGATCGTCTTTTCTTCGACCGCCGCGACCTACGGCGAACCTGAGCGCGTGCCCATCCTCGAGACCGACCGCACCGAGCCGACCAACTGCTACGGTGAGACCAAGCTGTCCATGGAAAAGATGATGAAGTGGGTCTCGGTCGCGCATGGGCTGCATTATGTGGCGCTGCGCTACTTCAATGCCTGTGGCGCGCAGCCGGACGCTTCGATCGGCGAGGCGCACGATCCGGAGACCCATCTGCTGCCGCTCATCCTGCAAGTGCCAAACGGCCGGCGCGAAGCAATCTCGATCTTCGGCGACGACTACCCCACCCCGGATGGCACCTGTATCCGTGACTATATCCATGTCTGCGACCTTGCGCAGGCGCACATTCTGGCGCTCGACTACCTGCTCGCAGGCGGCGACAATAACGTGTTCAATCTGGGCAACGGCGTGGGCTTCTCGGTCAAAGAGGTCATTGAGGAAGCGCGCCGGGTGACCGGCCATCCGATCCCTGCCAAAATTGAAGCACGCCGCGCAGGCGATCCGGCGCAGTTGATCGCCTCGAGTGAAAAAGCCAAATCGGTGCTTGGCTGGAAGCCGCAGTATGACGGCCTGCATACCATCATCGAGACCGCGTGGAACTGGCACAAGTCCCATCCACACGGCTACGAAGCGTAAGGGAGGCTGCATAATGATCGACACCGCTGTTGCCCGTCTGGTCCGCTATGCGGAGCAAAAAGGGTTGATCGCGCCAGAGGACCATATCTGGGCGGTCAACACCCTACTTGAAGCGCTGCAGTTGGACGCTTACGAGGAGCCCGTGCTGGACGACTCCCCCATTGACCTGCCCGCTGTGCTGGATGAGCTGATGGACGACGCGCACGCCCGCGGCGTGCTGGAAAACGACTCGATCGTTTACCGCGATTTGTTTGATACCAGCCTGATGGGCCGCCTGACGCCGCCGCCGCGCGAAGTCATTGCCAAATTCCATGCGCTATATGCAGAAAACCCGGTGCATGCGACCGACTGGTATTACCGCTTTAGTCAGGATACCAATTACATCCGCCGCGACCGGATCGCAAAGGACGTTCAGTGGAAAACACCGACCGAATACGGTGAGCTGGACATCACGATCAATCTGTCTAAGCCGGAAAAAGATCCAAAAGCGATCGCAGCGGCGCGCAACCTGCCGGCAGCTGCCTATCCCCGCTGCCAGCTGTGCACGGAGAACGAGGGCTATGCCGGCCGGGTCAACCATCCCGCGCGTCAGAACCACCGCATCATCCCGATCACGATCGACGGACAACCTTGGTTTTTGCAGTACTCCCCCTATGTGTATTACAACGAGCACTGTATCTGCTTAAATTCCGTGCACACCCCGATGAAGATCGACCGTGCCTGCTTCCGCAAGCTGCTCGATTTCGTCAGCCAGTTCCCGCATTATTTTGTCGGCTCCAATGCCGACCTGCCCATTGTCGGCGGCTCTATTCTGGCGCACGACCATTTTCAGGGCGGTCATTATGAATTTGCGATGGCCAAAGCGCCGGTCGAAACGGTACTGTCCTTCCCCGGATTTGCGGATGTGCGCGCGGGCATTGTTAAGTGGCCGATGTCGGTTATCCGGCTGGACTGCGCCGATCCGGCGCGGCTTGTTGAGTTGGCGGACCGCATCCTGACCGCGTGGCGTGTCTATACAGACGAAGACGCGATGATCCTTTCTGAGACGGACGGCGTGCCACACAATACGATCACGCCGATCGCTCGCCGACGCGGCGCGGAATATGAACTGGATCTTGTGCTGCGCAATAATTTAACCACTCCCGAACACCCGCTCGGGCTGTATCATCCGCACGCCGAACTCCACCATATCAAAAAGGAAAACATTGGCCTGATCGAGGTCATGGGTCTGGCCGTTCTGCCTGCGCGTCTCAAAACCGAGCTGGCGGCTCTTGGTGAGGCGCTCCTCAGCGGCAGCGACCTGCGTACCGACCCACTGACCGCTGCCCATGCAGACTGGGCAGAAGGCTTTGCTTCCAGATATGACCTGACGCCGGACAATATCACAGCCATTATCCATAAGGAGGTCGGGCTGGTGTTTGCCACTGTTCTGGAGCATGCAGGCGTGTATAAGCGCACGGATGCAGGCAGAGCCGCCTTTCTGCGGTTCGCGCAAAGCGTGGACTGAGCGCGATCCGGAACTGCATGGGCCGGCGGCACGGTTCGTCCCCTTATCCGCCCGCCGGTCCAGCTCTAAAATACAAAAGCGCCGGGCTTTTGCCCAGCGCCATCTGCTCCTTGTTAAGAAATTGCTAAGTGTATACTGCCTGTGGTTCAGCGATTCATATCGCGCAGAACTTCCATGCAGTCACGGTCTGCTTCGGTGACACGACCCATATATGTGTTCATACGGTTCATGCTGTAAAGCAGCGCACCCAGCTTCTCAGAATAAGAATACTTGTTCTTCATTTGGGATAGCCTCCATTCGTATGATCGATTCGATTGATTTTGTTCATCAGGTTCTGTTCACCTGACAGATACCATTATAGTTATTTCGCATAAATAGTCAATATATTTTTTGTTGAATATGTCCACAGAACATCGATTTTTATTTGTAAGTATTGCACAATTTAAGCGCGCATGATTTGTGCAATACGGCGAATCAGCATGTTTGTCCGTTCTGAGGATAAAAATGCTGCAGGATCGGCGTTAATAGGACATTTATTCAAAATACATTTCCATACCCTGCAGAAAAGAAAGGAGATTCACCATGGGTAAAAAAGAGAACTACACCTCGGGCAGGCTGCCGGCGCGGCAAAAATACGCTTTCGGCATCGGCGCGATCGGTAAGGATGCGATCGTCAATCTGGTCGGCGCGTTCTTGATGCTGTACTACACGGATACGCTTGGCTTGAGCGGCACCTTTGTCGGCGTACTGTTCTTTGCAGCGCGCATCTGGGATGCGATCAACGACCCAATGATGGGCATGATCGTGGACAACACCCGTACCCGCTTCGGCAAGTTCCGCATCTGGATCGCCATCGGCACATTGGTCAACTCGGTGTTCTTTATCCTGACGTTCACTACCTTCGGCATTGAGGATAAGACCCAACTGATGATCTATGTGACCGTAACCTACATCCTGTATGGCATGAGCTATACGATGATGGACGTCCCGTACTGGTCCTGGTTGCCCAACCTGTCCTCCAACCCGCGCGAGCGCGAGTCCATCTCTGTCATACCGCGTATCGGCGCGTCGCTGGGCGGCTTTGTGATCTGCACCTTCGGCCTGTACATGATCGACTTCTTCAACCGCATGGCAGGCGACACCACGGTCATGCAGACCCAAGATGACGGCAGCGTTTTCAACATTTCCGAGACCGGCTTCACCTACTCCGCCATCGCGATTGTTGTGCTGTTCATCATCTGCATTGCCATCACGGTCTTCAACGTCAAGGAGCCGCCCACGATCGGTGCAAAGGCGACCAAGACCAGCCTCAAGGAAGCGTTCTCTGTTATTGTCAAAAACGACCAGCTCGTCGCTTTTATCGGCCTGCTGTTGACCTTCAATCTCTGCACCCAGATCCTCAAGGGTTTTGCGGTATACTATTTCAAGGAAGTTTGCCGTGACGCCGGCTTGTACGCAATCTTTGGCTTTGCGATCGTCTTTGAGATGATCGGCCTGTTCCTGTTCCCTGCTATCGCGCACCGCATCGACCGTCAGAAGGTCTACTTCCTCGCCTGCGGCTTTCCGGTTCTTGGTCTGGTGCTGCTGTGCGTGGCGGGCTATGTCATCCCGACCAACTACTTTGCGGTTGTTCTGTGCTGCGCATTCATCTTCTTCGGCTCCGGCCTGTCGCTCGGCACGACCACCTGCTGCATCGCGGACGTCATCGACTACGGCGAAGTGAAGTTCGGCAAACGCAATGAATCGGTCACCTGTTCTGCGCAGACCTTCCTGATGAAGGCCGCCATGGCAGTCGCCGGCCTGCTGACCGGTATTGGTCTGGATATCGTCGGCTACGACGCTACACTGGCCAACGCAGGCGAGATGCAGTCTGCAGGTACGATCTTCGGTATCCGCGTGCTGATGTTCGTCATCCCGATTATTCTGGCCATCCTGAGCTTCCTGATTTTCAAGTATGCGTACAAGCTCAAGGGAGACCGTCTGGATGCGCTGACCCGTCAGGTCAACGCGCTGCACGCATCCAAGGCTGACAAGGACTGACCCGCCCATCCCCTTTTCTACGGAAGAAAGGAAGAATCGTATATGAGCATTCTCTATCATCCGTCCAGCAAGACCTTCCATCTGACAAACGGTCGGCTGAGCTACATCTTCCAGATCCTCCGCAACGGCAACCTCGGACAGCTTTACTTTGGTAAGGCTGTCCGAGACCGGGAGGAGTTTGGACATCTGCTCGAATGCAACCACCGGCCGATGACCGCCTACGTCTACGAAGGCGATAAGCGGTTTTCCATGGACCACATCAAG
The DNA here is from genome assembly GCA_947856675.1 of uncultured Clostridia bacterium. Taxonomy (GTDB): domain Bacteria; phylum Bacillota; class Clostridia; order Oscillospirales; family Butyricicoccaceae; genus Ventrousia. The sequence goes on along the minus strand of CANUCM010000140.1, from coordinate 5,156 downwards.
CGCGAATACCCCACCTACGGCACAGGTGATTTTTCCGCGCCAGCCATTGAACTGGTCGAGCCGAACGGTAACCGCGTGATCGATCTGCAGTATGTCTCCCACACGGTCACAGCCAGCAAGCCCGCTCTGACCGGCCTGCCCGCCACCTACTGTGAGCAGGACAACGAGGCTGAGACGTTGTCCATCCTGCTGCGCGACCCGGTCGCAGATGTACAGGTGGAGCTGCTGTATACCGTGTTCGCCGGGTACGACGCTCTGGCACGCTCGGCGCGCATCGTCAATACCGGCGGTCAGCCGCTGCACCTGACCCGCGCGATGAGCCTGTGTCTGGATCTGCCAGACTGCGACTATGATTTCATCCACTTCTCCGGCGCGTGGTCGCGTGAGCGCCAGCGCAAGGACCGCCGGTTGGAGCAGGGCGTCCAGTCAGTCGGCTCGGTGCGCGGCTGCTCCTCGCACAACCACAACCCCTTTGTCATCCTCAAGCGCCCGACGGCTGACGAGGACAAGGGCGAAGCGATTGGGTTTTCTCTGATCTACTCGGGCAACTTCCTCGCGCAGGCGGAGGTCGATTCCTGGAACACCACCCGGGTGCTCATGGGCATCCACCCGTTCGGCTTCGACTGGAAGCTGGAGGCAGGAGAGTCGTTCCAGGCGCCGGAAGCGGTCATAGTCTATACTGCGGACGGCTTAAATGCGCTCAGCCAAACCTATCACAGCCTGTACCGCAGCCGGCTGGCACGCGGAGAATGGCGTGACAAGCCGCGCCCGATTCTGATCAACAACTGGGAAGCCACCTACTTCGATTTCGACGAGGATAAGCTGGTCAACATCGCGCGTACAGCGCACGAGGACGGCGTTGAGCTCTTCGTGCTGGATGACGGCTGGTTCGGCGCGCGCTCGAGCGATACCGCCGGTTTGGGCGACTGGACCCCCAATCCAGAGCGCCTGCCGCGTGGTCTGGCCGGCCTGTCCGAGCGGATTGAGGCGCTCGGCATGAAATTCGGCATCTGGATCGAGCCCGAAATGGTCAACAAGGATTCCGATCTGTACCGCGCGCACCCAGACTGGATCATCCATGTGCCCGGCCGTCCGGCGTCCCACGGGCGCAACCAGTATGTGCTCGACTTCAGCCGCAAGGAGGTCGTTGACTGCATTTTCAGTCAGTTACATGCGCTGTTCTCTGGCGCGAAGATATCCTACGTCAAGTGGGATATGAACCGCTGCATCACCGAGTGCTTCTCCGCGGCGCTGCCTGCCGACCGGCAGGGCGAGGTGTTCCACCGTTATATCCTTGGCGTATACGATCTGTATGAGCGTCTGGTCACTGCGTTCCCGCATATCCTGTTTGAATCGTGCGCCTCGGGTGGCGGCCGTTTTGATCCGGGTATTCTGTACTATGCCCCACAGGGCTGGTGCTCGGATGATTCGGATGCAGTGGAGCGCATGCGTATCCAGTATGGCACAAGCTACTGTTATCCAGTCAGCGCGATCGGCGCGCATGTTTCGGCCTGCCCCAACCATCAACTGTTCCGCACCACGCCTATCTCGACCCGCGCCAACGTGGCGTTCTTCGGCACCTTTGGCTATGAGCTCGATCTCAACAAGCTGACCGAAGCGGAACGCGCGCTCGTGCGCGAGCAGATCGCGTTTATGAAGCAGTACCGCGCGGTCATCCAGTTCGGCACTTTCTATCGCCTGCTGTCGCCGTTTGATGGCGGGAATATCATGAGCTGGATGGTCGTCAGTCCGGACAAGCGCACGGCTATTGTCGGCTACTACAAGTTCCTCAATGAGGTCAACGGCCCCTACCGCCGGGTGCGGCTCAAAGGTCTGGATCCTGCATTGGACTATGTCGTCGACGGGAAGGAATCGCACTACGGCGACGAGCTGATGCACATCGGCCTGATCACAACAGACGGTTCTGCCGGCGAATGCCAGCCGGACGACCGTAAAAGCTGCGACTTTGACTCCCGCATTTTTGTGCTGCAGGCGTCCGATCAATAATTCCATAGCAAAGTATACACCGGCAGGACAATTGTCTTGCCGGTGTTTTGTGCTGTATTTTCGCCTTTATCGCGTGGAAAAAACGTACTCGGTGCGGTGGTGCCAGATCTCCCCCACCCGCAGGATGGGCAACGGAAAGCCCGGGCAGGCAAATGCGTTGGGCCAGAACTGAGTCTCCAGACAAAAGCCATGACGTTTGCCATAGACCGCACCGCCTTTTCCGCGCGGCAGATCTGATCCGATAGAGTTGCCGGAATACACCTGCACGCCGGGCATATCCGACCGCAGAGTGAGCTGGATTCCCGTCTGAACGCAGTAAACCACGGCAACAGGACGCATCCCTTCACCCTCTATAATATAGTTGTGGTCGTATCCGCCTGCGCGGCGGATTTGATCAAAACCGCTGTCCCAGCCGTCCGCCATTGGGCGCGGGATACGCAGATCGAGCGGTGTGCCATTCACTGATGCGATCGTTCCATCTGGCGCGCTATATGCGCCGAGCGGCGTATAGCGTCCGGCGTGGACGCACAGCAGCTGCTCACCAACCTCCCCCGCATCGTGCCCTGCCAGATTGAAATAGGCGTGACTGGACAGATTGCAAACCGTGTCTGCATCCGCTTTGGCGGAATAGTCAAGGGCGAGCGAACCGTCCCGCAGGCTATAAGCGACAGTGACACTGAGATTTCCGGGATAGCCCTCCTCTCCGGCTGGACTGTCGTAGTGGAGTAGAAGGCGGTCTGCTTCAACTTTGGCGCGCCAGATGCGCTTGTCCAAGCCGACACAGCCGCCATGCAGATGGTTGATCCCCTTTTCATTGCACGATAGATGATACTCCTGTCCGGTGATGGCGATGCAGCCGGCAGCAATGCGTCCGGCGCAACGGCCGAGCAGCGCGCCAATGTAGCATGACTGCGCTTCGTAAGCTCGAACAGAGTCAAAGCCGAGCACAACATCGATCGGCACGCCATGTTGGTCCGGCACAATCAATGTGCGAATGATGCCGCCCAGTGTCAAAATATCTGCTCGGCAGGCGCCGTCGGTCAGCGTATATTGCTCCACAGACTGTCCGTCTGCAGTTTGTCCAAAGGGGGTGCAGATGATTTCCACATTTATCACATCGCTTTATTGCAGTCTATTGATGCGGATTTTGCCTATGTTCTCAAAAAATGGCGCAGTCTTTCAGCCTGCGGTAAATTTCGGTTCCGTTCTTTCTGCCGAAGTGCCGCAGGGAATCCAGATAGATGACCTTGGGCGAATGCTCTTTTCCGAAAACGATGGAAAGGATATCAGCGAGCATATGCTCGTATTCGGTCCCGGCGAATTGTTCGCGCAGTCTGCTGCGGATCCGCATTCTCTCCTGATGCGCCGCATAGAAGGATTCTATGTTCTCGGTCTGCACCTGCCGCTGGATCCGCTTTGTGCGGTGGTTTGCTTCGTCCGCCGCCAGAATGGCGCCCTCGATGGTCGTGGATTTCACCACACGTCCGACCGATTTGCCGCGCATCCGAACAAATTCACAGACCGCTTTATAGCCCTTGTCCTTGCTGATGATCCCGATGCTCGCGTCCGGCGCGGCGCAGAGTATCTCACCCACGCGGACAGCGATGTAGAAGTCAAGCGCATTTTTGCCGGTCGTTTTCAGCTTGTAGGTTTCCAGCTGGCAGTCTGCGTTTTCGATCTCGGTCAGATAGCGGCGCTCGATATTCCGCGATGATTCGCTGAAAAAGAGGATCAGCGAGTCTTCTGCGCACAGCTGGTCTGCGCCGGACAGGCCGGGATTATGGACATTTTCCAGATCGACCAGAAAGAACATTGTCTCATCGCCTCACAAAACTTTATTTGCTCTCATTATACAGGAATGGAGAATTAAAAACAATGTTTCGGTAAGATTTACAGCGCAGCAAAAGACGCGGGATGCTTCGCAGTACCCGTTATGGTTTTGCGAAGCTCTCTGCCATAAGGCGGACCAGCAGCCCCTGACAGCCTGCCAGTACATCCTGCCATGTGGCCTCAAAGTCGCCCGTATACCAGGGGTCTGCCACATCCCGATCCGGCTGTCCCGCATATTCCATCAGCAGATGCATTTTCCCATCGGGGTCTCCGCCGCAAATACGGCGCATGTTGTGCAGATTCGCACGATCCATGCCGATCAGCAGGTCATATGCCCCGTAGTCTTTGGCCTGGAGCTGACAGGCTGTTTTGCCGGAGCAGCGGATCCCGTGCTCCGCCAGCTTCCGCCGCGCAGGCAGGTAGACAGGATTGCCAAGCTCTTCCCTGCTGGTGGCGGCGGACTGGATAACAAATTGCTTTTCCAACCCGGCTTTTCTGACCAGATCTTTCATGACGAATTCAGCCATCGGGCTTCTGCAAATATTGCCGTGGCATACGAACAGGATTTTTACCATTTCTTTTCCTCTCTGTTTTTTGAAAATGTTCGTCTGATTTGCGATATTTCCGCATTTTCAGAACGTTTCAAGCAGCTTCTGTTTTGCCCTCTCCATAACTCTACAAGGATCTACACCACTGTTCATAAATTTGGTGTAAATTTGATGTACTGGGAGAAGTGCTTGTGGTTTACGGCATAGATATTATACCATAGCAAAACAAAAATTTGATCTAAAACATATTTTCATAAAATTGGATCCCAGAGTAATATATAATCAGGGCTGGCAGCGTGAGCAATCGCCCGGGCTGCCAGCCCTGATCTACTGTTTTTACAGCAATAGCCGAAGCAATCTTTACTTCACGACATCTTCGCAGAAGCGCATCAGGATGGTCGCGACTCTGCGAGGCTCGCCGTGCCTTTGTTTTCGATTTTATCCACTGCATAGGTAATACGCTGCTCATAGCTTTCATCCAAACTCATGCGGGTACTGCTTTGCACGGTATATATAATATTCCATTATCGTTAAAATGGGCAGCAAAGCAACCAATGCAAAGTAAATCAACAGCCGCCGTTGCAGCTTTAGGTAGGAATGTTGAATGCAAAAATTACATAGACTCTTTCCAGTCAGATCCGCTCCCTCTCCTCGGCAAACCGCCCCAGAACGCAAAAAAGACCTAAGGCAACATGAATTACCTTAGGTCTTCTCTTTTCCTGCGCTATTTTAGCGGGGAGATTTTGTGCGGAATTGCGGGGGGAAGCACAA
>CANUCM010000139.1 GCA_947856675.1 uncultured Clostridia bacterium | reverse complement strand
GAAGTTATCTCCGGCTTTACCGCCTTTTATCTCGGCGCCAAGAGCGTCAACCCCGATGTGACCATGGATGTCATGTACACCGGCGAGTGGAACGCCCCCACCAAGGAAGCCCAGGTCGCCCAGGCTCTGATTGACCGCGGCTGCGACGTCATCAGCCAGCACTGCGACTCGACCGCTCCCGCCACCACCGCAGAGCAGAACGGCGTATGGCAGGTTGGCTACAATGCCGACATGATCGACGCCGCTCCCAACGCATCGCTTATCTCCGCCCGCATCGACTGGGGCATTTATGTGACCTATGCCACCGAATGCGTCATCAACGGCGAGGACATTGCCGTTGACTGGTGCAAGGGCTACGCCGACGGTGCCGTGTACCTCTCCCCGCTCAACACCGCTATCGCCGCCGAAGGCACCCAGGAAGCCATCGACGCCGCCGCTCAGGCCCTGATTGACGGCAGCCTGCACGTCTTTGACGGCCCCCTCACCGGTGTGGGCGTCGACGCCTCGGGCAACGAAATCACCATTGACATCCCCGAAGGCGAGTATTATCACGAGAGTGAAGAGCAGAGCGCCCCGTCTTTCTGCTACATCATTCCGGGCATCACCATCGTCGAATAAGCTTTACTGCCTGAACTTCATGGCGGAGCCGCACCTGCGCTCCGCCATGATTTCACTTCGGGCCATGATAACGCAGAACGGGGGAATGTGCCATCAAGCCGGAAAATGCCATTGAAATGAAAAACCTGACCAAGCGCTTCGGCGAGGTCATCGCCAACGACAAGGTCTGCCTCACGGTGCGGCGGGGTGAAATTCTGTCGCTTCTGGGCGAAAACGGCAGCGGGAAAACCACCCTGATGAACATGCTTTCGGGTATCTATTTCCCGGATGAGGGCGAGATTTTTATCAACGGACAGCCCGTTGTCATCCGTTCGCCCAAAGATGCCTTTGATTTGGGCATCGGCATGATCCATCAACACTTTAAGCTGGTGGATGTCTTTTCCGCCGCCGAAAACATCGTTTTGGGCCTCGACGGGAAAGCCGTCATCGACCGCCGCGCCCTGTCTGAGGCCATCACCGGCATCAGCCGCAAATACGGCTTTGAAATTGAGCCCGAGCGCAAGGTTTACGACATGTCGGTCAGTGAAAAGCAGACGGTGGAAATCATCAAGGTGCTCTACCGCGGCGCCGACATCCTGATTCTGGACGAGCCTACCGCAGTGCTGACGCCTCAGGAGTCGGAAAAGCTCTTTGCCGTGCTGCGCAATATGCGCGACGACGGCAAAGCCATTGTCATTATTACACACAAGCTCAACGAGGTCATGGAGATTTCCGACCGCGTCGCCGTGCTGCGCAAAGGCTCCTGCATCGGCACGGTGGACACCGCCTGCACAACCCCCCGCGAGCTCACCGAAATGATGGTCGGCCGCTCCGTTACGCTGGACATCGACCGGCCTTCGGTGCCCCGCGGCGAAGAACGCCTTAAAGTTGTTGACCTGACCTGCCTGAGCGAAGAGGGCGTCACCCTTTTGGACAAGGTCTCCTTTTCCGCTTACGGTGGGGAAATTCTGGGCATTGCAGGCGTCGCTGGCAGCGGCCAGAAGGAGCTGTGCGAAGCCATTGCCGGCCTTTGCCCCGTACAGGGCGGCGCTATCCTGTACGCCGGAGAGGTCGGCGGCGTACCGCTGCATGAAAACCTCGTGGGCAAGTCTCCCATGGAAATCATCCGCAAGGGCGTTGCTCTCGCTTTTGTCCCGGAGGACCGCCTGGGCATGGGGCTGGTCGCCGGCATGGACATTGTGGACAATATGATGCTCAAAAGCTACCGGACAGGCAAAGGCCCCTTTGCCGATCGCGCACCCGCCCGCGTCCTTGCCGCCGACGTGGTGGAACGGCTGAGCGTGGTGACGCCGGGGCTGTCCGCACCGGTGCGGCGCCTGTCGGGCGGCAATGTGCAGAAAGTGCTGGTCGGCCGCGAAATCGCCTCCTCGCCTTCCGTGCTCATCACAGCTTACCCCGTTCGCGGCCTGGACATCAATTCATCCTACACCATTTACCACCTGCTCAACGAGCAGAAGGAAAAAGGCGCGGCCGTTTTGTTCGTAGGCGAGGATCTTGACGTGCTTTTGGAGCTGTGCGACCGCATTTTGGTGCTGTGTGCCGGCCGTGTCAGCGGCATAGTCGACGCGCGCTGGGCCACCAAGGAACAAATCGGGCTGATGATGACCCATTCGGGGAAAGGAGGCGGCAAAAAATGACGGCACGCAGCAAAAGCGCACACCGCGAACCGCTTGTGCGCATCGTCAAGCGCGGCGATATTTCCACGCGCAAAGCCTGGTGCATCCGAGCCCTGGCGGCGCTCGGCGCCGTTCTGACCGGCGCTTTGCTCATTCTGGCGCTGGGCCACAACCCCGGACCCGTATACGGACAGATGATCATCGGCGCGCTGGGAAGCAAAACCGCGCTGACGGAAACCATCAAAAAGGCAATCCCTCTTTTGGGTGCGGCCATCGCCATTGCCCCCGCCTTTAAAATGAAGTTCTGGAACATCGGCGCCGAAGGTCAGATTATGGCCGGAGCCATCGCCGCAAGCTACTTTGCCCTGTTTCACGGACAGTCCCTGCCCCGGCCGGTTCTGCTGCTCGTCATGATGGCCGCCGCGCTGGCCGCCGGAGCCCTGTGGGGCGTCATTCCCGCTCTGTTCAAAGCCCGCTGGGGAACCAACGAAACGCTGTTTACGCTGATGCTCAACTACATCATCCTCGGCTTTGAGCGTTATCTTCAAAACGGGCCCTGGAAAAAGCCTTCGAGCGGCGGGTTTCCCAAAATCGCCATGTTCGGCGAATCCGCAAAGCTCCCCCGCCTGTTTGGCGTGCACATCGGCTGGATTTTTGTTCTGGTGCTCGTTGTGGCCATGACTGTGTATCTGTACCGCAGCAAGCACGGATATGAGATTGCCGTGGTCGGCGAAAGCGAACCTACGGCCCGTTACGCCGGCATGAACGTTGCCCGCATCATTATTCGCACCATGCTTTTGTCCGGCGCCATTGCCGGGCTGGTCGGCTTTTTGCAGGTTTCGGGCGCCAACTACACCCTGACGGAAAATACCGCGGGCGGCATCGGCTTTACCGCCATTACGGTCGCCTGGCTTGCCAAGCTGAACCCCGTTGTCATGGTGTTTATCGCTTCGCTTCTGGCCATTTTGCAAAAGGGCTCCGGCCGTATCCAGACCGAGTTTCTCATTCCCGCTTCCGCCGCTGAGGTGCTGACGGGCATCATTCTGTTTTTTATGCTGGGATGCGAGTTCTTTATCAATTACCGCCTGATCCTCCGCCCGGGAAAGGAGCGAAAGCATGGATAGCGTCATTAACCTTCTGGTCGCCGCCGTGCTGGCCGGCACACCGCTGCTGCTTGGCACCCTGGGCGAAATTCTGACCGAAAAATCCGGCAATCTCAATCTCGGCGTCGAAGGCATTATGTTTATGGGCGGTGTGGCCGGCCTGGCCGGCGCCTACTATTACGAGCGCCTCGTACAGTCCCCTTCCGGCGCCGTCGCCGTGCTCATTGCCATTGCCTGCGCTTTTGCCTGCGGCGCTTTCGGCTCGTTGATTTTCAGCCTGCTGACGGTCACGCTGCGTGCCAACCAGAATGTCACAGGCCTTGCCCTGACCATTTTCGGCACCGGCTTTGCCAACTTTTTCGGCGAGGTTATGGCCAGCCGCTCGGAATCGGGCTATGCCGCCGTCGGCGATGTCATCAAATCCGCCTTCCTCGGCATCCGGATTCCCGTTTTATCTGACATTCCCGTCCTGGGAAAGCTGCTGTTCAGCTATAACATTCTCGTGTATCTGGCCGTCGTCATCGCACTTGCCATGGCATGGTTTCTTAAGCACTCCCGCAAGGGTCTCTGCCTGCGGGCAGTCGGCGAAAACCCCCAGACGGCCGACGCCGCCGGCATCAATGTCACCCGCTGCAAATACGCCGCCACCTGTATCGGCGGCGGCATCTGCGGCATCGGAGGCATGTATGTCGTCATGGTAACATGCGGCGGCATCTGGGTCCACAACTGCGTGGACGGCAAAGGCTGGATTGCCGTAGCCCTTGTCATCTTCGCCATGTGGAGCCCGGCCCGCGCACTGATTGGGTCGCTGGTCTTCGGCGCCCTGTCCATCATGCGCCTGTATGTTTCTCTGGGTATCCCGACACAGCTGTATGATACGCTGCCGTATGTGGCCACCGTTGTCGTGCTGATTTTTGTCAGCTTCAAGCACCGCCGCGAAAATCAGCCTCCCGCCGCACTCGGCACTCCTTATTTCCGTGAAGAACGCTGAATAAAGACCTGTAAAAAAACAGGCGGCATGGCAGTTACACCATGCCGCCTGTTTTTTTGTTATATCGTAAAATAAAACTCCACCCCGGTGGGAATGCTGCGCGCACCGCATGTTCCGCCGTGCAGCTCGACGATGTTTTTGGCTATCGCAAGCCCCAGGCCGCTTCCCTTCCGGTCACGCTCCGGCTGCACACGGTAAAATGTATCCCACACTCTGGCCAGCTGCTCTGCCGACAGCGCCTCGCAGTCGTTTGCAATGGAAACCGTGGTTTTCCCCTGCTGCTGCGAAATGCGAACCGCAATATTCCCGCCGCACGGCGTGTACTTGACGGCATTGGTCATAAAGTTTTCAACCACCTGGCCGATGCGAGCCTCGTCGGCTGTCACCAGGCAGGCCTGCGGCGCGTCAAAGGTTACCTGCAGCTCTTTTTCCTGTATGGCCGTCTCCAGCTTTTCTGCGATGCCGCGAACAAGGCCGCTGAGCGAAAACTCATCGTGCGCAAGCTTTACCTTTCCCGCTTCCAGGCGCGACAGGTCCAAAAGCTCCAGCACCATGGCATCCATTCTTTCACTCTCTGAAAGGATTACATCAAGATACCTTTCCCGCTTGTGCTCCGCAATATGCTCCTTCAGGCCCTCGGCATAGCTGTGAATTACCGCCAGCGGGGTCTTCAGCTCATGCGCTATATTGGATGTCATCTGCCGCCGGTTTTGCTCTGCGGTTTTGGCGTACTCAAGCGCCTTATTAAGCCGTGCACATTCGGCTTTTCCCTCGTGCAGCTGCTCCCTTGTCTGCTCATACTGCGTATACAGCGTATGCATTTCCTGCCAGCGTGGCGGCTTTTCCCGCAGAGTCTGCAGATGCGTCCATCCTTCCTGCATCCCATCGATCATTTGCGTCAGCGGCCGCGCCACATTCTTTTTAACGCTGCGCCGCACAAGCAGAAAACCGATAAGCGCCAGCGCGCCCGTTGCGATATACACCGGTTTTAAAAACCCTGCGGCCAGACGCAAGGGGCTTGCACGCATGGCGGTCACCACGGTATACTCGGAATCCGTCTGCATATGCACCCCCCAGGAGCTGAACACAATCATCTCCCTGAGCGAATACTCAGACGCCCCGTAAGCAAATGTCATCGCGCCCTTGTCATAGTAATAATCCATGCTCTTTAACAGCTGCAAAAGGCTTTCATGCTCCTCTGTTTCCCGGTACTGCACCGCCCCCTGCGGCTCATACAGCGTCATTTCCGGTGAAATGGCATATATCGTCACGCTGCCCTCCGGCGCCGGGTTTTCAAACCGCACATCCCAGGAAATCAGGCCGCGCGCATCCAGCTCTGCCTGCGTATACGGCGGCTCGCTCAGCTGATCCCAACCGGGCGACAGCTCATCCAGCGCGGCATAATAGCTGCTCTCTGCCAAAAACGCCATGGACGACGGCTCAAAACGTGAACCATCAAAGGTTCCCGTCATGCGGATGACCCTGTGACCGACCTCCTTTATTCCTGCATAGCTCGTGCGCAAAACGGAAAAGCGCTCATCCTCCGGATTTCCCAGGTCCACCCAGGCATAACCGCAAATATCTTCTTCGCCCGCTTCCCACTGTTCCTGCGCGGCATAGCGAAAGTACATGAAATCTCCGCTTTCCCGCACGGTATTCCCGCTGCTGTTTAAAAAGATCATGGCTGTTTCACAGTCTTCGGCGCCGCTTTGAAACATGCTGGGCATATTTTCCATTCCCGGAACGCCACTGTAGCTTGGCGGCTGCACGCGAAAGTCCGATTTCGCTATCGCACGGTTCATATTGTACTCCAGCGCGCCGGGATACTCAGGCTGTTTCCCATCCTCCAGCCCGCCCACCATCAGGGCGTACTGCGGAAAGTCTATGGCCCGGTTTAGCAGAGCCTGGAATATATACTGCGCCACTGCCAGCGTCATGGCCGCTATACAGGCAAACCAGAGCACCAGTGTAAATACTCCCATGCGAAGTGTGACGGCCGGCATGACATGCCTGCGCTTTCGTTTCATTTTCACCCCTCCAGTCTGTACCCGGCCTTAATGACGGTCTTAATACACCCGGCATGCTCACCCAGTTTTTCCCGCAGACGCTTTATGTGGGTGTCGACCGCGCGTGCCTCCCCTTCATAGTCATAGCCCCAGCATTTAACAAGCAGCTGTTCGCGGCTTAAAACCATGTTGCGATTTTGCATCAGGCAGCGCAGCAGGGCATATTCCTTGGGCGTCAGCGCAATTTCACGCCGATCTGCAAATACCTTCTGCTGTGACAGCACCAGCGTCAGCCCGCCGGCCGTAATGCGATCCTCTGTGCGCACGCTGCCCCTCGAGCGCCGAATCAGCGCCATGGTCTTTGCATACAGCACAGACAGTGTAAAGGGCTTTGTCACATAATCATCCGCGCCCAGCTCATATCCCAGCAGCTTATCCTCCTCGTCCGACAGCGCCGTGAGAAAAACAATGGGGACCTCCTGCTTTTTCCGCAGCGCGCGGCACACGGAAAACCCGTCGAGCTCAGGCATCATGATGTCAAGCAGCACAGCGTCATAATCCTCGCTTTCAGCCAGCGCCAGCGCCTGTGCACCGCTGCCCGCCGGTACGGGAGTTTGCCCCTTGCTCCGGAAGTAATCACACAGCACCTCGCACAGCTGGCTTTCATCCTCGGCAATCAAGATTCGGCAGCTCATGGCACGCACCTCTCTTTCTGCCCCCATGATAACGCCCCCTTTTGTACTCTCTGTGTCGTTTCAGCACATTGTTGACTTTTATATTATATCTTAGCCCCTGCCGCCGCGCTACAGGCAAAAAAAATGCGGGCCGTTCGGCCCGCATTTTTTATTTAAACAAGTCCTTCATTTTGGAAAAGAATCCTTTCTTTTCCTGATAGTGGCTGTCACCCACGGCCTCTTCAAACCGGCGCAAAATATCCTTTTGCTCCGATGTGAGGTTTTTGGGGATTTCGATGTTGACCTTGACGTACTGATCGCCCCGCCCGCGGCCGCTCGGGTTGGGAATACCGCTTCCCTTAAGCCGGAAAACCGTGCCCGTCTGCGTGCCTTCCGGCAGGTCATACTGTACTTTCCCGTCGATAGTCGGCACGGTCAGCGTCGCACCCAGCGTCGCCTGGACAAAGGAAATCGGCATTTCCAGCAGCACGTCCTGCCCGTTGCGCTTAAACAGCTTGTGCGGCCGCAGCGTAACCGTTACATACATGTCGCCGTTGGGCCCGCCGTTTACCCCGGCATGCCCTTCGCCGCGCAGCGAAATAATCTGCCCTTCGTCAATGCCCGCCGGGACACGGACGCGGATGGTGCGGCTTTTGCGCACGCGCCCGCTCCCGCCGCAGGTCTTGCACGGGTTTTTGATTACACGGCCCGTCCCGTGGCAGTTCTGGCAGGGCGCCGAAGACGAAAATACACCAAACGGCGTACGCTGCGTCGTCTTCACCTGGCCGGTGCCGTGGCAAAGCGGGCAGGTTTCGGCCGATGTACCGGCCTGGGCCCCGCTGCCTCCGCAGTCGCTGCACTTCTCGGCCCGCGTGATGGTAACGTCCTTTTCGCAGCCGAACGCCGCTTCTTCAAAGCTGAGCGTCAGATTGACGCGTATGTTCTCGCCGCGCTGGGGACCGTTTTGCCGCCGGGCACTTTGTCCGCCAAACGCACCGCCGAAGAAAGAATCAAAAATATTGCCCAGGTCAAAATCCTCAAATCCGCCATAGCCGCCTGAGCCGCCCGGCGCATAGTTGGGATCAATGCCCGCATGGCCAAACTGGTCGTACCTCGCCTTTTTCTCCTTGTCGGACAAAACCTCATAGGCGGCGTTGACCTCTTTCATTTTCTGTTCGGCCTCTTTGTCGCCCGGATTCAGGTCGGGATGATACTTCTTTGCCAGCTTGCGGTAGGCTTTTTTTATCTCGTCATCGGATGCGCCTTTTGTAATTCCCAGTACTTCATAGAGGTCGCGCTTTTGCTGCGGCATATGGATAGTCTTCCTTTCGCTCGGATTTGGCTGAAATTACCGGCAGCCAAGGGCGGAGAAGGGACCTTCCCTTCCCCGCCGCGGCGCTTTATCAGTCTTTCTTGTCCTCGTCGTCCACGACCTTGTAATCGGCGTCATACACGGTGTTGCCGTTTTCATCGGTCTTGGGCGCCGCATTGCCCTCCTCGGGCTTTACGTCTTTGTAGAGCTTTTCAGCGATGGTGTAAAAGCGCTTGGTCAGTTCTTCCGCCTCGGCCTTAACCGTTTCGGTGTTGTCGCCTTTCAGCGCTTCCTTCAGCTTTTCAATCTGCTCGGTGATGGGGGCCTTTTCTTCCGCCGTCACCTTGTCGCCCAGCTCGCCCAGGGATTTTTCCGTCTGGTAAATCAGGTTTTCCGCATTGTTGCGGGTGTCGATGGCCTCGCGGCGCTTGTGGTCTTCCTCCGCAAACTGCTCGGCTTCCTTGACCGCCTTGTCGATGTCCTCCTTGCTGAGGTTGGTCGATGCGGTAATGGTGATCTTCTGCTCCTTGCCCGTGCCGAGATCCTTTGCCGACACGTTGACAATGCCGTTGGAGTCGATATCGAACGTCACCTCAATCTGAGGCACACCGCGGGGCGCGGCGGGAATCCCGTCGAGATGGAAACGGCCCAGCGTCTTGTTGTCGGCCGCCATGTCGCGCTCGCCCTGCAGCACATGGATCTCCACCGAAGGCTGGTTGTCGGCCGCCGTGGAGAAGATCTGCGCCTTTTTGGTCGGGATGGTCGTGTTGCGCTCAATGACTTTGGTGCACACGCCGCCCAGCGTTTCAATACCCAGCGACAGCGGCGTAACATCGAGCAGCAGCAGATCCTTGACTTCGCCGCCCAGAACGCCCGCCTGGATGGCAGCGCCCAGCGCCACGCACTCGTCGGGGTTGATGCCCTTGAACGGATCTTTTCCGGTCAACTTTTTCACGGCTTCCTGCACCGCGGGGATACGGCTGGAGCCGCCGACCAGCAGTACTTTGCTCAGCTCGCCGGTGCTCAGGCCGGCGTCCGACAGCGCCTGGCGCACAGGGCCCATGGTCTTGTCGACCAGATCCGCGGTCAGCTCATTGAACTTGGCACGGGTAATGGTGACATCCATGTGCTTGGGGCCGGTGGCATCGGCAGTGATGAAGGGCAGGTTGATGTTGGCAGTGGTCATGCCGGACAGCTCAATCTTGGCCTTCTCAGCAGCTTCCTTCAGACGCTGCATAGCCATACGGTCGCCGCGCAGGTCGATGCCGTTCTCATTCTTGAAGGTGTCAGCCAGGTAGTTGATGATGCGCTCATCGAAGTCATCGCCGCCCAGGTGGTTGTTACCGGCAGTAGCCAGTACCTGCTGGATGCCATCGCCCATCT
>CANUCM010000138.1 GCA_947856675.1 uncultured Clostridia bacterium | reverse complement strand
GTCAGCATGCACAAAAGCGGGGCAAGGCACACGCACGCGCCCAGCGCGCACAGCGCAAGGGCCGGCGAAAGAGCAAGGAATGCAAGGCACAGCAGCGGAAAAAGCGCCGACACGGCCGCAAGCCGCCGCACGCGCGCGGTAAAGACCAGCGGCTTTTTGGCAAGCCGCCCGTGGCGCGCGGGGTTGAGCCACCACTGAAAGGCCGCAAGCGCCAAAAGCACTAAAGCGCCCGCCGGCGGCCGCACAAAGAATACAAGCACCATGCCGGGCAGCACGACAAACCGCCGCGCCGGCGTAAGCTGCGCGCGGTTTTCGCGCAGCCAGCGGCGGTAGGACAAAAGCTGGTAGGAGCACTGCTGCAAAACGTGCACCCACCGCAAAAGCATGTGAAAGTAAAGCGCGGCAAGACCCGCGGCGCAGGCGGCAAAGGCCGCCGCTTCAAAGGGTGTGGAAAACATGACATTCCCCTATACAAAAAGTAATAATTTAAAAAAGTAAATCTAAAAGTTATTGATTAAGCCCGAAAAATGCGCTCAAAATGGCGGAAAACTGCGCGGGGTTGTCGACAAAGGGAAAGTGACCTGCACCTGAAACGACTGCCAGGCCGGCGCCGGGAATAAGACTCTGCATGCGCTGGCCGTCGGAGAGGGGGGTGGCGGTGTCGCGTTCGCCCCACACAAGCAGCACCTCGGCGCGAATGCGGGGCATGAGGTTTTGCAGGTCGCAGGAGACGACGTTTGACAGCGTTTGGCGCATGACGGGAGAGGCGGCGCGGTAGTCGGCCGAGGAGCGGCGGTCGCGCTGCACCTCATAGCGCTCGGCAAACAGCGGGGCGGTCAGCCGGGCGGTGCCCAGGCGCCGCAAAAGGGTGTAGGCGCGTGCGCGCAGCTTCCAGCCGAGAGAGCGGGCGGGCACGATGCCGGCCGCGTCAATGAGCACGGCGCGGGCGCACCGCAGCGGGCACGCAGGGTCGGACAAAAGCCGCAGCGCGATGCGGCCGCCGTGGGAGTGGCCGACGAGCACGGCGCTTTCGAGTGAAAGCGCGCGGCACACCGCGAGGGTAAAGCTCACATAGTCGTCGAGCGTCATGGGGGCGGGCGGCTCGTCGGTGCCGCCGACGCCCGGCATGTCGAAGGCGACGACGCGAAAACGCTGCGAAAGCAGCGACAAAACGGGCGCGTAGGCCGTGATGCTCGCGCCCCAGCCGTGCAGAAACAGCACGGTTTCGCTGCCGCTGCCGGTGATTTCGCAGCGCACGGAAAGGCCGTTGATGGTCAGCTCCAAAAGGGTTTCCTCCTTTATATGGCTTACACGAGCGGCGCGACCAGCCGCCAGAAGCCTTCGCGCAGCCGGGTCAGGCGGGTGCGCGTTTCATACTGCTCGAGGGTCATTTCCACGCAGTCGCCCATGTCGCGCAAAAAGGTGTCGCGGCAGGTTTTGGCAAAGCCGCAGTCAAAAATCATGGCGTTCATTTCAAAGTCGAGGTCAAAGGAGCGGTTGTCAAAGTTGGTGCTGCCGATGGAGGCCACCTCGTCGTCGAGCACAAAGGTTTTGGCGTGCAGAAAGCCCGCGTGCACAAACACGCGGATGCCGCACTTGAGAAGCTCGCCGATGTAGGACGTCGTGACATAGTAGACAAACCGCTTGTCGGGAATGCCGGGGATCATGATGCGCACGTCGACGCCGGCATGGGCGGCCAGGCGCAGCGTGTGCATCAGCGCCTCGTCGGGCACAAAATAGGGCGTCTGGATATATACATAGCGGTCAGCCGTCGAAATCATGCGCTGGTAGCTGTCGCGGGTGTAGGATTCCTCGCTGTCGGGGCCGCTCGAAATGATCTGCACGCCCATGTCGCCGGTTTTCTCAAGCGGGGGAAACAGAAGGCGCAGCTCGTTTTCCGTTTCGATGGAGCTTTTGCGGCCCAGAATGTGTGTCTGGCGGTCGATGTAGACCCAGTCCTCGACAAAGCGCAGCTGAATGTCGCGCACGGCCGGGCCGGTAATGCGCACCGACGTGTCGCGCCAGGGGGTGCGCACAAGGTCGAGGCCGAGGTAGTCGTCGCCGATGTTGATGCCGCCGGTGTAGGCGACGCGCCCGTCGATGACGACGATTTTGCGGTGCATGCGGTAGTTGGCCTCAAGCGCCGTGCGCAAAAACGAGGGCAGGTATCCGTAAACGGCGCCGCCCGCCTCAATCAGCTCGCGGAAATCCGCGCGCCGGGCGCGAAGGTACCCGAAAGTGTCGTAAATGAGCCGCACATGCACGCCCTGCCGCGCTTTTTTTGCCAGAAGCGAAATAAAGTCGCGGCCGCTTTTGTCGTGGGTTTTGATGATGAAGTACAAAACGTTGATGCTCTCGCGGGCGTTTTCGATTTCGGCAAACATGCGGTCATACTTTTCGCGCGCCGAGGGCAGAAGCTCGCACAGGTTGTCCTGCGTGTAGGTGCTGCCCGCGCCGTTTGCGTTGATGTTGATGAGGTCGAGGTTGCGGCGCGCGCACTCGCTCAAAAGCTCGGACGGCGTCGAGGGCGTGAAGGGGATGCGCCCGAGGCTGTCGCGGCTCAGGGCGTAGCGCCGCGTCAAAATGCGGTATTTTGCGCGGCTGCCGAAGAAAAAGTACAAAATAAAGCCGACATACGGCAAAAAGACAAAGACCAGAAGCCACGCCAGCGTGGTGGATGTGTCGCTTTTGCGCACAAAAAGCAGGGAAAGCCCGGCAACCAGGTTGGAAAGATAAAAAAACGTGACAAGAGCGGTCGGAAGCGGCACAGGAAAACCTCCTTTTCACCATTTGGCATACAGTATACTATAGCATAATCCGCCCCGCTTTGCAATTGAAGTGCGCAGGGCTTTGTGGTATACTGTTGCCGGAAAAACCGCTTTTCATAAAGGAGAGGATAAAAATGCCGTATGTTCCCACCCTTGAGCAGGCCCGCGAGCTGCTGCGCCGTTATAATCAGGAGCCTTTCCACCTGCGCCACGCCGAAATCGTATCCGGTGTGATGGGCTTTTTTGCCGGGCGCTACGACCCCGAAAACGTCGAATACTGGAAGGTCGTGGGCATGCTGCACGACCTCG
>CANUCM010000137.1 GCA_947856675.1 uncultured Clostridia bacterium | reverse complement strand
CCGCCGACGCCCGACCGCGATCTGACCGAGCACGCCGCGCAGACGCTGTCGCAGGCGGTGCGCTTTGCCACCGTGACGGGCGAGCGGGAGGCCATGGAGGGCCTTGTGCAGTATTTCAAGGAGCGGTATGCCGCGGCGTTTTCGCGCATGAGCCTGTTTGAGCTGCCGGGCGGCAGCCTGCTTCTGCGGCTGCGCGGCACGGAGCGCAGGGACGCTCCGGCGCCCGTTTTGTTCTGCGGGCATCTCGACGTCGTGCCGCCCGGCGAGGGCTGGACGCGCGACCCGTTTTCCGGCGCGCGCGAGGACGGGCTTGTGCGCGGCCGCGGCGCCGTCGACTGCAAGGGCACCGTGGTGGCGCTTTTGGAGGCGGTGTCCTCGCTTTTGGACGAGGGCTTTGCCCCGCGGCGCGATTTGTATTTTGCCTTCGGGCACGACGAGGAGCTGGGCGGCGCGCAGGGCGCGGCCGTGCTGGCCGATCTTCTGCAAAAGCGCGGGCTGTATTTTGAGATGATCCTCGATGAGGGCGGGCTTATCCGCAAAAGCCACATGGGCCGGCGCAGCTATCCGGCTGCGCTTTTGGGCGTGGGCGAAAAGGCGCTGTGCGTCTACCGTCTGACGGCGCACGCCGCCGGCGGGCAAATCGGCGCGCCGCCGAGGCATTCGGCGGCCGGCATTCTGGCCGAGGCCGTGTGCCGCATTGAGGCGTCGCAGCCGCGGGTGCGGCTTTTGCAGCCGGTGCACAAGACGCTGCGCGCGTCGCTGCCCGCCATGGGCTTTGTGCGCCGCTTTGTCGTGGCCAACCTGCCGCTGACGCGGCCGCTGCTCGGCCTGTGCTTCCGCGGCGACAGCGAGACCACCGCGCTTTTGCGCACCACGCTGTCGGCCACGCAGCTGTCCGCCGCGATGTCGCCCGTGCTGCTGCCCACGACCGCCGAGGGCACGGTGGCGGCGAGCCTTCTGCAGGGCGACACCGCGCTGCGCATGCTGCAGCGGCTGCGGGATCTTGTGGCCGACCTGCCCGTCGAGGTCGAGCTGGCCGAAACCCACGGCGACCCCTCGCCCGTTTCCGACGAGAAGGCGCCTTTGTACCAGGCGCTGTGCAACGCCGTGCACGAGCGCTTTGCTACGCTGCCCTGTATCCCGACCATTCTGACCGGCAGCACCGACGCGCGCTATTACGAGACGCTGAGCGGAACGGTTATCCGGTTTACGCCGATATTGACGAGCGATCAGGCCTATGACGCGGTGCACGGCCCTGATGAATATGTCCGCGAAACATCCCTGGGCGCTGCGGTTGAGATTTACCGCAGCTTTATGAAGAAGCTATGAGCCGGCGCAGACGAAAGAGCCGCGCGCCCGCGGCGCTGGGAGGAGTCATCCTTGCGGCGCTGGCGCTGCTGGCCGGATATTTCGGGCTCGAGCTGCCGGGCACGCAGCAGACGCTGCCCCCGCAGGACGGCGAGATGTCGCTCGTCGTGCTTGACGTCGGACAGGGCGACAGCCTTTTGCTGCACAGCGAAGGGCAATGGGCGCTGGTCGATGCCGGCACGGCCGACAGTGCCGACGCCATTCTGCAGGCGCTCGACGAATACGGGGTGGAAAGCCTTGCCCTGGCTGTTGCCACCCATCCGCACGCCGACCATATCGGCTCAATGGCCGAGGTCCTGGACGCCTGCCCGCCCGCGGTGTTCTGGATGCCGGATGCCGACCACACCAGCCAGACCTATGAAAACATGCTGGACGCTGTCGAGCGCAGCGGCGCCGACGCTGTACTGGCCGGGGCCGGCGACACCTTTACCCTGGGCAGCATGCACATCACGGTGCTGTCGCCGCCTGAGGGCGCTGATTTGGGCGATGAGCTCAACAACGCATCGCTGGTTTTGCTGTGCGAGGGCGCAGGGGTGCGTTTTCTGCTGACGGGGGACGCCGAGGCGCCAATGGAGGAAATCATGCTGCAAAACGGCCTGCCGCAGGTCGACGTTTTGAAGGTCGGACATCACGGCAGTGTGACCTCGTCGAGTAAGGCCTTTATCGAGGCGCTTTCGCCGGCATACGCTGCCATTTCGTGCGGCGTCGGCAACAGCTACGGCCATCCGGACCCCGAGACCCTGGAAACGCTGGAGAGCGTGGGCGCGCAGGTGCTGCGCACTGACACGCAGGGGACGCTGGTTTTCAATGCGTCGGGAGGGCAGATTGATGTGCAGACCGAACGCTGACGAGCTTTATGTCTTTGACCGGCGGGAGGGTGACCTTTTTGTACTGGTCAGCGACAGCGGGCGCGAAATGGTTGTTGATTCCCTGCCGGAGGACGCGCGCACCGGCGATGCTCTGCGCTGTACAGAAAGGGGCTGGGTTTTGTGCCCCGACGAAACAAAGGCGCGGCGCGCCCGCATCGGTGAAAAAAAGAAAAGCCTCTTCCGACGCGGGAGCAGCCCTCAGGGGCCAAAAGGCGTTTGAAATATTTTTTTGCATTTTTTTCAAATAGATAGTGCAAATCGGCAGGTTTTCTGGTATAATAGTTCCGCAAATCAAAAGGGACATAGAACGAAAAGGAGTGTTGAAAATGCACAAGTATGTTTACCTTTTCTCAGAGGGCAATGCTGGCATGCGTGA
Organism: uncultured Clostridia bacterium; assembly: GCA_947856675.1. Classification (GTDB taxonomy): domain Bacteria; phylum Bacillota; class Clostridia; order Oscillospirales; family Butyricicoccaceae; genus Ventrousia. The sequence continues at coordinate 239 of CANUCM010000137.1, read as the reverse complement.
GCTCCTCGGCGGCAAGGGCGCCAACCTGGCGGAAATGACCAACATTGGTCTTCCTGTGCCGCAGGGCTTTACCATCACCACCGAGGCCTGCACACGTTACTACGAGGACGGCCGCCAGATCAGCCCTGAGATTCAGGCGCAGATTATGGAGTATATTGAAAAGATGGAGGGCATTACGGGCAAGAAGTTCGGCGACCTTGAAAATCCGCTGCTCGTATCGGTCCGCTCGGGCGCCCGTG
>CANUCM010000136.1 GCA_947856675.1 uncultured Clostridia bacterium | reverse complement strand
AAAAACCTGCCGCAGGGCAGGTTTTTTGACTCAGGGCTCAAGCCCAAGTTTGGCATAATAATCATTGTCCAGTATCATGGCGGAATACGCCAGCTTGTTGGATACCACGGCGGAGTAATATTCCAGATACCCCTCCGGAAGCTCTTCCCCGCCCGTCGGCTCAAGCACGCCGGTTTTGGTGTTGTAGCGCGCCTTGTCCGTAATAAAGCTGCGGTTTGACAAAATCACCAGCGGGTCGGCATCGGAAAACACGTCGCGTCCCATCAAAAGCCGCGAATCAAACGGCAGCCCCATCAGGTTGAGCACCGTCGGCAGCAGGTCGACGCTGGCGCACGGCTCCGTGACGGTTTCGCTCTGCATTCCCTTTTTATAAATAATGCAGGCGTTGCGGTACAGCTCAAACTCCGGGTCGACCTCGTGCCCGGCCAGCTCGGAGATCTCCTCCAGCGTCAGGCCGTAAGGATAATGATCCGCCGACAGCACTATCACGGTGTTGTCCAAAACGCCGGCCTCCTCAAGTCTCGCAAGCAGAAGCTCCAGCGCGCGATCCAGCTCAATGTTGCACGCAAGATAGGCCCGCGGCCCTTCGGAATACGGCAAATCCTCCACAAGCGCGCGGTTTTTGTGCGCCATGCTGTTGCCCATGAAGGTGTACAGCAGATGGCCGCTGACCGTCATGTAATACGTGTGGAACGGCGTGTCGTTCACATATTCCGCGGTGGTCACGTCGATCATTTCAAGATCCGAGCCCGGCCACTGGTCTGTGATTTCAAGGCCGTTGCCCACGCCCTTGTATTCGTAGCCGATGTTGGGGTGCGACTCGTCACGGTTGTAATACGTATAGGTGTGGTTGTGGTACGCGCGGCACGAATACCCCAGAGCACCCAGCTCGTTGCCCGCTGTAAACGGCATGGCGTTTTTCGACGAACGGTAAAAGCTCCACGTCCCCGCCTTGGGGTACAGCCCCGTCATGGCGACATATTCACCGTCAGACGTGCTGACGCCCCATATGGGCGTATACCAGTTTTCAAACCGGAACCCCTCCCGGCTGAGCTTGTACAGCGTCGGCGTCAGCTCCGGGTCAATGGCGTACTGCGAAAACCCTTCCGCCGTGAGCCAGATGAGATTGCAGCCGGCAAACAGCCCGGTCTTTTCGTTTTTGCTGCTGGGGGTCTGGCTTCCAAAGTACCGGTGCATGTCGGCGATGGTCTGGGAGCTTTCCGCCTCGGCAAGGGCGACAAAATCAATGTCCAGCTCGTTTTTCCCGTATTCCGGCTCGGGCGGCAGCTCGGAATCGGGTTCAGGCGGCATCTGCTCGGGCGGCACGGCCTCGGGTATCGGCGGCGGCGGCTCGACCCGGTACTCCGGCTCAAATCCCGTTGCAAGACGCCACAGGTCCACCCGCATGGTCGTGGCCACGCCCAGCTGTTCCACCGAATAATCGATGGAAATGGTGTGGTAATACAGGTCCCACGCGCTGAAGTCCCCCGTCCCGCCCAGCGGCAGAAGGACGCGGCACGCGACGTGCAGACAGACCGCCGCCGCGGCCACAAGGCCCGAAAACACCGGGCGCCGCCGCTCAAAGCACAGGAAAAACTGCAGCGGAATAAAAACCAGAAACGGAATGAACAGCGTCAAAAGCTGTACCCAGTTGCGGCGCATGGTAAACAGGATTTCATGAAGAAACTCAAAAACCTGCCCGCCGTTGGCCGCCGAATACACGGTATAATACGTATAGAAAATACGGTGGTACACAAGCTGCGACGCAAAAATCAGCGTGACAAAAAGAACCAGCACCCAGGCGGCAATGCGATTAAAGCGGCGGGGAAGCAATGTGGTGGCAAACCACATGATGATCGCCGCCGGAAGGCAAAATGCCAGAGAATACCACAGCCCCGTTCCCCGGAACGCCGGTATTTCCCAGGCGCGGAAGGTCCACTCCAGGGACCACAGCATGGCAAAGTAAAAAACCGGAAGCACCAGCGGATGCCGCAGAGCCGCAGCGCACAGCCTGACGCCCTGCATCAGCCTCTGTTTCACACGCAGCCCCCCCTTTTTTCTCATATTACTCCTTTTGACAGCATTATAGCCTGTAAAAGCGCCCCTGCGCAAGCAAAACGTCAAAAAGTTAAGATTTTTGTCCGCCCCACGCCCGCGAAAGCCTTGCGCAGGCCGGGCCGATATCCTCGGCGCCCATACTGCCGTAGCCCAAAACCACGACCGGCTCCCCGCCGCCGCCCTGCATCCGGTACTCTCCCAGCGCGTGCACGCGCACCTCCTGCGCGGCGGCCGCGGCCGCCAGCTGCGGCCCCGTCATGCCGTTTTCCACGCGCACCGGCATGTGCAGCCCCGTGTGCACGCACAGCGGGACCGCCGCCGTCCCCAGACCGGCCGCCAGCGCCTGCACCAGCGCGTCGCGCCGGCCCCGGTACACGCCGCGGGCACGGTTGATGTAGCGCGCAAAGTGCCCCTGCTCCATAAACCGGCTCAGCGTGTGCTGCTCCAGCCTCGACACGGTCGAAGCATAGCCCGCCAGCCTGCTCCGGTACTGCGGCACAAGCCGCGGCGGCAGCACCATGTACGCCACGCGCACCGACGGCGCCAGGCTGCGGGAAAAGGTACCGATGTATATAACCCGGCCCTCGCCGTCCAGGCCCTGCAGCGCCGGCAGCGGCCGGCCGTCAAACCGAAACTCGCTGTCATAGTCGTCTTCTACAATGATCCCGCGGGTGTCCCGCGCCCACTGCAGCAGCTCGGCACGACGGGAGACCGGCATGCTGACCCCCGTCGGGAACTGGTGCGACGGCGTGACGCACACGCTGCGGCATCCGCTGCGCCGCAGCCCGCTCACGCTGAGCCCCTGGGCGTCGACCGCAACGGGGCGCACCGGCACGCCCGCATTGCGCAAAACCTGCGCCGTCTGCCCGTAGCCTGGGTCCTCCACCCCCGCCGCGCCCTGCGGCAAAAGCAGCGCCGCCATTGCCAGCAGCGTTTCGCTGCCCGCGCCCACCACAATGCGCGCAGCATCGGCATGCACGCCCCGGTATTCGTGCAGATACCGCGCAATGGCCCGGCGCAGGCACTCATCACCGCGCGCGTCACCGTAATTGAGCAGCCCCGCCCCCGTGCGCATGACCTCGCGCGCCACCCGTTCCCAGGTGCGCAGAGGAAACAGCGAAACATCCATGCCCCCCGTTGAAAAATCATACGCCCAACGCGGCTGCGGCGGGGATTCCGCCCCGGCCGGCTCTCTTTCGGGCTGCGGAACCAGTCCCGCAAGCCCCCCGCTGCACACATAAAACCCGCTGCGCGCCCGCGCCTGTATATATCCCTCCGCCGCCAGCATCTGATACGCTGCGTCCACCGTGTTGAGACTCAAACCCAAATGGGCCGCCAGCGCACGGCGCGAAGGCAGCTTCTCCCCCGGAGCCAGCCCCGCCGCGCGGATCTCCCCCAGCAGCATGGAATACAGCTGCCGGTACAGCGGCGTCCCCGGCTCCGGCGAAAAGGTCAGGTTTTGCATAAGCCCTCCATCTGGTACCATATTTTTTTCTGATTCTGGATATTTTAATGGTGCCAATTTTGTATTACAATAACACTTGTCAAAAGACCTTGTCAACTTTTCAAACCCATGGAGGCTGTTTTGTCATGAAGGAAAAGCAGGTTCGTCTTTTATGCTTTGCGTCGATGTTTGCGGCGCTGATTCTGGTGTGCACCATGTTTGTCAAAATGCCCGTGCCCGCGACCACGGAATACATTCATGTCGGCGACGGCATTTTGTACCTTGCCGCCGCCCTGCTGCCCCTGCCTTACGCAGTGGCCGCCGCCGCCGTCGGCGCAGCGCTGGCCGACGTGCTGGCGTCCTATGCAATTTGGGCGCCCTTCAGCCTTGTCATCAAGGCGGTTATGGCGCTGTGCATTTCCGTGCTGTGCCGGCACCGGTGCAGCCGCGCCCGGGCCGCACTGGCCGCGCTGGCCGCCGGCTGCCTGAACGTCGCGCTGTATTTTGCGGCAAGCGCCATGCTGTACGGCGTGGGCGGCGCCGCGGCCGGCATCCCCTTCAACGCGCTGCAGTCGCTGCTGGCCCTCGTCATTTTTGTCCTGCTGCTCCCGCCCGTGCGCAGAGCCCTTTCGGAGCTGCTGCCTGAGCGGTCCGAACGATGAAGCCGCTTCTTTTTACCGTCAACTCGGAGTTTGACGGTCTGCCCCTGTCGGCCGCCCTCTTTGTGCCCGACAATCCGCGGGCACTGGTGCTGTTTTCCCACGGGATGTGCGAGCATAAGCAGCGCTATTTCCCCTTGATGGAGCACCTTGCCGGGCTGGGTCTGGTCTGCGCGGCTGCCGACCACCGCGGCCACGGCCAGAGCGTGCGCAGCGCGCAGGATTTGGGGTTCTTCGGGCCGGACGGCCAGGGCGCCGAAGGCCTTTTGCGGGACCTGCATCAAATCGCGGGTCTTTTGCGCGCGCGTTTTCCCGGCCTGCCCCTCTTTTTGTTCGGGCACAGCATGGGCTCGCTCGCGGCGCGCTGCTATGCCCGCCGCTGGGACAGCGATCTGAGCGGGCTGATCGTCTGCGGCTCGCCCTCTTATAATCCCGCCGCAGAAGCCGGCCTCGCCCTGTGCCGCGTGCTCGCGCGCTTTGCCGGCCCCAGGCACCGGAGCCTGTTTATCCACCGCATGATGTTCGGCTCCTTCAACCGGGCCTTCGGCCGCCCGCAGGAAAGCGCCTGGCTGTGCTCTGACCCCGCCGTCGTGCGCCGGTACGACGAAGACCCGCTGTGCGGCTTCGTTTTTACGCTCAACGGCTTTGAATCGCTGCTTCTCCTCATGCGGGAGTGCTACACAAAAAAAGGATGGGCGGTGTCATCGCCCGACATGCCGGTGCTGTTTATTTCCGGCGCCCAGGACCCCTGCCGCATCAGCGACCGGCACTTTTTCCGCGCTGTCGAACTCATGCGCAGCCTGGGCTACCGCCATGTCGGGCAAAAGCTCTATCCCGGCCTTCGCCACGAAATTCTCAACGAGCCCTGCCCCGACGTCTGGAGCGATGTTTCAAACGCTCTTTTGGCCTGGAGCGGCGCGGATACATTTGAAATTGCACCGGGCGTGTGATACAATAAGCTCCATTAGAATCTTTCGGCCGCCGCGCCGGGAATCGAGGAGCTCATGAAAAGACTGCTTTGTCTTGCCGCTGCGCTGCTGCTCGCGGCCACGCCCGCTGCAGCGCTTTCCCTGAAGGATTACCGCTATGAAGACGCCGCCCTCACCATGTCGCTGCCCGACGGCGAGGACTGGATTGTGCTGGCCTCCGGCACCACGCCCAGCCAGCAGGTGCTCGACTTTTTCGAAGCCGATGAGGAAACGCTCATGGACGCCCTCGACCAAAACAACATCCGCTTTGAAGCCGTGACCACCGACCGCCTCAAAGAGCTGATTGTGGTCATTTCACGCTCGGCCGACACCCGGCGCACCTTTCACTATACCCTCGCCGATCCCGAAGACCTGAAAGAACATGCGCAGACCTATGTCGACGAAGATTTTTCTGAAAGCTCGCCCGGTCTCGACTACCTCTCCTACGAGCTGGTTCCGGCCGGCGACCTTCTGTATATCCGCTTTGAGGGCGAGGTCAAAAACGAAACCACCGACAGCCGCTTTATCCAGTATGCGACCATCTGCAACGGCTATATGGTCAACATCGCCCTGCATTCCTTTGACGGGGAAATGTCCCAGCAGAGCACCGAACTGATCGACAGCGTCGCACAGAGCGTGCGTTTTGACGCCATTTTGGACAAATCACAGGACGCGCAGCGATATATCGACTTTGCCGTGTTTGCCGGCGTTCTGATTCTGGCCGCCTTGTCGCTCGTGCTCATTTACCGCAGCCAGAAGAAAAAGCAGCGCGCCCAGGCCCGGCAGCAGCGTGCCCTGTCCGACTCCTGCGCCCCCGCGCCGTCCGAACCCGCGCCGGAGGATACGGCTTCCGGCAATGAGCCGCCGCCGGAGGATACGGCTTCCGGCAATGAACCGCCGCAGCCATGAGCGTGTGCATGCTCTCGGGGCACCGCCGCCTGCCCGCCGCCGGCGCCATGCTGCGCCACCGCCTGGATGTGCGCATTGACGAGCTGTGCCGCCGGGGCGTCTGCGAGTTTTTATCGGGCGGCGCTTTGGGATTTGATCTTTTGGGTGCGGAAGCCGTTCTCGCCGCGCGCGAGCGGTTTCCGGACATCGCCCTGACCATGATGCTCCCCTGCCGCGACCAGCCCCTGCACTATTCCCCTGTGCAGAAGCTGCGCTACGACAGCATTGTCGGCCGCGCGCAAAACGTCGTGGTGCTTTCCGAGCGCTACTACAGCGGCTGCATGCTGGCCCGCAACCGTGCCATGGCCGAACGCGCCGACGTATGCCTGTGCTATCTGACCTCGCAGCAGGGCGGCACAGCCTACACCGTTTCGCTTGCGCGGCAAAAGGGCATCCCCGTCATCAACCTTGCCTGTGAGCTGTAAAAAAAGGCTCCGGAGTAATTCCGGAGCCTTTTTCTTATTTTTTCAGCGCGCGCCGCAGCTTTGCCTTGACTCTGACTGCCGCCGAAGCGCGGGGGCAAAACTCGCGCGCCAGGTCCTTAAGCGGCCTGCGCTTCAGCTCGGCGAAGAACCTCTCGCGGCTGACGGGGCGGGCCGCCGGACGGCACAGGCAGGGGGTGTACTGCGCCGCCGCGTCAAAATCCGCCGTGCGGAAGACCAGCTTCTCCCGCAAGGCCTCAAAAGCCGCCTGGCCGGCCGGGGTGTGCACCAGGACCAGCGAAAGGCCGCGGTCGTCGTCCTCACCGGGGAACAGCCTGCCCGCGCCCCAGAAATCGCCCAGCGTAATATCCGCTGCGCTGCTGCGGCCGCGGATATCGCAGCGGTAGCAGGAGGGACGCAGGGCAACGTCCGCCAAAAACAGCTTCATATACGGGTCCTGGCCCGCCGGGTGCGTCAGCTTGTCCCCGCCCTGAAAGCGCACGGTGACGGAATAGCCCTTCCAGCCCGTCGACTTGTCGCGGAAATCAATGTGCGCCGCCTCGTCGCCGTGCTGCTGCGCCGCATCATCGAGATACCGGCGCAGCATGTCGGGCGAAGGTACGCCGTGGCACACCACATCGGCAATCAAAAGCCCCTCGGCCGCTCCGAAAGTGTCCCGCACTGCCGCGGCCTGACACGGCGTGCCGCAGAAAAGCACCGGCTTTTTCTTCTGCAGCGCATCGGAAATCAGTGAGTAGGTGTTTTTCATATCGCTCTGCACATATTTCGAGCCGCGCAGCGCACCCAGCGCGCCGACGCTGTCGGCCGCCGTGTGGCGCAAAACGCCGGCTTCATCCCATGCCGCGCCCACCACAATGCCGCCTTTGTCCAGCATCTGCTGCGCAAGCTCGCTGAACACGCCGCCGGACGAGCTTTTTCTGCGTGTTTCCTCATCGCGGGAATAGGCGCAGAAAGCCTGCAGCTGCGTTTGTTCACGCTGTTTTCCCACGGGGCACACCTCGCGGCAGGCGCCGCAGCCGATGCACTTTGCCCCGTCGACCGACGGGCGGGCAAAGCCCTCGCGATCGCTGCGCATGGAAATGGCCTGCACCGGGCAGCGAAAAACGCACGCCGCGCAGCCGACGCACAGGCCCGGCCTTTCGATGCCCTCGGCCAGCCCTTCGCCGCGGCACAGCCCCAAAAGCCGTGCAATGCTTTTGCCCGTCTGCGCCGAGCTCTCACGGTAAGCGGGCATCACTTCCTGCAGGCGGCGGCGAATGTCCTGCTCGCGCTCCACAATCCAGTCAAAGGCGGCCGTCAGGTCATCGGGGGTCTTCAGGCTCTGCACCGGCAGCACATAATTTTCCTCCGTGCCAAACAGGTCGCGCGCAATGCCGCGCGCCTTGACCGAATATCCCACCACAAGCGTCGGCACGCCCGAGGAGTACGCCGCGATGGTGGCGTGCGTGCGTGCGCCGACAAAAAAGCGCAGGCGCGCGATGTCGCCCTTGATCACGCGGCAGTCGGCGTCTTCCACCATGACCACCCGGCCGGTCTGCTGAAACTCCGCCAGAAGCTGCGCAAGCGGCACGCGGTCGTCGCCTTCCTCCCACACCACGTGCGGAATGAGCGCCACCGCCATGTCGGTGGTGTCCAGAATGTGCCGGATAAGACGGCGGTAATTTTCCATCGTGATGCCCGGATGGCTTTCCAGCCGCTGAATGAGCGGGCTGACATTGAGCCCCACCGTATTGCCTTCCGCAAAGCCCGCCGGCAGCGGCCGTTCCACCGCGGGCAGCAGAAAGGCCGTGTCGTGCGCCGGCACGGCGCTGATCACCCCGTGATCACGCAGCGCTTCATACGTGATGCTCTCGCGCGCCGTCACGGTGTCAAACAGGCGCAGGTGCCCGGCAAGCCCGTGCGGCAGATCGTCCGGCTCAATCGAACAGCCCAGCAGCATGTACGGCTTGCCCTGCGCGCGGATAAAACGGTCGAGCGCGTAATAGCCTTCGCCCCGGCGATAGCAGTAATTGTCGCCGCCGATGGCGATGACCAGGTCGCTTTCGCGCACAAGCCGCGCAAACTCCGGCGTGATGGGAAGGCGCGACGCGCTTTTCCCCAGCCGTTTTTTGAGGTGATAGCTTATGTTGTGCGCAGAAAAGCGTCCGGGCAGCCCGGAAAGCCCCGTAATACGCAGCCCGGGTATGTCAGCCAGGTATTTTTTATCGTCGTTGACGCGATAGGAGTACAGTGTGACCTCACACTCATCGGGCAGCTCCCCGATGAGCGACACCGTCGTACGGGCCAGCGCCTCACAGCCATGGTTGCTCGATCCACCGTGCTGGCAAATAAGAATTTTTTTCATGTCGGCACCTCCGGGGACCTGCCCCATTGTGTATTGCACGCATATGTTCTTTTATTATATACCACCCGTGCACACACTTTCAACCTCTCCCGCCTTTTCCGCATTTCACAGGAAAACGTCTTCACAGGCACCGCAATTTTATACAACTCGCGTCTTTTCGCGCCGCGCGCTATCCGATATAATAGACTGCATGCTAGGATGGGAGGGACCGTAATGGACAATTCCCTGCGCCCCGGGCGCGGCACCCTTTTGCGCCTGACCTGGCCCATTTTTGTCGAGCTCTTTTTGCAGATGCTCATGGGCAATGTCGACCAGGTCATGATCTCGCATTACTCCGATACGGCTGTAGCCGCCGTCGGCAACGCAAACCAGATTCTCAACTTCCTGATACTCACCTTCAACGTACTGTGCACGGCATCCATTATCCTTATCACCCAATACCGCGGCGCCGGCGACAAGCAGCACGCCGAGCAGGTGTATTCCGTGGCCTTTTTTACAAACCTCGCCATCAGCGCCGCCATCAGCCTGCTTATTTTTACGCTCAACCGGCCCATTTTCCGCCTGATGCAGGTGCCCGATGACGTCATCGGGCAGTCGAGCCTGTATATTGTCATCACCGGCGGGTTTATCTTTCTGCAGGCCATGTCGCTCACCTTTGCCGCCTTTTTGCGCTCCAACGCCTTTATGGTCCAGAGCATGACGGCGTCCATCGCCATCAACCTTACTAACATCGCCGGAAACGCGCTGCTCATTCACGGCTTCGGGCCCATTCCGCCCCTGGGCGTCGCCGGCGTGGCCATTTCCACCACGGTTTCGCGCGCCATTGGCGTCTTTATGCTCTACCGCATGTTTCGCCGCTATGTCGGCGGGCATATTTCGCTGCGCGCGCTGCGCCCCTTCCCCAAAAGTCTTTTGCGCAAGCTGCTTGGCATCGGCCTGCCCTCCGCCGGCGAAAACTTTGCCTACAGCCTGTCGCAGATCACCATCCTCAGCTTTATCAACCTGTTCGGCACGGCAGTCATCACCACCAAGGTTTATGCCAGCATGCTGGCCATGATTTCCTACATTTTTGCCTCTGCCATTACACAGGCCACCCAGGTTGTCATCGGCCATCTGCTGGGCGCGCGCCGGGTCGACGAAACCCACCGGCAGGTCATGTCCACGCTGCGCGTGTCCATGCTCATTTCCTTTATTGCTTCACTGTCGCTGTGCCTGTTTGCCCGCCCGCTGCTCTCCCTGTTTACTGACAGCGCCGAGGTCCTCGCGCTGGGCCAGAAAATCATGTTCATCGAGCTCTTTCTTGAGCAGGGGCGCGCCGTCAACATCTGCTTTGTCCGCTGCCTTCAGACCGCGGGCGACATCCGCTTCCCCGTCACCATCGGCATCCTCTCCACCTGGATTGTCGCCGTCGGCCTCAGCTGGCTGTTCGGCGTGGTACTGGGCTTCGGCATCGTCGGGATCTGGTGCGCCATGGCCATTGACGAATGCCTGCGCGCCGTGCTCTTTATCTTCCGCTGGCGCGCCGGCGGCTGGCGCGAAAAAAATCTCGTCGCGGCGTAAAATCCGATTTTTCGCATAAAAAACCCCGGCCGCAGGGCCGGGGTTTTTGCTTTGCAAAAGCTTATTTCTTTTCGCCCTTGTACACGCGCAGGACACGCTGGTTGGGGCTGCAGATGGGATACACAAAGCTCTGCTTCGTGAAGCGCTCCAGCTCAAAGGCCGACAGCAGCACACCGCCCTTGGAGTAACCGAAAATGGTCACTTCGTCATTGAGCTTGCAGTCGATGCCCGTCACGTCGACGAAGGTCTGGTCCATGCAGATGCCGAGATACCGGGTCTTGGTGTCGCCGACGAGCACGGGGCCGAAGTTCATGGCCAGCGGACGATAGAAGCCGTCGCCGTAGCCGACGCTGATAGTCGCAACCTTGGTCGGCTTGTCGGGCTTGAAGTACTGATTGTAGCCAAGGCTCTCGCCGGGGCCGATTTCGTGAATGTTGGTGATGAAGGCTCTCCAGGAATACGGCTCCTTCACGCCCAGCGGGTTGGAATAATCGTCCATCGAGCTGTAGCCCATGTACAGGCTGCCGTTGCGCACGTGCGTGCACAGCTCCTTGGCCTTTTCAAACCACACAGTGGCGCCGGTGTTGGCGCAGTGGATATAACGCATGTTGGTCCAGCCGGCCGCCTTGATCTGCTCGACGCCCTTGACAAACTCCTTGTACTGCTGCTCGGTAAAGGCGTTGTTGTACTCGGTCGAATGGGCAAAGTGGGTAAAGCAGCCGACGATTTCGATGTTGCCGCACTCGCGGATGCAGTCGAGCAGCTCGGCCATCTGCTCGCCCGGACGGGCGCCGATGCGGTTGAGGCCGGTCTCGACCTTAATCTGCGCTTCGACCCTGGCAACGCCCTGATCGCGCGCCGCCTTGGACAGCGCCAGCGCCGCTTCCTTGTTGAACAGCGGCAGAAGCAGACGGTACTGAACCGCATACGGAATGGCGTGCAGCGGCGCGGCGCCCAGAATCACGATGTCCACATCGTTAAAGCCGGCTTCGCGAATCTGCGCCGCCTCAAAAATCTGCGCGTTGGCAACAACGTCCAGGCCGCAGTCTTCAATGAGCATGCGCGCGATGGGCACTGTGCCCATGCCGTAGGCATTGCCCTTGACAACGGGGATAAAGCCCTGGTTGGGGCCGATGTGCGCCTTGACCTTGGCTACGTTGTCACGCAGTGCGTCGAGGTCGACTTCGGCATACGAGTTGTAATACTTGAGATCCATGGTGCTGATTCCTCCCACAAAGATTTCAATCTTTTGCTTTTTAATACTATGTTTTTACGGCTGCATTAAAGAAAGAATTTGTACCGCCACATCGTCAACTTCTATGGCGCTGTTGCACAAAACGGCAACGCCCGTTCCCGTTTCGGGCACAAATCCGATAAAGCTGCGGTAGCCGCCGGTCGCCCCGTTGTGCCACAGCATGGGCCTGCCGTCCACCTCGCCGTGGATAAAGCCCAGTCCGATGGCGGTCCCACCGTCGTCAAACCACACCTTGTGCGCTTCGGCCATGCCCTGCTCCAGATATTCCGATTCGACAGGGATCTGGCCCATGTTGGCCGCAAGGTACAGCATGAGGTCATACGTCGTACTTTTGACCCCGCCGCACGCCTGCAGCGCCGCAAAATCCCACTGGCTGACCTGTGTGCCCAGCCTTGTGTGCGGCATGGCGCGGTTTTCCTCTTCCTGCTCTGACAGGGTGATTTTGGTGTTGCTCATGCCCAGCGGCCACAGCACCCGCGACTTGAGCAGCGTTTCATACGGCGTGCGCATGGCATAGGACATGGCGTAGCCCATCAGGCCCACGCCCAGGTTGGAATACACGTATTCCGTGCCCGGCTCGGTGTACAGATGCGCCTGCTCCGACAAATAATACCGCAGATCCTCCGCCGTGTAGTCGGCATAGGGGTTTTCCCCGTCCACAAAGTTATCGGGCATGCGCGGAAGCCCCGAAACGTGCGCCGACAAATGCCACCACAAAATGGGCTTTCCCTCGTATTCGGGAAGCTCAAAGTAGGGCATGAACTGCTGCACCGTATTGTCGGTTTCTATCTTGACGCCCGGGTCGGCGCTCAGCGTGCCCAGCAGAATGCCCGCCATGGTCTTGGACACCGAAGCGATTTCAAACTGCGTGTCCTCGGTGATGGCCGCGCCGCCCTCACTCTTTACTCCGTAGTTAAAAAACTGCACCCGCCCGTCACGCAGCACGCCAACCGACAGCCCCACGGGCTGTTCCTCGTCAAAAAACGCCTGCGCGGCTTCATCTACTGCGCCGGCCAGCGCATCGTCGCTCAGCTTTCGGAACGGCGACACCGCCGACGTCTGCGCCGAACAGGCCGTAAGAACCGATACCGCCGTCAGCACGGCCAGAAACAGGGCTAATTTACGTTTCATCAGGTTTTCTCCTTGTTTCGTATGGGCCGCCTCACCAGGTAAACGGCGTCTGCGCCCAGATGGCCACACAATCGGCGTCATCCTCGCTGGCGTTGACAATGCGGTGCGGCAGCGTGCTCTCAAAATAAATACTGTCGCCCGGGAACATGTCGTAATCGCCTTCACTGGTTAAAATCCGCAGATGGCCCGAAAGCAAAAACCCGCATTCTGCGCCTTCATGCACCGCAAGACACCCGTGACTGTCCCGGCTTTTTTTAAACAGAACCTTGTACATCTCTATCTGACGATCCGGATTGAGCGTCAGCAAATGATATTCGTTTCCCGTTCCGCTGACCACCCGGTGCGCTCCCGCCCGAATCAGAGAAACGCGTTCGCGATGATTTTCTTCATCCAAAAAATAAGAAATGCTCTCATCCAGCGCTTTGGCTATTTTTGCAAACAACAGGATGGAGGGTACTGTGGTATTTCGCTCAATCTGGCTGATCATTCCAGGGCTGACCCCGGCCTTTTCCGCCAGCGCGGCGATGCTCATGCCCTTTTCCTTACGGGTTTTTCTGAGCTTTTCGCCCAGCTTGATTTCCATTGCGGCGACTCCTTTCACGCTGGACCGCGGCTGTGTGTTTCCGCTATCGACCTATCTTATAGATTACCTCTAAACTTCGCTGAAATCAATACTTTTTTAACATAACTCCCAATACTTTTTTTGCCTGCGGTCCCCGTTTGCGGCGCCGTTGTCTTTTTGCACCGCCTGCGGCACGTTTTTTTGCCGAATGTTGAGGGCTCGTAAGATATCCGATTTTTTACGGTTCAAAAAAGAGTGTCATTTTATGGTATGTTGCACAAACAGAAAATGTTTTCTTTATATAAAATTTAGAAATTGTTTTTTGCTGTATTGACATTTTTTAAAAAAGTGTTACGATTTTATACGAACTTTACGTGACCCTACAGGGCCCGCATCTTAAAAGGAGGAACTCTGATGAAGAAACTGCTTGCTTTGCTTCTGGCGCTGACCATGCTGTTTGCATTGGCCGCCTGCGGCAGTGGCACCAACACAGACCCTGAGACTCCCAATTCCGGCGGCGAGAACGAAGGCGGCAGCACATCGACCGACAATGTCGTGCGCATGGGCCTCGACATGAAGAGCATGGGCAACCTCGACACGCTGCTCACTACTTACGGCACCATTTTCCAGACCTCTGACT
>CANUCM010000135.1 GCA_947856675.1 uncultured Clostridia bacterium | reverse complement strand
GCCGTAAACAGGCCGTACCGCTTTTGCACCTGCATCCGGTTCCCCTGCTTTCCAAAAGACTGCTGTGCTTTATCATACAAAAACTCGCCTTTGATGTCAACGTCATCCCGGGCAAAAAAATACGGGGAGCGGCCCTCCGCTCCCCGTTTTGCTGTCCCGGTCAGTCGTTTGCCGGCAAAACGCCGCCAAGCTGCATCAGAACCTTTGCAACCTGCGCGCGCTCGGCCGTGCCGCCCGGATTGAGCACGCCGCCGCCGACGCCGCTGAAGATCTGCTGCGCAACGGCCCAGCTCATCGCGTCGTGCGCGTACCCGCTGATCGCCGCGGCGTCAGAATACCCCGAAAGATCGGCCGACGAAGTGACGTCCAGGCCCTTGTGCTGCGCGTAGCGGTACAAAATGGCCGCCAGCTGCTCACGCGTCACCGCGGTGTCCGGCGCAAAGCGTCCGCCGCCCACGCCTTCGACAATGCCGTTCTGCGCGGCCCATTCCACCGCATCGGTGTACCACTGGCCGGACGGCACATCGGAAAAGACCGCGCCGGCCTGCACGGCCGGGCTGCCTTCCAGCCGGTACAGAATGGTCACAATCATGGCGCGGCTGGCCGCCTGCCGGGGCGCGAACCGATCCGCGGCAACGCCCTGCATCAGCCCGCCCTGCGCCGCGTAGCACACCGCTTCATAATACCAGTCATCGGGCAGCACGTCGGCAAAGGGGTTTTCCCAGGCCGCCGCTTCGCTGTAGCCGACAACATATTTGGAAAAATGCCCGGTTTCAAACACCACCATGCTGCGCTCGGCGTCGTACCGGCTTTCGCAGCGGTGCATTCCGCCCTCATCGTCGAGGTAGAAGACCACGACACCGGCCGGATCCTGCTGCTCATCCAGCGTATACGGCAGGCTGGCCGTCGCCTTTCCGCCGCCGAAATCCGAAATCTTTTCTCCGCCGCTGTGCAGCGTCAGATCAAACACCAGCGCCTCTCCGACCGCCTGCTTCTGCTGCTCGGTCAGGTCCTCCGGCGCCACCGGCGCCACCGTCAGCGTCACCGTTTCGCCCTGCGCCTGCTCGGCCACGGCGCTGATCGCCGCGGAGTCCAGCGTCACGCTGCCCACCGCCGAGCTGACCGTCAGCTCCGCCTGAGCGTTTTCGCCCAGCGTGCCCATCGAGGACGCCGGAAGGGTGACCTGCACCGCGCCGGCGCTGCCCGTTTCGCCCAGGGCGATTTCCACCACCGGCGCCGTGCCGTTTTCGCCCGCAGCCTGAAGCGCGCTGCTGACCGTTTCGTCCATGACCGAGGTGTCGACCTCCGCCTTGGCCGTGCCGCCGGACACCTGCGGCGTCACCTGCGTGGTCACCGTGGTCTGCCCGCCCGAGGTTTCCGGCTCGGACGGCTTGACCGTATCCTCCGGTTCGGAAGCCGGCGGCACAATGACCGCGGGCGCCGACACTTCAAACCCCGATTCGGTCTCGCTGACGCGATACCCCTCGGGCACAAACTGCGAGGGATCCTGCGCAAAGCTTCCGCCCCGGATGACAATGGAGTCGTCCGCGCCTTTGCTGTACACGCTGATGCCGCCGTCAAACCGGCCGCTGTTTATCACAACGCTGCCGCTGCGCGTCTGGTCCTCTCTGCTGTACAGGCGGATCGCGTCGCCCGACGCCGCAATGCTCACCCCGGACACCGTCACAGCGATGTCGGCGTCCTCGGACATTGAGGGATACGTGCTCGTCCCCGCCCAGTAGTTGTCCACATGAATGCCGGTTTCGCAGCCTTCGATGCTGCCGCCGGAAACGGTGACGTTTGCGTTGTTGTACACCTCAATGGCCGAGGCAGACCATTTTTCAAAGGTGGACGCCGCATTTTTCACCGTGGTGTTTTCCACGCGCCCCGTGACCGCAAACGCGCCCAGGCCCGCGTGCAGGAACTTGGTCAGCGTATCATTTTCCGTATACACGCTGGTGCAGTCGATGTCCGAGTTTTTCACCTCGAAGCTGCCCGAGCGCACGTCCAGCGCCGTGCGGCAAAACCGCCGGATGCTCACGTTGTCCAGCACGAGCCTGGCCTGTGAAAGAGCCGCAAACTCCTCCTCCGTCGGCTGCTGCCCCAGCGTCTGGTACAGCCTGTCCTTTTCGGGGATCATCAGCACCGCGTCGCGGCCGGTGGTCCTGGTCTGGCTGCCAAAATCGACAAACTCCACATTTTCAAAGGTCACGGTGCCGGCAACGATCTCCACGCGGACACTGTTGTCTTCCGCCTGGCCGCAAATGGCATATCGGCCCGCGCCGTCAATGGTCAGCGACTTTGCAATGACCAGGGTTTCCTCCACGGATGCATCGGCCAGCAGGGTGATCTCGGCGCCCGGAGCCGCCTGCTCCACCGCCTGCTGCAGCGTCAGATACCCGACGCCGTCCGCTTCAGCCTGCGCGGGGACAAAGGTCCACACCGCCTTCTCACCGGAGATATCCGCAAAGCCGTTGAGCAAAATGCTGATTTTTTCTTTGCCGCCGGCGCGCTCCACATCGCCGGCGTCGGCCCACACGGCCTGCACGCCGACCAGCTGCGCGTCCCGCGCGTCAAAGCCCGAGCCCAGATCGCCCGAAATGCCGGTTCCGTAGCCTACGTTGATAAAGCCGTTGCCGGTCAGGTCAATGCGGCCGGACGCCGTGACGTGCGAAGCATTGACCATCAGCCCGTAGCTCTGCACGCCCGAAACGGCAACATCCTGCAGCGCAACCTGCGACGAGCAATAGGCCTGAATGCCGTATTTTGCGCTGCCGTCGCTTTCAATGTTCAGGCCGCGCACCGCGACGCCCTGCGCGCCCTTGACGAGCAGCACCGAGGTCTGGTTCATCCCGGACGCGCGCAGCGTGTGGCCGCCGCCCTCGATCGTCAGGCTTTTTTCCACCACAACGCCCGCTTCGCCGGCCGTCTCGGTCATCTCCACATCGCCCGCAAACCGGACAATGCCGCCGGGCGCCGCCTTGCTGACCGCCGTGGTCAGCGTGCTGACAGCGGTCTCCGGCGTCAGGCCGTCTGCGCTGTCGTCACCGGCCGAACCGCCGACATAGATCACGCCGCCTGCTTCCTCCCCGGCAAACGCCGTCACCGGCAGCAGGGACGCCGTCAGGCACAGTGCCGTCAGCACTGCAAGAAAACGCTTTTTCATCTCTTTCCCTCTCTTTATTGTGCCGCGGACCAGCCGCGGCAATATTTCGCAAGGTTACATTTTCGTTTTTAATGCGCTTTTTTCGATTGAAATTATAACCGGATTTTCTGCTCTTTGCAATCATTTTTTCAAAATTTTGAATGCTTTTCCATATTTTTTTACAACATTGATTTTTGCGGCGGCTTTTTGGGTTTTTCTTTGGACAAATATGACGAAAGGGCCACAGCAGGGCACGCCGCGGCGGGCTTTTGCCGCAAAAAAACAGGAGATATGTGCGCACACATATCTCCTGCCATGCCGTCCGGCCGCGCGGCGCGCCGGGTTCAGCGGACAACCTCGGTTTTTACAATCTGAAAGCCATTTTTTTGATACATCGCAAGCGCTCCCCGGTTCCAGTCGGCCACCCGCAGGCAAATGGGCTGCACCCCCGCTTTCTGCAAAGCGGACAGGGCAAAGCGCAGCAGGGCCTGCCCGTAGCCGCGGCGCTGAAAGGCCCTGGCGACCACCAGATCGTCGATTTCGTTTCCATACATGGCGACCGACCCCGCCAGCACGCCGTCTTTTTCAAGGATGAACACTTTTCCGCGCTTTCTCTGCATGGCTTCGCGGTCGTCGCAGCAGCTTACGGGGAGCCCCAGCGCCGTGCGCATTTCCGCAAAGCAGTCCTCGTACATGCGCCGGTATTCTTCATAGTCGGAGTCGCAGTAGCTGCGCAGCTGCAGCGCCGGCGGGCACACGGCGCCTCCCGAATACTGCATGGTATGGGCAATGATCTGCATGGCCGCACCGTCCTTTTTTCAAAAAAATAAAAAATGTGACCGGCGAAAGCACCGATCACATTTTGGTGGGAGGTGGTGGATTCGAACCACCGAAGTCACTGACAACAGATTTACAGTCTGC
>CANUCM010000134.1 GCA_947856675.1 uncultured Clostridia bacterium | reverse complement strand
ACGGCACCTCCGCCACCACCTTCAGCCCGGAGCAGACCTGCACCCGCGGCCAGATCATCACCTTCCTGTGGCGGGCCGCCGGGGCGCCGAATTGCGGCATTGAGGATAACTTCACCGACGTGGCCGACAGCGCCTACTACGCCTACGCCGCCCGCTGGGCCAAGGAAAACGGCATGGCCAGCGGCGACACGTTTTCTCCGGACGCGCCCTGTACCCGGGAGATGGCCGTGGAGTTTATGTGGAAGTACGCCGGCAGCCCTGCCGCCGCCGATGCGGACTTTACCGATGTGACCTCCGACGCCGTGGACTGGGCAGTGGAGGCCGGTGTGACCAACGGCACCAGCGACACCACCTTCTCCCCGGAGCAGACCTGCACCCGCGGCCAGATCGTCACCTTCCTCTACCGCGGCTTTGCCGAGTAATCTCTCATTTTCCTCGCCGCTTGCCTTGGGGCAGCGGTTAGGGTATTTGCGCAAAAACCGCCCCCACGGGGGCGGTTTTTTTATTCCACAAGGCCGTATTTGACCTTGATTCTGTCGAGCTTTTCGAGCATGGGCAGCCCGGCAAACCACAAAAACAGCGCCGTCGCCGCCGCCTGCACGCAGTCCATGGGAAAGCCCGTGACATAATAGGTCAAAAGCAGCTGCCAGTCGAGCGTGCGCGCCCAAATGAGCGCCGACGCGGGGTTCATGATACCGCCGTAAAGAAGCACGGCGCTCAGCGCCCCGAACACGCACAGCGAAACACGCGTGCGGCGCAAAAGCCCCTTTCGGAACAAAATGCCCGCCAAAAAGCCCACAAGCCCCATGGCAAACATCTGCCACGGCGTCCACGGCCCCTGCCCGAACAGAATGTTGGACAAAAGCATGCTGACCGCGCCGACGACAAACCCGGTTTCGCCGCCCAGCGCCACGCCCGAAACAATGGCCAGCGCCATGACCGGCTTAAACTGCGGCAGCATGAAAAAGACGGCTCGCCCCGCGGCGCCCAGCGCGCACAGCACCGAAACCAGCACCAGCTCCCGCGCGCGCGGCCTGCGCCCTTCAAACACCAGGAAAAACGGCAGCATGCACTCAAAAAGCACGGCGAGCGCCACGCCGTAATAGCGCTGCCCCTCAAGGCGCACCGCGCCAAAGGCCAGCGTCAGCGGGATGAGCAAAAGGGTCATCACGGCGGCCGCCGCCGTGCGTCGCCGCAGCCGTCCTTTTTTGACGGGCGGCACGACCGGCTGCGGAGCGCGCCGCGCAACCGACAGCCCCAGCACAAACAGACACGCGACCAGCGCCAAATACAGCGCAAGCTCGGCCGCCTGCAGCCGTTCGCCCCCGCCGACAATGGCCGAGAGATTGTCAACGCGCACGGCGCGCACAAAAATGGCAGCCGCCGCGGCGCCGGAAACGGCGGCCAGCACCTTGCGCCAGCGCGGCAGCGGCTCAGGCTTTTGCCCGCCGCACGCGGACAAAAAAGGCTCTTCCTCCGACTCCTCCGGCCCGTCCGGCTCCTCCGGCTCCTCCGGCGCGCGCCCGCCGACCACGGCAATCAAATCGCGCACCGTCACCGCGCCGGGCGCCGCCGTGCGCGCCATGCGGTTGGCTGCGGTGGTGTAAAAGCTGTTGCCCGCGAAAAACTCCCGCGGGCGCCCCTGCGCCGCCACCGACCCGTCAAACAGCAGCGCGCAGCGATCGGCCGTTTCGGCGCAGAACTCGATGTCGTGGCTAACCAGCAAAACGGCCGCGCCCGAGCGCGCAAGGCTGCGCACAATGCTTCCCAGCTCCTGCCGGCACTGCGCGTCCAGCCCCTTGGTCGGCTCGTCGAGCAGCACGATGTCGGGCCGCAGCAAAAGCACCTTGCAAAGCGCCGCGCGCTGCTGCTCCCCGCCCGACAAATCATACGGGTGCCTCTCCAAAAGCCCCTGCAGCCGGCACAGCCGGACACAGCGCCGGACAAACCGGTGCTCCTCCTCCCCCGCGCCGGGCGGCAGCATATCCAAAAGGTCCTCGCGCACCGTCTTTTTTACAAACAGCGTCTGCGGGTTCTGGGGCAAAACGCCCACGCGCCCCTGCGCGCGCACCGTGCCGCGCTGCGCACGCAGCAGCCCGCCCAGCACGCGCACCGCCGTGCTTTTGCCCGTGCCGTTGCCGCCCAAAAGCGCCGCCGTCTCGCCGCCGCGCACCGAAAGCGTCAGCCCGCGCAGCACGTCGGGGCCTTCTTTTTCATACCGGAACCACACGTTTTCGGCCTCCAGCACGGCCTGCCCCTCCGACTGCGGCGGACAGGGCGGCAGCGCGTGCAGCGCATGCGCCGCGGCATAGGCCGAAAGCCAC
Organism: uncultured Clostridia bacterium; assembly: GCA_947856675.1. Lineage (GTDB taxonomy): Bacteria > Bacillota > Clostridia > Oscillospirales > Butyricicoccaceae > Ventrousia. The sequence goes on along the minus strand of CANUCM010000134.1, from coordinate 919 downwards.
TGCCGGCCCTGCCGCACGGTCACCGGGCACTCGCCCTGCTCCTCTGCCGACGCCCACACCCGCATGGCCGCCGGCATGGCCAGAAACATGCCGTGCCCGGCCCTGCGCAGCGCCTGCCCCGCCTGCTCCGGCGGCAGGGCAAAAAGCAGCTTCCCACCGTCGAGCACGGCCACGCGCGACGCGTACGCCATGGCTTCCTCCAGCCGGTGCTCGCACAAAATGACCGTCGTGCCCAGCTCACGGCTGATTTTATACACCGCCGCCAGAAAATCCGACGCCGCGATGGGGTCGAGCTGGCTGGTCGGCTCGTCGAGCAGCAGCACCGACGGCTGCATGACCATGACCGACGCCAGGTTGACAAGCTGCTTCTGCCCGCCCGAAAGCGACGCCGTTTCGCGGTAAAACCAGCTCTCTATGCCGAAAAACGAGGCCATTTCGGCCACCCTGCGCCGGATTACCGGCGTGGGAAGCCCCAGGCTCTCCAGCCCGAAGGCCAGCTCGTGCCACACTTTGTCGGTCACTATCTGGTTTTCCGGGCTCTGCTGCACAAACCCCACAGCGCTGCTCTGGCGCCGCTCGGACAGCCCCTCGAGCGCCTCGCCCTCAAACAGCACCCGCCCCGTGCGCCGGCCGTGAGGCGCCGACGTGCTCTTAAGCTGCCGCAAAAGCGTCGACTTTCCGCTGCCCGACGGCCCGCACAGCAAAAGAAACTCCCCGGGGTGCACCGAAAGGCAGATGCCGCGCAGCGCCGGCTCCCGCGCCTCGGGATAGTAAAACGTCAGGTCCTGTATGTCAAATGTTTCCATTTCATATCCTCCCAGCAGCCGATGACGCAGGGCGTCAGGCACAGCGCCGCGTAAGCGCACGCCGCCGCCGCGGCAAGCGGTCCGCCCTCGCCCAGGCTGACCGACGGGTAATA
>CANUCM010000133.1 GCA_947856675.1 uncultured Clostridia bacterium | reverse complement strand
AAAATCATGCCGATTTCCCTGCGGGCCTTCCGAAGCTCCCGTTCGCTCAGCGCCGTCATGTCCCGGCCGTTTACCACAACGCTGCCCGCGTTCGGGCGCTCCAGAAGATTGATGCAGCGCACCAGTGTACTCTTTCCCGCGCCGCTCAGCCCGATGATGCCGAAAACTTCGCCCCGGCGGATTTCCAAATCAATCCCATCCAGTGCGGCAGGGGCATCCTCCGTGCCAAAACGCTTGACAACCCCGCTCAGCCGTATCACGGCTTCCTCCATGCTTCTCTCCCCCTTCAGGCAATAAAAAAAGCGCCGTCCCTGATGAACACTTCATCAAGGACGACGCAGACAATTCTGCACCGCGGTACCACCTTGGTTCACCCCCGCCTCACAGCAAGGGCCTTTACAGGTACTAACATACCCTGGCGCTATAACGGGCGCTCCCGTCGCAGCCTGTGCAAAGCCTTTGCGGCCCACAGTCGGTGCGCGGCTCCGAGACCATGTTCAGCAAAGCCCTTCGCACCCCTTCCCACCAACCGGGGCTCTCTGCGGCGTACTTCTCTGCCTACTCTTCTCTTCGCTGCCTTTGTTGTCGTTTAATTGGGCATAGTATACGCTGTTTCTTTTGCTTTGTCAAGCATGTTTTTTTCTGCTGTGCCAAAGTTCCCGCAGCAGCACCGCAATCAACAGCAGCGGCGCCGGCCACATGCTCCCCAGCGCAGCAAGCAGGTAATCGGCACGGCTGTATACGCCGTCCAGCACAGAAAACGGAAGAGTGCACACAAAGCACGCCGCACCAAAGCCTGCAGCACAGCTCATGACACGCCCGGACGGCAGACTATACGCAAAAACGCCCACTGCAGATGCAGCGCACCCCACTATCGCCGCCAGCTGTGACAAACCCCGCAGCGCCGCGCACACATCCAGCATGGCAAACCGCAGCTCCACCACCCTGCGCACCTCCTCCGTTGCCGGGCTGCCTGAGGGCGCGACGGCAAAATTGTTCAGTGCGCACAAAAGCCCCGACGCCGCAAAAAGCAGCACCAGTGCAAGAACAAGGGACACCTGTGCCGTCCTTCGCGCCACGCGCATTTTTTTCTGCCGCCGATTGGTGCCATACAGGATATCGGACACGTCGGCACGGTAAATTTCCGCCAGACGCACAAGCATATCCAAATCGGGCTGCGTCCTGCCGGTTTCGTATCCGGAAATCGCCTGCCGCGTCACCCCTGCCCGCTGCGCCGCCTGCTCCTGCGTCATGCCCGAAAGCATGCGCAAATCCTTCAGGTTCTGGTGGATCTTCATTTGCATCACCTCACGCACACCGTACCATTTTCCCGCGGCTTGCGTCAAGACACAATTTGTTGCGCAGGGGCTGCGCCGGTTTTTCTTCCCTTACTGCGCAGTCTTTTGGGCAAACCGCATCAGCATGGCCGCAGCTTCGGCGCGGGTCGCGCTGTGCCGGGGCGCAAGGATACCGTCGCTTCCCTCCATGATGCCCGCCCCGCAGGCCCACTGCATGGCCGAAACGGCATAGCCGCCGATTTGCTCCGCGTCCCGGTAGGGCGAGAGATCGGTGTCCTCAAACGCGCTGACATCACAGCCCCTGCTTTCGGCATACCGGTAGAGAATGCAGGCGAGCTCTTCCCGGGTAACCGGTTCCTCGGGGCCGAACCGGCCGTCGCCAAAGCCGTTGACAATCCCGTGGGTGCCGGCCCAGAGCACCGCGCTGAAATACCACGAACCATCGGCCACGTCGGCAAACGGGCTCTCGCCTTCCGCCGCCGGGTTTTGCTCCATGTTGAAGACAATCTGGCACAGCTGCGCCCGGGTCAGCGTGCTCTCCGGGTCAAATGTCCCGTATCCCACCATCAGGCCGCGGCGGTAAACATACTCCACAGCCTCCGCGTACCACGCGTCGCCGGCGACGTCTGCAAAGGGAAGTCCCGTGCCCAGCCCGGCTTCCTGTCCGTCCGGCAGCACATTGTACTCTACATCCTCGGAGAAAAAGTATTCAGCCGGCGCTTTTCCGGCCATTGTCCGACTCCATCCGTCGGTAAAAACGCCCGGCGTGTGCATGGAAATGCCTATTTCGGCGCTCTTTTCCAGCGCCCCGGTGACGGAAATCACCCGTTCACTATCAAGGTAGACATTGCTTTGGGCGCCGTTTGCCCTGTTTCCCGTGACAACAGGGTTCCCGGCCAGCGCAAAGCTGCCGGCGGCGAACACGCCGCCGCCCTGTTCCGCCGTGTTGCCCGTAATGCGGCCGCCTGTCATCACAAAGCTGCCGCCGCTGACGGACACGCCGCCGCCAAAACGGGCAGAATTGCCGGCAAGCGTGCCGCCCATCATCATAAAGCTGCCGCCGCTGACGGATACGCCGCCCTTTCCGCCGGTCACGACGCCGCCCGTGAGGATCTCGCTCCCGTTCTCCTCCGCCAGCGTCCACAAGCCGTCTTGCCCCACGGCAAACCGGTGTTCGGCGCCGGAACCGCAGTCGCACAAAGTCAGCGACGCGCCGCTGCCTACCCGGATACCGTGCCCGTTCAGATTGAGCACATTGCCGTTCAGGCACAGGGTCACGGTACCGCAGACGGAAATATCTCCGTTTGCCGTCACATCGTCCGCCAGATACCAGCTGCCGGTGGTCAAAGTCCCGGTATCCGCCGTGACGGCGGCCCACCCGGCTTGCGGGCTGTGGGTGCTGTGCCGCTGCGCGTTCAGCGCCGCCGTCATCACTCGGGCAATCAGGTCGTGCCCCTCCTGAGTCGGATGAAAATCAACGTTCAAGTCCGACAGCGAGTTTACATAGGCATTGGTCAGGCGGGTGCCCGCGCTTTGAAACGCCGTATACACATCGGCTACCGCGGCGCCCTTTGCCGCAGCCACAGCCGAAATTCTCGCGTTTAAGTCCACCACGCCGGCTTCAAACACATCCACAATGCTCTGCACGGAAGGCTCCGTAATGTGGCTGTATGGGTTGTACTGCGTGGCAATCACCACAACCGCCGAGGCGTTGTCTGCCCGGATGGTGTCCATGATTTTGCCGAGGTTGCTCTCAAACACGTCCAGAGCCTCCGCCTTTGCCGCCGAAGTTCCAAACTCGCCGATATAGCCCATCACGCTCAACAGCAGCAGCCGGCTTTGCAGCTGCGACGGATCCTGCAGCGCCGCCTTCATTTTCTCGAGCGTAATCCCGCCGTCGGGGTGGCTGAGGTTGTACGCATCCGTCAGATGCTGATACAGCGCGTTCATCAGATCATTGCCGCCAATCGTAATGGTTATCACATCCGCCGCCGCAATTTCCGTGCGAATCTCGCCCAGCCTTTGCAAAAGCGCCGCCGTGGTTTCGCCGTTGACGCCAAAGTTCAGCAGGTCACAGCCCTGCGCTGCGCTGACCTGCCCGGCAAACGGGCTGTCAACCGTCTGTGCAGCCCCGCTGTCATCCGGCGGCGCATACCCTGTCGTGATGCTGTCGCCCAATGCCAGGCAAACCGGGTTTGCCGCCCGCGCCCCGGCCGGAAAAAACGGCAGTACCATCAAAGCGCAAAGCAGCAGCGCCAAAGAACGTCTTTTCATTGCAAAGCCTCCTTGAATTTTCCAAAAAAACCGCCGCTCGCACCACAGGCCGCCCGGTGGATTTTGATTGAAGCATCAGTCAAAACACCCGCCAAAAAATGCAGGCGCACGCGCCGTTTTACCGTCCGTATTATACCATGGCCGGCGCCCCCGGCACAAGGCATTCCGCGCCGGACTGCGCAAAGGTGCCGCCCGGCACCTCGTTTGCCCTGTCTGCAACGTCTGCGGGCACGACCGACATTTCCGCCCACGAAGGCACAAATCCGCTTTTCACCGCGTTTCTCGCCGAAGCCACATTCGACCAGGCACAGCAGTAAAAAGGCACCCGCCCCCGCGCCAAAATTTCCAGCGCCAAACGGCTTGTCAGCGCCGAGGCCACGCCCTGATTTCTGTATTCGGGCAAAACATCGACGCCTATCTGCCACATCCGCTCACAGTCCCTGGAGCAGCCCGCAAGGCCAATCAGCCGGTTTCCGTCATAGGCCCCTGCGCCCAGCACATCCAGCTCACGCCGGCGGGCGCACAAAGCGTTGCTCCATTCTTTGGTATACAGCCCCTCAAAATCCTCCGGGTGCAAAAGCCTCATTTCAAACCGGCAGCCGAGAAGCCGCAGCTTCGCCACATCGGGCAAAAAATAATATGCCATAAAGCCGATTTTGTACCCGTATTTTGTCAGCCGCTCATGAAGCCACAGGCAATGCGGCGCTTCAAACAAATGATAATGCTCATACCGCGCAGTGTATTCGGCCGCCAGCGCTTTGATTTCGGGCCTGGCCGCAGCCACGACATTGCTCCCGTACGATACAAAATTGCAGGCAACCGGTTCTTTAAAGTACACCCGCCCCTGCTCGCTGAAGCGAAGATCGACCACCACCGCTTCGCGCTTTAAAAAGTCTTCCGCGCAGCAGCCCATATCCAGCGCGGACTGCTCCCTTGCAATGCTTTGTATTTTTTCGTTGTTCAGCATAGCCTTCCCTCTCACCGCGGCATTTACAAATCACCCGGGTCTTGCCGCGCATAACTGATATTACATTACCATCATCCCCGGCAAAACACAAGGCTTTGCCCGATGTGCTTTCAAAACCAGAAGAGCCGGCAGGTTCAGCGGCCTGCCGGCTCTTTTGTTGATTGGCTCCGGCGCCCGGCGAGGGAAAAGACTGCGTCTTTCCAAGCCGCCGGCTGCCGCCGAATTACTTTTTTCCCTGCAAAAGAAGGATGCCGCAAACACGGCCGCCATCACAAAAATATACACTGCATAACAAACCCGCCACTGCTCAGCGCCAAAGACAAAGTTTCCAACGACCACTGCGCGCCCGAGCGTGGGCGATGAAAGGGCGCAGGCGGCAAAGACGACAGCAATGGCAAGCATCGCCAGACTGACCAGCCGCAAAACTCTCCCCGTCTTCACAAAAAACGCCTCCGCCCCGGCTTTCTGCCGCATCATTTACACCAATATACCACAACCTCCGCTCTAAAGTCCACGTTTCCCCTTTTCCGGCAAACCGTCATTCCTGCGTCTTCAGGCCTTCGCCTCGCTTGCCGTGAGAGATATCCCTGCCGCATGATCCCGTATATACATTGCAATACAAACAAACGCCAGTATTGTTTCCACAACGGGCTGTGCGGCAATGACGCCGTTCAGCTTCCAAACGCGGTTGAGCAAAGCAACGGCCGGAATAAAGAGCACCGCGTTTCTCATCACTGTGATCACAAGGGATTTAAGCGCGGCGCCCAGCGCCTGAAAATAGCTGGTCACCATGTTGATGATGCCGAGCATGGGAGCGGAAAGCCCCAAAACCGCAATGAAAGACCCCGCTTGCTGAATCAGGGATTCATCGTGCAGGAAGACGCCGGCCAGCTGGGTCCCGAACAGGCAGAAGGCAAGCGTAAATACCGCGCCCAAAAGGATGCCGTAAACCGTGGCGGTGCGCATAATCCGCGACATTTTCTCCCGGCTGCCCGCGCCGAAATAGTATCCCACCAGCGGGGCAACACCCTGCGAAAGCCCAACCGACAGCATAATGGGAACCATGTCAACCTTGTAGGCAATTCCGTAGGCCGCAACCGCATCAGACCCGTAAATCCCGATAAAGTTATTGAGAATGATGTTGGAAACGCTGAGCAAAACAGTGATCAGCGCGCCGGGGATTCCAATGGCAACCACACCGGCGACCATCCGCTTGTTTGGCCCGAAATGCCTGGGGGAGAGCTTTATGAGCGGGTTTTCCTTTCGTTCAGCCCGGAGCATGCACAGCAAATAGTAGACGGCAGAACAGAAAAAGCCGAAGGAAGTGGCCAGCGCAGCGCCGGCAGTCCCACACGCAGAATGGCTTTTGATGTATTTTGTTCTTCAAATACGGTTGTCATAGCAGTCAATCCTCCATACCTTTCCTTGCATTCTGAGTTAGAATATACTAAAATCAGACACAAGAACCGGACATATGTCCTGCTTGGAGAAAAAAATGAAAAAATCCTACGACAAAGCGCTCATTAACGCATATCTGAAGAAAGCCGGCTGTGAAGCAGCCCTGCAGGAGCTGCGGGAAAACCTTTTTGTCATACGGTATGACAAAGGGGAATTTGCCGCGTCTCCCCTGCACAATACCGACCTGTTCCAAATTGTAGTGGAAGGCGCGATCCATATTTATTACATCCGGCACGATGGCTCCGTCTATTCCCTGGCCAACGGGCAAAAAGATTACCTGCTGGGGGATATGGCGCCGTTTCAGAAAGAACCCGGCAGCGTTTATGCCCAGGCCAACGGCAAGCTGACCTGTCTTGCGCTTTCCATCTCGGAAAACCGGGAAAGGCTGCTGAACAACTGCCTGTTTTTGCATCTGATTTGCCAATCGCTCACACAGAAGATCGAGGCCATTACAAAGCTCGACGCCGCACCTGCGACATTAAAGCAGCGGGTCCTGACATATATGCAATACAAGTGTGAAAACGGCCGGCTGGCCGGCGTTGAGAAGGCTGCGTTTCAGTTGAACTGCAGCTCCCGCCAGCTGCAGCGCCTGCTCAATCAATACCAGGCGGAAGGGCTTGTAAATAAACTGGGAAAAGGAACTTATCAGCTGACAGCGAACGCTCCCGGGTTTCACGGCGGAGTCTATGCGGCGGCTTCCCAACACGCAGGCGCTGGGCCGGAAAAAGATTAAAACGAGCCCGGATAAGAAAAATTGCAATTAGCCCCTTGAGATTTCACCGCCTGCTGAGAGGCGTTATCGGGTGTTATTAAAGCCCCGGAAACCCTTGAAAATACGCCAATTTATCCATGCGAAGGCGTTATAGGCTGTTAT
>CANUCM010000132.1 GCA_947856675.1 uncultured Clostridia bacterium | reverse complement strand
GAGCAGATGGCGCGGCAGGGGTATATCGAGTTCGGCGCGCAGTATGAGTACGAACGGCCGCTGCACCTGACCAGGGCCTTTTTTGAAAGTCTGCAGGCGCACGACGTGTTTACGTGCTGGAAACCGGGCGCAGGGCGCGTGTGCATGATCCACGGCGATGCCGACACCGTGGCGTCGTATGAGGCGGCGCAACAGTTTGCCCGGTTGTCGGGCGCGGAATTCATCACGGTGCCGGGCGGGGATCACAGGCTGTCCGGGCCCGGCATGCCCGAAACCGTCATGCGCTCGGCGGCGCGGTTTTTCTTCGGATAAGCACGCCCGCTTTCAGTATAAAACAGAAAAGGACGCCTGGCAAGGCGTCCTTTTTGCTTTTGCAGGGGGAAAACGCTGCGCTTTGCGCGGCCGGGAAAAAATTCCGAAGATGCTTGACAATCAGGCGGGTGCAGAGTATACTATCAATAGTTAGCACAAGCTAACACAAATGTTCAGCAACAGCAAGGGCAGGTGAGGAGAATGACGCTGGCCGATGTGCAGGAAGGAAAAGAATATACAATACAAAGCGTTGAAACGCAGGATGAGGAATTGAATGCTTTCCTGTTTTCTTTAGGGTGTTACAGCGGGCAGCCCATTACGGTCGTATCCCGGCTCAAGGGCGGATGTGTGGTGTCCATCAAGGACGGGCGCTACAACATCGACAATCAGCTGGCCCAGGCCATCGAAGTGTAAAAACCGCCGCACCAACGGCGGTTGCTTTTTGACGCAAAGTTAGCATAGAGTAACTTAATCCGAAAGGGTTTGGAAATAAGGAGGAAGACACGATGCGAATTGCTTTGACAGGCAATCCCAATTCCGGCAAGACAACCATGTACAATGCGCTGACGGGGCGCAGTGAAAAAGTGGGCAACTGGGCCGGCGTCACGGTGGAGAAAAAAGAGCACCCGATAAAGAGGGCGTATTTTGAGGGTGCCGGGGAGCTGGTCGCGGTGGATTTGCCGGGGGCCTATTCCATGTCACCGTTTACGTCGGAGGAGAGCATCACAAGTGCGTATGTGAGAAAGGAGCATCCCGATGTCATTGTCAACATTGTGGATGCGACAAACCTCAGCCGCAGTCTGTTTTTCACGACGCAGCTTTTGGAGCTGGGCATTCCCGTTGTGGTGGCGCTCAACAAGAGCGACGTCAACCGCAAAAAGGAAACGGTCATTGACACGGCGCGCCTGTCGGCCCGGCTGGGGTGTCCTGTGGTGGAAACGGTGTCGACGTCGGCGGAAGGGCTGCGCAGCGTGGTGGAAAACGCGGTGGCGCTGCAGGGAAAAGGGCAGAAAGCGCCGTATACGCAGGGAGATGTGGATCTTGGCAGCAAGCAGGCGGTGGAAGAGGCGGACAGAAAGCGGTTTGAGTTTGTCAACAAGCTGGTGTCCGAGGTGGAAAGCCGCAAGGTGCTCACCCGCGAAAAAAACCGGAGCGACAGGCTGGACGCGTTTTTGACCAACAAGTTTTTGGGGATTCCCGTTTTTGCGGCGGTCATGTTTCTGGTGTTTCAGGTGTCCCAGGTGTGGGTCGGCCCGTACATTGCCGATGCGCTGGTGGCCGTGCTGGAAGGCTTTCAGGGCCGCGTGGGAGAACTGATGGCAGATGCTTCGCCGCTGCTGAGCGCCCTGCTGGTTGACGGTATGATAGGCGGCGTTATCGCGGTTGTCGGTTTCTTGCCGCTGGTCATGGTCATGTATTTCCTGATTGCGCTGCTGGAAGACTGCGGGTATATGGCGCGTGTTTCCGTGGTGCTGGACCCCATTTTCAAAAAAGTGGGGCTGTCGGGGAAATCCGTCATTCCGTTTGTCATCACCGTGGGCTGCGCGGTGCCCGGCGTCATGGCGACCCGTACCATCCGCAACGAACGGGAGCGCCGGGCGACGGCCATGCTGGCGCCGTTCATGCCCTGCGGCGCCAAGATACCGGTGATTTCGCTGTTTGCCGGCGCGTTTTTTGACAATGCCGGCTGGGTGAGCACCGCGGCGTATTTTTCCGGCATTGCGCTGATCTTCCTGGGCGCGCTGCTGGTCAACAGGATCACGGGATACAAGGCGAGAAAATCGTTTTTCATCATCGAGCTGCCGGAATACAAAGCGCCTTCGCTGCTGAGGGCCTTCCTGTCCATGTGCAGCCGCGGCTGGGCGTATATCGTCAAGGCGGCCACGATTATTCTTTTGTGCAACACGGCGGTGCAGATTATGCAGACCTTCAGCTGGGATTTCCAGATAGCCCAGAGTGCCGACAGCTCCATTCTGGCGTCCATAGCGGGGCCGTTTGCCTACCTTCTGGTTCCGATTGTGGGTGTGCTGTCCTGGCAGCTGGCCGCGGCGGCCGTGACCGGCTTTATCGCCAAGGAAAATGTCGTGGGTACGCTTGCGGTGTGCTTTGTGGGGCTTGAAAATCTCATCGACATGGATGAGCTTGCACTGATGGAGGGTGCGGGCGCCGAGGCGGCGGGCATTCTGGCCATTACCAAGGTGGCTGCGCTGGCCTATATGATGTTCAACCTGTACACACCGCCGTGCTTTGCGGCCATCGGGGCGATGAACGCCGAGATGAAAAGCCGGCGCTGGCTGTGGGGCGGCATTGCATTGCAGCTCGGAGTCGGGTATACTGTAGGGTATCTGGTGTACCAGGTGGGTACGCTGCTGACGACCGGTGCGGTGGGCGCAGGGTTTGTGCCCGGACTGGCCGCGGTGCTGGCCATAGCGGCCGTGGTGGTGTACCTGTGCATCCGTGCCGGCCGGAATGTTTCGGCTGAATATGCGTTGAGCGGAGTGAAGCAGGCATGACAGATTTGATTGTTTTGCTGGTGGTTGCCGCTGCCGCCGGGGCGGCGATACGGTACATCCGCAAAGCCAAAAAAAGCGGAAAGGGCTGCATCGGCTGTCCGGGTTCGGGCTGCGGAGGCTCCTGTTCGGGCTGCCGCCATCACTGAGAAAAAACGCTCCCCTGCGGGGGAGCGTTTTTTGGCAAAACACTGCCCGGCAAGCGGGAAGGCATTGCATAAAAAGCCCCGGAAGCTTTGGCTTAACAGTGATAAGGAACTAATTTACTTATCAACTGTTAGCTGACGGTTTCCGGGGTGCATACGGA
>CANUCM010000131.1 GCA_947856675.1 uncultured Clostridia bacterium | reverse complement strand
TTTTTGGCAAACTGCTCGCGCGTGCCGCACGGCTTGAGCCACGGCATAAACGCCAGAATCAGGTCGGGGGCCAGTAAAATACCGCCGGTGATGTTGGGAATGACGTCAAAGGTGACGCGCACGCCCTTTGCACGGTACTCATCGATGACCTGCAGCGTGCGGCGTGCGGAGGCCGCGGCCATATAGCCGTCGCCGCCGGGGTATACATCATAGCCGCAGCTTAAGTGGGCCAGATGCACCTGAACGCCGGTCAAAAGGCCCAGCTCCAGCGACTCGATAATGCCGTCAATTTTTTTCTGCTTCTTGGGCGTGCCTTCGCGCAGGCCGGTTTTGCGCCAGTGGGGCGCATAAATGCCGCCGTATTGCGCCACAACCTCGCACATGGCACGCAGCTCGCGGAAGTCGCAGTAAATGCCGGGCGCATAGTCAAGGCCGGAGGACATGCCGCGGGCGCCGGCTTTCATGGCGTCGTGCAGATATTGCTGCATGCGCTCGATCTCTTCGTCGGTGGCGACGCGCTTGTAATCCTGGCCGAGCACCTGGGCGCGGATGGTTCCGTGGCCCACGAGAGGTGCGTAATTGGCGCCGATGCCCTTTTTGCGGGTGCTGTCAAGGTACTCGCCAAAGCTGCGCCAGTCGATGGGGTGTCCAAAATCACGTTCCATCAGCGGGGAAAGCTCGTCCGCTTTAACAAGATAGGGCGCGGAGAACATGTTGTCAGTCAGTTCAAACAGCTGTGCGTTTTCAAAGTACTGGCTCTCCCACCACTGGTCGCACGGTGCCAGCGACAGCCCGCACTGGCCGCCGACAATGGTGGTGATGCCCTGGCGCACCTTGCTCTCCATCTCGGGGTAGAAGGGCAGGGTCAAATCGCCATGCGAATGCATGTCGATAAAACCCGGGGTGACGGCCTTGCCGGCCGCGTCAACGACGCGCTGCGCCTGTTGTCCGGACAGGTCGCCGATGGCCTCGATGACGCCGCCGCGCACGCCGATGTCGGCGGCAAAGCCTTCCCGGCCGGTGCCGTCGAATACTGTTCCGCCGCGGATGATGAGATCGAACATAACAAAACCTCCCTAAAAATATTGGACTTACGAATAAGATTGTGATACAATAAACGAGAATTTTGTTTGAGCTATGAGCTTATTTTACAAAAAAATTTATCACACTGCAAGGGGGAATCGGGATGAAACTGGGGTTTGACAACGACGCGTATATCAAACGTCAATCGGAACAAATCAAAAAGCGGATCGGAGAGTTTGGCGGCAAACTGTACCTGGAGTTTGGCGGCAAGCTCTTTGACGACTACCACGCTTCGCGCGTGCTGCCGGGGTTTGCGCCCGACGTTAAAGTGCAAATGCTGCGTTCCATGAGCGAACAGGCCGAAATCGTCGTGGCCATCAATGCCGGCGACATCGCAAAAAACAAAATCCGGGGCGACCTGGGCATTCCGTATGACGTCGATGTTTTGCGGCTGATTGATGCGTTTCGCGATTTCGGCCTGTATGTGGGCAGCGTGGTCATGACGCAGTTTGAAGAACAGCCGGCCGCCGTTGCCTTTGAAGAGCGGCTTGCGCGTCTGGGCCTTCCGGTGTTCAGGCACTACCGGATCGAGGGCTACCCGTACGACGTGCGCCGCATTGTCAGCGAGGAGGGCTACGGCCGCAACCAGTATGTCAAAACCACGCGCCCGCTCGTCGTGGTGACGGCGCCCGGGCCGGGCAGCGGCAAAATGGCCACCTGCCTGTCGCAGCTGTACCACGAGCACCTGCGCGGCGTGACGGCCGGCTACGCCAAGTTTGAAACCTTCCCCATCTGGAACCTTCCGCTCAAGCACCCCGTCAACATGGCCTACGAGGCGGCGACGGCCGATTTGAGCGACGTCAACATGATAGATCCCTACCATCTGGAAGCCTACGGCGTCAGTACCGTCAATTATAACCGCGACATTGAGATTTTCCCGGTGCTGGCTGCCATGTTTGAACGCATTTCGGGCACCTGCCCCTATAAGTCGCCGACCGACATGGGCGTCAATATGGCGGGTTACTGCATCGTCGACGACGAGGCCTGCCGCGAGGCGTCGCGCGCCGAGATTGTGCGCCGCTGGTACGCCACCATGACCGACTGCAAAAAAGGCCGCGCGGGCGAAGCCGCCGTCAAAAAAATCGAAAGCATCATGAACCAGATGGGCCTTTCGCCCGAAGACCGGGCGGTGGCCGTTGCGGCAGAGCAGCGCTCGGCACAGACCGACGACCAGCCGGCCGCGGCCATCGAGCTGCCCGACGGGCGCATCGTGACCGGCAAGACCAGCGAACTTCTGGGCGCGTCTTCGGCCGCGCTGCTCAACGCGGTCAAGGCGCTGGCCGGAATGGAAAAATCGCTGCACCTCATTCCGCCTCCGGTGATTGAGCCTATCCAGCAGCTCAAAACGGGGCTGCTCGGCAACCACAACCCGCGCCTGCACTCCGATGAGGTGCTCGTCGCGCTGGCCGTCAGCGCCGCATCCAACCCCAAGGCCGCCGAGGCCATGGCGCAGCTTCCCCTGCTGCGCGGCTGTGAAGCGCACGCAAGCGTCATCCTTTCGCAGGTGGATGAGGAAGTGTATCGCCGGCTCGGGCTCAATTTGACCTGTACTCCGCACTATCAAACGAGTAAATTATACCATAAGTAATAAACACACAGCAAAAAAGGGGCGCAAAGCCCCTTTTTGTATGAAAGGTGACGGAAAGGCAGCGCATGAAAAGACTGACGGTGGGAATCCTCGCGCATGTCGACGCCGGCAAGACCACGTTGTCGGAGGGGCTTTTGTACAGCGCGGGGGCGCTTCGCAGGCTGGGGCGCGTCGACCACGGCGACGCGTTTTTGGACAACCATGCCATTGAGCGGGAGCGGGGCATCACGATATTTTCCAAGCAGGCGCAGCTGACGCTGGGCGACTGTCAGGTGACGCTGCTTGACACGCCGGGGCACGCGGACTTTTCCAGTGAAATGGAGCGCACGCTGAGCGTGCTGGACTGTGCGGTGCTGGTTGTCAGCGGCACGGACGGCGTGCAGAGCCACACGGAAACGCTGTGGCGGCTGCTGGGGCGTTACGGCGTGCCGACGTTTCTTTTTGTCAACAAGATGGATCTCGCGGGCGCCGATGCCGCGGCGGTTTTGCGCCAGCTGACGCAGCGCCTGAGCGAAAACTGCGTGGATTTCGGCGCTGACCGCGCGCAGGTGTGCGAGCAGGCGGCGCTGTGCGGCGAGCAGGAGCTTGCGAGCTATCTGGAAACGGGTACGCTGAGCGACGCGCAGCTTTCGGGGCTTATTGCGCGGCGGGCGCTGTTTCCGTGCTATTTTGGCTCGGCGCTGCGGCTTACGGGGCTGGACGCGCTGCTTGCGGGGCTGCGCAGGCTGGGGCCCGAGCCTGCGCGGGGACAGGAGTTTGCCGCGCGGGTGTACAAGATTGCGCGCGGCGAGCAGGGCGAGCGGCTGACCTTTATGAAGCTCACGGGCGGTACGCTGCCGGTGCGCAGTGTGCTGCGCGGCGAAACCGACGGCTGCGCGTGGGAGGAAAAGGTGTTTGAAATCCGGGTGTATTCGGGCGCGCGCTGGCAGGCGGTCCGGCAGGCCGAAGCGGGCATGGTGTGCGCCGTCACCGGGCTGAGCCATACACGGGCCGGGCAGGGGCTGGGCGCGCAGCAGGACGAGCTGCCGCCGCTTGTGGAGCCGGTGCTCACATACCGTGTCAACCTGCCGCCGGGAACCGATGCGCACGCCGCCCTGCGCACGCTGAGCGTTTTAGAGGAGGAGGACCCGCAGCTGCGGCTTGTGTGGAACGGCGCGCTGCGTGAAATCCACATGCAGCTCATGGGCCAGGTGCAGATTGAGGTCATGCAGCGGGTGATAGCCGAGCGCTTCGGGCTGCAGGTTGCGTTTGACGAAGGCAGCGTTGTGTACCGCGAAACCATTGCGCGGCCCGTGCTGGGCGCGGGGCATTATGAACCGCTGCGGCATTATGCCGAGGTGCACCTTCTGCTTGAGCCGCTGCCGCGCGGCAGCGGGCTGCAGTTTGGATCGGCGCTGAGCGGCGACGATTTTGACCTGACCTGGCAGCGGCTGATTTTGTCGCACCTGGCTGAGCGCAGCCACCCGGGCGTGCTGACGGGCTCGCCCATCACCGATATGCGCATCACGCTGGTCGGGGGCCGGGGGCACATCAAGCATACCGAGGGCGGGGATTTCCGTCAGGCGACCTACCGCGCCGTGCGGCAGGGGCTGCGGTGTGCCGAATGCGTGCTGCTGGAGCCGTGGTATGAGGTGCGCTTTACGCTGCCGCAGGAGCACGTCGGGCGCTGCATGGCCGACATTCAGCGCATGGGCGGGCAGTGCGGCGTGCCGGAAAGCCGGGGAGAAACGGCGGAGCTCACGGCGCGCGCACCGGTGGCGGCCCTTCGTTCCTATGGGGCGGAGGTGGCGGCGTATACGCGCGGCCGCGGCCGCATGTCGTGCGCGCCGGGCGGGTACGAGCCGTGCAGAAACCAGGCGCAGGTCGTGGCCGAAAGCGGCTATGACCCCGACGGCGATACGGAAAACCCGGCCGACTCGGTATTTTGCGAGCACGGCGCAGGCGTTTTAGTGCGCTGGGACCAGGCGGCGCAGCG
>CANUCM010000130.1 GCA_947856675.1 uncultured Clostridia bacterium | reverse complement strand
GAGTTTTTCTTTTTCTACCGTTTTGACCTGATGAGCGATTTGACCTATATTGTCCGCTTCGCCTACAATGTGGCCGTACTCGTCGTGTACGCCCGCGTGTTCCAGCGCTGCGGCCTGTCCCGCGAACGTCTGATGCACAAGCTTTCGCGCACCTTTGTTTTCTCGCTCAACCTCCTTTCGCTGTCCATTCTCATCCCCTACCTGTTCCAGGTGGGCTACAGCACCTACGCGGACCGCTTCGGCTACCGCGGGTTCCGCGGCTTTTTCTACTCGGGCAACGACATCACCGCCATCATGATGGCGCTTGTGCCGCTGTGCATCTGCTTTTTTCTGCAGCTGCCTGCGAATATTTCCCGCAAAAAAGCACTGCCGTACGCCACCGCCCCGGCCTTTACCCTCGTGGCCATGTGCCTTATCGGTACAAAAACCGCCTTTATCGGCGTGGGCATTTCGGTCTTTGCCCCGCTGTGCTACGCCCTTTTCACCTTGTTTGCCAAAAAAGACAAAAGCATGCTGATCCGCCTGCTCCTCATTCTCGCGCTGTTTGCGCTGACCCTGGGCGCTCTGATGCTGTTTGCCTCCGGCAACGTTCTCAGCGAGATTTCCGAATCCTTCGGCGCCATGAGCGACATCTCCGAACGGGAGGGTGCGGCCACCGCCCTGCTCTCCGGCCGTCAGGACAAGCTGCGCCGCGCCTTTGACATGTACCGCGACGGCGGCGTTTACTGCATTTTGTTCGGCGTGGGCCGCGGCACACAGCAGTACGTCGTCGAAATGGACGTGTTTGAAGTGCTGCTGTACTACGGCATCGTGGGCGCGGCCGCACTGCTGTGGCTTTATTTCAAGCTGGGCGTGCAGCTTCTGCTGTCGCTGTTCCGCCGCTTCGACCTCATGGGGCTGTGCCTCGCCGTGTCGCTCGGCCTGTGCGCCGGCTACCTCATTATCGCCGGCCACGTTTTGTTCAGCGTGTCGTCGGGCTTCTACTTTGCCCTCATCCTGGCCGTTTCACGTCTTTATTACACACCGCAGCCGGAAAACCTGCGGCTGTACCGTTGATCCGCGCGCTGGGGCACAGCGCAGGCCTTGAACTGGGCGAGCTTCTGCGCTCGCAGGCGCAGTTTGCCCACCTCGCCGGCAGCCTTCCGGACGCCGCGCTGCCCGCCATGCTCAAAGACCCGCACAGCCCCCTGTCCCGTTTTCTGCACGGGCACGGGTTTGAGCCGGCCTTTACCGTTTTGGAGATGAGCTTTTCCGGCGCTGCTTTCCGCGTGCCGCCGCTGCCCTTTGCCCCTTACTGCGACGCCGATTACGACGCGGTGCAGCAGCTGGTTTCGCGCAGCTTTTACGATGTGCGCCGGCGCCTCGGGCTGGAGCCGTACTGCATTGCCCCCTCTGAAAACACGCGGCAGCTGTACAAAAGCCGCGCCGCCGACCTGTTTGTCCTGCGCCGGGGCAGCGCGGCCATTGCCTTTGCCAGCGCATTTGACGGCACCGTGGACAGTTTGTGCGTCGACGACGCCCACCGCGGTCAGGGCCTGGGCGCCGCCTTGTGCATGCACTGTGTCAACCACATTCTGCAAAGCGGCAGGCCGCAGGTCCGCCTGAGCGTCATGGAATGCAATGCCCCGGCCGTCGGGCTGTACCGCAGCCTGGGGTTTTCATGTGAGTACAAAACCTATTTTTTCCGCAAAAGCGGCACGTAAAAGGAGTTTTTTATGCTGGGTCTTGCACTGGAAGGCGGCGGCGCCCGCGGCGCGTACCACATCGGCGCCATGCAGGCCTGCCTGGAACAGGGGCTGGCGTTTGACGCCATCGCCGGAACATCTATCGGCGCCATCAACGGCGCCCTGTTTGCGCAGGGCGACTTTGCCAAAGCCCGTGAACTGTGGCTCAAAATGAAAAGCTCCGACCTGTTTACCGAGGAAGAATCACAGTTTCTCGCCCTCATCAGCCGCGGCAAAGTGTCGGCACAGGCGCTGAGCTTTTTCCGCGAAAAAGCCCGGGAAACGCTCAGCGGCGGCGGCGTCGACACAAGCCGCATCCGCGCCCTCATCGAAAAGTATATTGACGTCCCCCGGCTTCTTGAAAGCCCGGTTGACTTCGGCCTTGTGGCCGTTTCCCTGCCCGACTTTAAGCCGCTTGAGCTGTTCAAGGGGCAAATGGAGCCCGAGCGCATTCCGGACTACATCCTGGCCAGCGCGTCCTTTCCCGGCATGGAGCAGGTTTCCATCGGCGAAAAGCGTTATATGGACGGCGGCGCCTACGAAAACTGCCCGGTCAACATGCTGATTGACCGCGGCTGCGACACCGTCATCGCCGTGCGCACCATGGCGCTCGGCATCCACCGTCCCACGCGCGACAAGACCAAAACCGTCATCACCATTGCCCCCAGCGAAAAGCTCGGCCCCATCATGGAGTTTGACACCGCCGTTTCGCGCCGCACCATGACGCTCGGCTATTATGACGCGCTGCGCCAGCTGCGCGGCCTGGCCGGACGGCACTATTACCTGACGCGCAGCCTGAGCGACGAGCGGGCTTTCCGCCGCTTTTCCCTCGCCGGGGAAGAGAGCATCCTCCGCGCCGCGCGCGCCCTGAAAATCACGCGCCGGCTGCCGCCGCTGCGCCTTTTGTTCGAACGCATTATCCCCCAGCTGGCCGGCGACCTTGATCTGCCCAAAAACGCCGGCTACGGCGATATTTTTACAGCCATGCTCGAAAACCGCGCCCAGCGCAGCGGCGTGGAACGGCTGGCGCTGTACGCGCCCGAGGATTTTCTGCACATTGTCCGCCTGTCCCGTCCCGCCCCCGACTGCAAAAACCCGCTTTCCCGCGGTGCGCGGACGGCCTGTGACATCCTGATTGATTCGCTGTGAGCACGCACTTTTTTCCGCGCGCACTCCTATAATGGAATACGGGGGGAGCCCTCGGGGCTCCCCCCGATTTTTCTGACAAGGAGAGATTGTTATGCGCACATCCCAACCCCTGAGCAGTCTGCGCGAAGGCCAGACCGCCCGGGTTTTGTCGGTGGAACGCGCCGGCGAGCTCAGCCGCCGGCTTTTGGACCTCGGGCTGATTGCCGGCACGCCGGTGCGCTGTATCCAGAAAAGCCCGGCGGGTGACCCGGTTGCCTACGGCATCCGCGGCGCCGTCATCGCCCTGCGCCGCGAGCAGGCCGACGCCGTGCTCGTACAGCAGTAAGGAGGCGCCGCCCATGCCCGACTCCTCCGCCTTTGCGCCCGATCTTTCCGCCTGCCGCCGCTCGCCGCAGGACATCGTCGTCGCGCTGGCCGGCAACCCCAACGTCGGAAAAAGCACGGTGTTCAACGCGCTGACCGGGCTCAGGCAGCACACCGGCAACTGGCCGGGAAAAACCGTCAGCACGGCGCAGGGCTACTGCCGCTGCGGCGGCACGGGCATCGTACTTGTCGATTTGCCGGGAACCTATTCCCTTCTCGCCCATTCCGCCGAAGAAGAGGCCGCGCGCGACTTTATCCGCTCCGGCGGGGCTGACGCCGTCATCGTCGTGTGCGACGCCACCTGCCTCGAACGCAGCCTGATCCTCTTTTTCCAGATAGCGGCCGTCACCGACCGCGTTGTGGTGTGCGTCAACCTCATGGACGAAGCCCGGCACCGGCACATTCATGTCGACCTCGCGCAGCTCGAACGCACGCTGGGTACCGCCGTTGTCGGCACCAGCGCCCGCTCGGGCGACGGGCTGGACCGGCTGATGCGCTGTGCCGCAGACGCCGCGGCCCGCACGCCGTCCGGCAGCCCCGGCCCCGAAACCGACGAGCAGGATTCCCGCCGCGCCGTTCTGCTGGCCGAACAGGCCGCCCGCGCCTGCGTGCACCGCGACAAGCCCGACAGCGACGCGCTCGACCGGCGCCTTGACAGGCTGTTTGCCAGCCGGCGCACAGGTTTTCCCATTATGCTGCTGCTGCTGTTTTTCGTGTTCTGGCTGACCATATCGGGCGCCAACATCCCATCCCAGTGGCTCAGTGCCCGCCTGTTTTCCCTGCAGGACACGCTGTCGGCACTGCTGCTTTCGGCCAAGGCGCCCGCCTGGCTGCACGATGCGCTGATCCTGGGCGTCTTCCGCGTCCTGGCCTGGGTCGTTTCCGTCATGCTGCCGCCCATGGCCATTTTCTTTCCCCTGTTTACCCTGCTCGAGGACTTCGGCTACCTGCCGCGCGTGGCCTTCAACCTCGACCACTGCTTTAAAAAAGCCTGCGCCTGCGGCAAACAGGCCCTGTGCATGTGCATGGGCCTCGGCTGCAACGCCGCCGGCGTCATCGGCTGCCGCATCATCGATTCCCCGCGCGAACGCCTCATCGCCATTCTCACAAACTCCATGGTTCCCTGCAACGGCCGGTTTCCCACCATTTTGTCCATCATCTCCATGTTTTTCCTCGGCGCCGCCTGCGGCCCCGGCGCCACCATGCTTTCCGCCCTGCTGCTCACCGGTGTCATCGTCCTGGGCGTCGGCATGACCCTTTTATGCTCCCGCCTTTTGTCCAAAACCGTGCTGGCCGGCATGCCCTCGGGCTTTACCCTGGAGCTTCCGCCTTACCGCAGGCCCCAAATCGGCAAGGTCATCGTCCGCTCGGTTTTCGACCGCACCCTCTTTGTCCTCGGCCGCGCCGCCGCCGTCGCCGCGCCGGCCGGCCTTGTCATCTGGCTGTGCGCCAACCTGGCCCCCGGCGGCATCAGCCTGCTCGAACGCATTTCCGGCGCGCTCGACCCCTTCGCCAGCCTGTTCGGGCTCGACGGCGTCATCCTCCTTGCCTTTATCCTGGGTTTTCCCGCCAACGAAATCGTGATGCCCATCGCCGTTATGGCCTACCTTTCGGCCTCCAGCCTGACCGAGCTGGGCACCGCCCAGCTGCACGCCCTGCTCGTGCACAACGGCTGGACCCCCCTGACCGCCGTGTGCACCATCGTGTTTTCCCTCTTCCACTGGCCCTGCTCCACCACCTGCCTGACCATCCACCGCGAAACGGGCAGCCTCGGCTGGACCCTGGCCGCCTTTGCCCTGCCCACCACCGTCGGACTGCTGCTTTGCTTTGTCATTTCCACCGCCTGGCGCCTGCTCGCCATGCTGTAACGGCGCCGTTCGACCGGCGTTTGGAAAATATGACCATTTTCCCGATTTTCCCCCTCAGGCGGTTGATTTTACTTGTGCAAAATCGTATAATAATACTGTTTGGTTTTCAGATATTTATTGGAAAAACTTACCAAAAGGACGGTTGAGGGCAGTGCCATTCAATGCACCGAAAAACACATACCCGCTTTCCGGCAGCCAGATGAACATCTGGCGGCTTGAGCAGTCGCTGTCCGGAACGCCCGTCAACAATATTTGCGAAACCATGTTGATCCGCGGACGCTTTGACGCCGGGCTTGTCAACCATGCGCTCAACCTTGTGCTGCAGCTTTTCGGCACGCTGCGCACCCGCATTTGCCTCCGCCCTGAGGATGCGCAGCCCGAGCAATATGAAGCCGAATACAAGCCCGAGCAGTTTCCGGTTTTTGATTTTTCGCTCAGCGGCATGGGCGGGTTTTCGCACTGGGAAGCCTCTGTCACGCGGGAAATCATGCCGCTTTTTGACTGTCCGCTGTACTATTTTGCCATTATCCGGCTGGGCGAGCATGAGGGCGGCGTTTTTATCAAGACCCATCACCTGATTTCCGACGGCTGGTCGCAGGTGCTTCTGACCAACCGCATTGCCCGCATATACCTTGACCTGTGCGAAGGCAGGCAGGAATCGTATGAGCCTTCGCCCGATTACCGGCTGCACGTGCAGGCCGAACAGGAGTATCTGCACTCCAAAGCTTTTGAGCGCGACCGCAGCTTTTGGCAAAACGAGCTTTCGCGGGACTTTTCCCCCGCTGTCATCCGCGAGTTTTCCGGCGCGGCCGTCAGTCCCGTGGGGCGGCGGCGCACCTTTGCTTTTTCCGAGGTGCTCAACCACGCCGTGTACAGCTTCTGCGTCAAAAACCGGGTGGCGCCCTTTTCCGTTTTTTACATGGCGCTTGCCATTTATCTTCACCGCATGGGCCAAAGCCGGCGTTTTTGCCTGGGCGTGCCCATTTACAACCGCAGCGGCGTCAGCGACCGCGAGTCGGGCGGCATGTTTGTCAGCACGCTGCCGCTGTTCGGCGAGCTTGACGAAAACTGGACCTTTGAACAGTTCAATGAGCATTTTACCGAGCAGTGGTACGACCTTCTGCGCCACCAGCGTTTCCCGTTTTCCGAAATCACCGCCATGTCGGGGCGTTCCGGCCGGCTTTTTGACATGGTGCTTTCGTTCCAGAGCAGCCGCGTGTACACCGGCCGCGAGGCTTCGGTGCATTTTTCCGGCCAGTGGAATTACAGCGGCTACCAGGCCGAGCACCTGTGCATCCACCTCAGCTGCATGGAGAGCGAAAAGCGCTGCTGCGTCAGCTACGATTACCTGACGCAGCTGTTTTCGGAAAGCGAAATTGAGCGGCTGCACGGGTATCTGGTCCATATTCTGACGCAGGCGCTGGAGCATCCCGACCGTCCGGTGTGGCAAATTTCCATGCTCAGCCTGGAGGAGCGGGAAAAGGTGCTCTACACCTTCAACCAAACCGACTGCCGCGCCCTGCCCGCCGGGACCCTGTATGAGCGCCTGCAGGCGCAGGCGCTGGAACACCCCGGCCGCGCCGCCGTCATCGCCGGCGGACAGCGCCACACCTACCGCGAACTGCTTTTGGGCGCCAACTGCATCGCGCACGCCGCCCACGGCGTCTGCGCCGAAGGCGGAGGCGTCATTGCCGTCGTGCTCGAAAAGGGCGTGCAGCTTGTGCAGGCCATGACGGGCATTGCGCAGGCGGGCCACGCGTGGGTGCTCATCGCCCCCGACACCCCGGCGGCACGCATCCGGGACATTCTTTCCGACAGCGGCGCCTGCGCCGTCATCACGGCGCCCGAAACGGCCCGGCGGCTTGGCCTTGACTCCCTGCTGCAGGTCATCGACCCCGCCGCGGCAAAAGCGCAGTTTGACGGCGCGCCGCCCCTGCCCTGCCCCGCGCAGGGCTCAAGCCTTGCCTATATTGTGTACACCTCCGGCAGCACCGGCAAACCCAAGGGCGTGGAAATCGAGCAGCGCAGCCTGCTCAATTTTGCCGTGTCCATGCAGGACGTCTACGGCCGCGGCGCCGTGCTTTCGCTGTGCAGCATCGGCTTTGACGCCTTTGTGCTCGAGAGCATGGCGGCCCTTCTGTGCGGCCGCACGCTGCTGTTTCCCGTCGGTGCCGAAGGGGAAGACCCCCGCCGCCTGGCCGGCCTCATCACCGGTTACGCCGCGGGCTTTTTGGCCTGCACCCCTTCCCGGCTGCAGGCCCTTTTGCGCGATCCGGAATTTTCCCGCGCCATGCGCCGCGTCGAAACGGTGCTGTGCGGCGGCGAACCGTTCCCCGGAGAGCTTGTGCGCCGCCTGCGCCAGTGCACGGACGCACGCATTTACAACCAGTACGGCCCTTCGGAAACCACCATCGGCGTCAGCCTTTCGCTGCTCAACGACGCGCGCACCGTCACGGCCGGCCGGCCCATGCCGGGCTGCCGGCTCTACGTTCTGGACAGCCGGCGCAGCCCGCTGCCCGTGGGCGCGTGCGGCGAGCTGTACATCGGCGGCGTGTGCGTCGGCCGCGGCTACCGCAACCTGCCCGAGCTGACGGCCGAGCGCTTTTTTGACAGCCCCTTTGAGCCGGACGAGCGCCTGTACCGCACCGGCGACCTCGCCTGCCTGAACGAGGCCGGCGAGCTCGTGCTGCGCGGGCGCGCCGACAGCCAGGTCAAGCTGCGCGGGCTTCGCGTCGAGCTGAGCGAGGTGTCCTCGCGCATGGCGCAGCACCCCGGGATTTCGGCCGCCGCGGCACGCCTTGTCCCGGCCGGCCAAAGCCAGAGCCTTGTTTTGTATTATGTCAGCCCGCAGGAGCTGCCGCACCCCGAGCTGCTCTCTTTTGCGGCCACCTACCTGCCCCCGTACATGATCCCCTCGCAGTTTATCCGCGTGGCGCAGCTGCCCCTCAGCGCCAGCGGCAAAGTGGACTTTTCGCGGCTGCCCGAACCGAACGCGCCCGTGCGCGGCACCCGGGCGGCCGACGCCCGGACCGCCGAGGTCCTGCAGCGGATGCGTGAAGCCGCAGGCAGCCCGGACATGGGCGCAGACGACGATTACTTTGCCTGCGGCGGCGACTCGCTCGGCGCCATGCGCCTTCTCAGCGAGCTGGAGCTGCGCTTCGGCGTGCGCCTGCGCGTCAGCGATTTGTACGCCGCCCGCACCGCCGCGGCCCTTTCGGAGCTGCTCGGCGCGCCGGACGGCGCGGCCTCTTCCGGCTGCCCCATTCCCGCCGCCCCGGCACGCGAGGAGTACCCGCTGTCACCCACGCAGCAGAACCTGTACATGCAGTCCATGCTCGACGCCCGCGGCGTCGCCAACATGCCGGGCGCCCTGCGCGTGCACGGCTCGCTGGACCTGCCGCGCCTGGAAGACGCCTACCGCCGTCTCATCGCCCTCGATCCCCTGCTGCGCGCCGCGTTTGTGCGCACCGGCGGGCGCATTGTACAAACCGTGGCCGACACGGCGGAGTTCTCCGTCGAAACGGTCGAAGGCGCAACGCTGCGCGAAGCCTTCGACGCTTTTGTGCGGCCCTTTGACCTTTCGCGCCCGCCCCTGATCCGCGCCGGGATTTGGAACGACCCCGACGGCTCGCAGGTGCTTTTGTGCGACTCGCACCACATCATCGGCGACGGGCTTTCCAGCGCCCTTTTGCTGCAGCGGCTGACGCAGCTGTACGCCGGGCAGCAGCCGGCCATGCCGCCCGTTTCCTACATCGATTACGCCTGCTGGCTCGGGCAGGGCGGGGAAACGCCCTCCGAGTCGTCGCTCGCCTACTGGAAAGACACCCTGCGCGGCGTGCCCGATCTCTTGGACCTGCCGTGCGACAAGCCGCGCCCCCGGCAGTTTGACTATTTGGGCGGCACGGTTTCCTTCGCCCTGGACGCGCGCCGGAGCGAGCTGTGCCGCAGCGCCTGCCGCAATCTGTCGCTGACCCCCTTTGCCCTGTTTGCCGGCGCGTTCGGCCTTTTGCTGCACGCGCTTTCCGGACAGGCCGACTTCGCCGTCGGCACACCGGTCTCCGGCCGCCGGACACCGGGCACGCAGGATATCGCCGGGCCGTTTATCCGCTCGCTGCCCCTGCGCTTTTCCATCCGCCCCGATCAGACGGCGGCTCAGTACCTCAAAGACGTACAGCTGCACATTGCCGGACTGCTTGACCATCAGGACGCCGCGCTCGAGCAGATCCTTTCCATAACCGGCGCTGCGCGCCGTGCCGACCGCGGCACGCTGTACAGCACCCTGATTTCCATGCGCCCGGCCGAACGCGGCCCCGTCACACTGGGCGAAGCCGAGCTCCGGCCGGCGGACATGCCCTCCGGCTCGGCCAAAATGGACCTCAGCCTCGAGGTGTTTGAGGAAAACGGCGCCTTCGGCTTTTCACTGGAATACGCCGCTTCGCTGTTTGAGCCGGACAGCGCACAGCTGATGGGACGCAGCCTTGTGCAGCTGTGCAGCCAGCTGGCCGGCCAGCCCGACACCCCCGTCGGCGAGCTTTCGGCCTGGCATCCCGCCGATCGCTTCCGCCTGCTGGAGGAGCCCCTGCTGCGCTGCGCGCCCTTTTCCGACGTTTCCCTCGACCGGCTGTTTGCCATGCGCGCACTGGCCTCGCCCGACGCCCCCGCCGTTTTGTGGCACGGCGAAAGCCTTTCCTTCGGCGCGCTGAATGAACGCTCCGACGCCGTCGCCGCCCAGCTGCTGTCGCTCGGGCTGGCCCGCAATGCCGCCGTCGGCGTCGCCGTGCGGCGCACGCCGGATCTTTTCGCCGCGCTGCTCGGCATTCTCAAGGCCGGCTTTGCCTATGTTCCGCTGTCCGACACGCTGCCCGCGCAGCGCATTGCCGCCATGGTGCGCGCCGCGGACGTCAGCGTCGTTTTGTGCCCGCCGGAGGGAGAAAACCCGCCAGAGCTTCCGGCCGGCTGCCGCGCCGTGCCGCTGCGCACCGCCGGCGGTGCGGGTTTCTGCCCCCCGCAGGACCGCAAGAGCTCCGATCTCTTCAACATTCTGTTTACTTCCGGCTCGACCGGCGCCCCCAAGGGCGTCATGCTGCAGCACCGGGCCGTTTCCAACCTCTTTGCCTCGCTGTCCGCCCTGCTCGGGCCGGCCGACGGCCCCGTTTTGTGCTCGACCAGCATCCTGTTTGACACCTTTGTCACCGAGACCCTCGTCCCGCTCGCCATGGGCCGCACCGTTGCCCTGGCCGACGAGGAGGAAATGCTGCCGCCCCACCGGCTGGCCGCCCTGATGGAAAACACGCGCCCCGCCGTCATGCAGCTGACCCCGTCGCGGCTTCAGATGTGCCTGGGCTTTCCCGCCTTCTGCCAGGCCGCCGGACAGCTGAGGCTGATGATTCTGGCCGGCGAAGCGCTGCCCTCTGAGCTGGTTCTGCGCCTGCGCCGCACCGGCTGCGCCCGCGTTGTCAACCTCTACGGCCCGACCGAGGCCACCGTGTACGCCACCGGCGCCGACGTGTCCGACGGCAATGTCACCATCGGCACCCCGCTGTTCAACTGCCGCGCCCTTGTCTGCGACGAGCAGCTGCGCCCCGTGCCGCCGCTGGCCCGCGGCGAGCTGCTGCTGGGCGGCGAATGCCTGGCCCTGGGTTATGCGGGAGATCCCGACCTGACGCAGCGCTTCTTTCTTCCCGACCCCGAACACCCCGGCGCACGCCTGTACCGCACCGGCGACATCGTCCGCCTGCGCGCCGACGGGCGGCTGGATTTTATCGGCCGCCGCGACCGGCAGATCAAGCTCAACGGCCAGCGCGTCGAGCCCGGAGAAGTGACGGGCGCCCTGCTGCGCCAGCCCGGGGTTTGCGAAGCCGAAGTGCTCGCCCGGACGCTCGCCGACGGCTCACAGGCCCTGCACGCCTTTGTCGTGCCGGCGCCCGGCGCCCAGCCCGATGTGCAGGCGCTTCAAAAGGCGCTGTCCCTCGAACTGCCGTCCTATATGGTGCCGCGGCACATTTCCCTGCTCGCGGCCATGCCGCGCACGCCGACCGGCAAAGCCGACCTTCAGGCGCTTACGCAGCGCGCGCCGGAGCCCGCGGACGCGTCCCGGCCGCAGACCCCCCGCGACAGCATCGGGCAGCTTTGGCAAAAAGCGCTCGGGCGCAGCGATGTTTCGCCCGTGCAGACCTTTTTTGAACAGGGCGGGACCTCACTGGGTGCGCTGTCGCTGCTCAGCCAGTATTACGATCTGGGCTTTTCCATGACGCTGGCCCAGTTTTACGAGCACCCCACGCTGCATGCGCAGCGCGCTCTGCTGGGGCTGTCCGACACGCCGGAGCAAAGCGCGCCGGCGCCGCAGGCCGAAACGCCCCGGACCGACGGGCGCTGCGCCGCCCCGGAGGAGGTCTTTCTGACCGGCGCGACCGGTTTTTTGGGCGCGCACCTGGTGCGCGCGCTGCTCGACGCCGGCTGCCCGGCCGTTCATTGCCTTGTCCGCTCCGGAGAGCAGGCGCTGTGGGATACGCTTGCCCATTACTTCGGCACTCCGTGGCTTGACACCGCGCGCAGCCGCATCCGCGCCGTGGCCGGCGACCTGACAAAACCCGACCTCGGCCTGTCCGCCGATGTGCGCGAAGAGCTGTGCTCCCGCATTTCCCACATCATCCACGCCGCCGCCGACGTGCGCCACTATGCCGCCGACAGCCTGCCCGAGGAAATCAACGTGCGCGGCACCGCCCGCATCATTGCCCTGGCCAGGGATTCCGGCGCCTTTCTCGCCCATGTGTCGACCATCAGCATCTCGGGCGAATCCATGGAAGACGGCTCCGCGGCCGACCGCGAGTTTTGCGAGGACGACTTTGACATCGGCCAGAACTGGCGCGAAAACGTCTATGTGCGCACCAAGTACCTCGCCGAACAGCAGGTGCGCGCCGCACTGCACAACGGCCTGCCCGGCTGTATTTTCCGCATCGGCCGCCTGGTCGGGCGCGCCAGCGACGGCATGTTTCAGAAAAACCCCGGGAGCAATTCGTTTTATGCCATATGCCGCGGCATCTCCCTGATGCACTGCATGCCGCATGTCCTGGCGCAGGCGCCCGTGGAAATGACCCCCGTCGATCTGTGCGCCCGGGCGCTGGTTCTGCTGCTTTCCCAGGGCGGCGGCACGTTCCACCTGTTTTGCCCGCACACCCTTTCGCTGCGCGAGCTGGCCGTCTTTTTGTGCGGCAGCGTGCAGGAGGTGTCCGAGGCGGACTTTGAGCGCGAGCTGGCCTCGGCCGCTTCCCGCGAGCCCGCCCTGACCGCTCCGCTGCTTTCCGCCTACCAGCACCTTCGCGGCGTCTCTTCCCGCATTGTCCCCGTCTGCCGCTGCACCGTGCAAACGCTGCAAAGCCTCGGCTTTTGCTGGCCGCAGCCCGATCCTTCCGTGCTTTTGTCCGCCTTTGCTTCCCCGCGTACACTGCCTGAAAAATGAGGTGATTTCGTTGGA
>CANUCM010000129.1 GCA_947856675.1 uncultured Clostridia bacterium | reverse complement strand
GCAGTTACTCCCACTCGATGGTTGCGGGGGGTTTGCTGGTGATATCATACACTATGCGGTTGATGTGTTTGACCTCTCCCACAATTCGGCTGGAGACCTTCTCCAAAACGTCATACGGAAGGCGCGCCCAGTTTGCCGTCATGAAGTCGGTTGTTTCCACGGCGCGCAGTGCAAGTGTATAATCATACGTCCGTTCGTCGCCCATAACGCCCACTGAACGCAGCGGCGTGAGCACGGCAAAATACTGCCCCACACTTTTCTGCAGGCCGGCTTCCGCAATTTCCTCGCGGAAAATCGCATCGGCGTCGCGCAGAATATCCAGTTTTTCTTCCGTGATTTCGCCTATGACGCGAATGGCCAGTCCCGGCCCCGGGAAAGGCTGCCGCCACACCAAAGCTTCGGGAAGCCCGAGCTCCAGCCCCAGCTGCCGTACTTCATCCTTGAACAGCCGGCGCAGCGGCTCAATGATCTCTTTGAAATCCACATGATCGGGCAGACCGCCGACATTGTGGTGGCTCTTGATGACAGCCGCTTCCCCTATGCCGCTTTCCACCACGTCGGGATAAATGGTCCCCTGAACGAGAAAGTCTACGCGGCCCAGCTTTTTGGCCTCATCTTCAAAAACGCGGATGAACTCTTCGCCGATGATTTTGCGCTTGCGTTCCGGATCGGACACACCGGCCAACCGGCCCAAAAACCGCTGCTGCGCGTTGACACGGATGACCCTGACCCCCAGCGCGCCCATGGCCTGCATGACCTCATCGCCTTCATTTTTTCGCAAAAGCCCATGGTCCACAAAAATACAGGTCAGCTGTTCGCCGACAGCACGGTGCAGCAGCGCGGCTGCAACCGAGCTGTCCACGCCGCCCGAAAGCGCCAGCAGCACCTTGCCCTGCCCGACACGGCGGCGGCATTCTTCGATTGCTTCCACCGAATACGACGACATGGTCCAGTCAGCACTCAGGCCGCACACTTTATAAAGAAAGTTTTTCAAAATCTCCGTTCCGTACTGGGTGTGCAGCACCTCAGGATGAAACTGCACGCCATACAGCTTCTTTTCGGGATTTTCAATCGCGGCGCAGGCACAGCCCGCCGTATGCGCGCAGACGCGGAACCCCGGCGACAGGCTTTCGACCTCCACGCCATGGCTCATCCAGCATATCGACTTTTCGGGCACACCGTCAAACAAAAGGCTGTCGCCGCTGTGCTGCAGCTCCACTTTTCCGTACTCGCGGGTTTCGGCTTTTTTGCACGAGCCGCCCAGCAGGTATGTCATCAGCTGCTGTCCGTAGCAGATGCCCAGCACCGGCACGCCCAACTCAAACACCGCTTTGTCAATCATCGGCGCGCCTTCGGCAAACACCGTGGCCGGACCGCCCGTGAAAATGATGCCGTCGGGCGCGAAATCGCGGATACGCGCAAGCGGCGCACTGTAAGGCACGATTTCACAATATACACCGCACTCTCGGACCCGCCGGGCAATGAGCAGGTTATACTGCCCGCCAAAGTCCAGAACGAGAACGCGCTTTTGTTTTTCCATAATTTCAAACCTCCTGCATCCATGCTGCGGATAGTATTATTCTGACATAAAACGCCGCAAAAGGCAACTGTTTTTTGCCCGCAGCGCCCGGCAAAAGGCACATTTTGGCGCTGCGCCCGCAGCGTTTCTTTCGGGAATAATGTGCGCGGAAAAAGCAACACTATTTTCAAAATCCGGGGCATTTTCCCGCAAAGATTCATGCTCTTTCAAAGGAGGAGTTTTTTTGAACACCAAACGCCGCACCCTTTTATGGGTGCTCAGCCTGTGTACGGCGCTGTGCGTTGCAGCCTTCCCGGCCCGGGCGCTTTTTTTCCGCGAGGGCAGCGACAGCACCGCTGTGCAGACCTTTGCCAAAAGCGCCGCGCCAGGTGATATTGTCACCTTTTCCCTTGAAGATTTCGAAAGCCGCGTAACAGGCACGCAGCAGCTGGAAAGCATTGTCCTCTCCCGCCTGCCCGAGGAGGCGGCCGGCGTGCTTCGCCTGGCCGGACGTGAGCTGGCACACGGCGAAAGCATCTCGGCCGAAAGCCTCAGCGCCCTGTCTTTTGCCCCCGCCGCAGAAGGGGATGTGCACACGTCTTTTTCCTTTATCCCGGTTTTCTCCCGCACGGGAGCCACGGGCGACAGCGTAAACGTTGCGCTCAACCTGTCCGCTGAAGAAAACACCGCGCCCATTGCGCGCGATCTCAGTGTCGAAACCTACCCTGACCTGCCGCTGTGCGGTGC
Organism: uncultured Clostridia bacterium; assembly: GCA_947856675.1. Taxonomy (GTDB): domain Bacteria; phylum Bacillota; class Clostridia; order Oscillospirales; family Butyricicoccaceae; genus Ventrousia. The sequence continues at coordinate 4,287 of CANUCM010000129.1, read as the reverse complement.
GTTTTCCGCACTGGACCCCGACGGCGACGCATGCACCTTCACCCTGCTTTCCCAGCCGGAGCACGGAACGGTCACCCTGACCGACACCGGTTTTTGCTATACCTCGGAAGGCCGGACCGGAGAGGATGTATTCACCTACCAGGCCGTCGACGCGTACGGCAATCCCTCTGCCGAAGCCAGCGTGACGGTACAGGTGCGCAAACGGCCCTCGGGCAGCGATATAAGCTACACCGACATGGCACAGTCAACATCGCATTACCAGGCTGTGCGCCTGGCGGAAGAGGGCGTGCTCACGGGCGAACGCCTGGGGGCCGCGTGCTTCTTAAAGCCTGAGCTTTCGGTCAGCCGCGCCGAATTTGTCGCGCTGACCGCTGCCGCCACCGAGCTTCCCCTGCCGACCGCAGCCGTCAGCACCGGCCTTGCCGACAACGACGCCATTCCCACCTGGGCGCAGCCCTATGTGGCGGCCGCCGTCAATTCCGGCATTGTCTACGGGCAAAAGGGCGCCGACGGCAACCACTCCTTCCGGGCGGCCGACGGCATTACGCGCGCTGAAGCCGCAAGCATTGTCCAGCGTGCCGCCCACCTGACCACCGACGGGCGCACCCTGACCTTTGCCGACACCGCTGAAATCCCCGAGTGGGCGGTTTCCTCCGTCGCCACGGTCAGCGCCGCCGGCATTCTCCCGGCTTACAGCGACAATACCTTCCGTCCCAACGAGGTGCTGACCCGCGAGCAGGCCGTCGATGTTCTGTACAAAACCATGTGCTTTTTGCAGGAAAAGGGGCTCGGCGCCGCCGCCGACTGAGTTTTTCCCGTCAAAAGCCCGGGCCTTGCCGGCCCGGGCTTTTTTTACAGATCGGAAGCCGGCTCAATAAGCACGGTCTGAAACTGAAAATAATTGACCATTCCGGGCCGCGCGCCCTGCGGTTTTTTGACATGGCGCACCCGCGTCATGTCAACAGGTACCCGCGGCTGCCGGGAAAGCGACGAAAAATGCGCCGCAATGGCAGCCGCCCTCTCCAGCGCGGCCGGCGTCGGTTCGCGCCCGTCCCGCACCGGAACAATGACATGGCTGCCCGGCGCGCCGCGCACATGCAGCCACACGTCGTTTTTCTGCGACCTGCGCATGGTCAGCTCGTCGTTTTCCGTATTGCTGCGCCCGCACAGCGCTTCAAACCCGTCGGGAAGCTCAAAGCGGCGGGGCGCATAGGCCTGCGGCCTGGGCTTTTTCCCCTTTTCGCGGCGCGCTCTGACATAGCCCGCCTGGCTCAGCTCCTGCCGCACGCTGTCAATGTCCCGCGAGCTCTCGGCCTGCGACAGCACATAGCTGACCGCACGAAGATACTCAAGCTCCTGTTCGCCGCGCTCAATTTGTTCGCTGAGCTTGCTTTCGGCGTTTTTCATCCGGGTATATTTTTTATACATTTGCTGCGCGTTCTGCTGCGGGCTGAGCTGCGGGTCGAGTTCTATCGCCGTCTGCTCCAGCCCGGGCGAAAAATAATCGACCACCTGCACGACCCGCTGCCCCGGAACAATGGCATGCAGGTTGGCGGTGATGAGATCTGCGTTGTTTTTCAGCCGCTCACGCTGCCTGGCCTGCTCCAGCTCCTGCCGCTGCACGCCCAGCTTGCGCTCCAGGCGCGACAGTGCGCTGGCCACCGTTTTCTGCAGTCCCGCAGCCAGGTTTCTGCGCATTTCCTGCTGCGCCTTTTCCGCAAAGCAGACATCCAGCAGCTCCGAAAAACTGCCCAGCTGTTCGCATTCGGCCGGCGCAAGGCAGGTGATGGGGATACAGGAAAAGTCCACGGGCCGTCCGCCGCGCTTTACAAGCCACGGCGCAAGCCCGCCGCGCTCCGCTTTTTCCCGCAGCGCGCACAGCTCGCGCGTCAGCACGCCGGCATCCCCCCGCGCACGGTACAAAAGCTCCCGCGCGAGAAACGGCGAAAGCCCTTCCAGGCACAGGGCAAGCTCACGCTCCGGCTCGGCGGCCGCCAGCGCCGCAGCCGACGCACGCTCCATTTCCTCCGCACCGGCCTGCATAAACCGCAGGCCGCCGCGCCGCGGCGGCATACGGTATTTAAGCCCCGGCAAAACAGGGCGCTCAGGCGACATCTCTGCATCCACTTTTTTAAAGCACGCCAGCACCCGCTGCTGCGCATCCAGCAAAATCAGGTTTGTGCGCCGCCCGGTCAGCTCGCACACCAGCGCACGGTCTGTGCGCTCGCCCATTTCATCGACGGCCGAAAAGTCAAAGCGCAGCATGCGCTCCCCTTCGGGCTGCGTCACGGAAACCATCCGGCTGTTTGCCAGGTGCTTGCGCAATACGACGCACAGCATCGGCGGGCTTTCCGGATTCTCCGGGCGCAGGGCGGTCAGGTGCGCCCGCCCCGAGGCCCCCGCTGCCGACACCAAAAGCCGGCAGGCCCCCGCCCGGGCACGCAGGTAAAACACGGCCTCCCCGGGCCGGGGCATGTAAATCTTGTCCACGCGCGCCTGCTCCAGCTGCTGGTGCAGCTCCTGTGCCAGTGCGCCGATGGTCAATGCATCCAGCGGCATATCCTATACTTCCTTTTGCAAAAGGGCCAGCATGCGCGCCTGCTCCCCGCCGTCCAGCCCCGCCAGACGGCGGCCCTCGGCCGCGGCCCGCAGCCGCTCGCACAGCCGGCCCGTATATTCTTTAAAGAGAGGGTCTTTGCGCATACTGTCGGAAAACAGCCCCAGGTTTTCGGCCTCGTGCGGGGCGTGCCCGCCGCGCACGGCCATGATGCAGTACAGCTTGTCCCATTCGCGCGCCAGCCGCTCATCTTCCACAATGCAGCCGCGGCGCGCCAGAAACTGCCGCAGCGTCTGCGCGCGCGTCATGGGCTGCAGCACCAGAAGCTGCCGCCCGGAAAGCGACCACGGCGCCTGCTCCAGAATCCGGCAGATAGTGTCCCCGCCCATTCCGCATATGACAATGACTTCGGCCGTGTCGGGGCCGAACGCCTGCAGCCCGTCGCACAGCACCGTGCGGATGCGTTCCTGCATGGAAAAACGCTCCACCGTCTGCCGGGCGCGTTCCAGCGGCCCTTCCCGCACATCCGACGCATACGCACGCTGCACGCCGCGCCGCACCAGCTCCACACACAAATGCGCATGATCACAGCCGACATCTATCACACTGCCGGCGCCGCGGCACAGCTCGGCCGCGCACAGCAGGCGCGGGGTCAGGTTCATTGCACTGCTCCTCTCCTTCATACCTCTTTTGAAAAGAGCACCCCGCAAAATCCGCGGATTTTGCGGGGTTTTCTTTTTCTGCCGTCTGCCGCTTACTTCGACTGGAAGTAGGCGTTGATTTTCGCGACCAGTTCGTCGGCATTGGTGCCGTGAACGGCACAGGCCTCCTCAATGCTCTCCCCACGGGACGAGGGGCAGCCCAGGCAGTGCATGCCGATTTCAAAGAAAAACTGCGCGGTGTTGACGTCAAAATCCAGCACCTCGCCAATCAGGCTCTGCTTGGTAACAGTCATACTTGTCACCTCCATTGCTATAATGTACTTGTCCAATATGGGTTATTATACCCTCTTTGCCTCTCTTTTTCAATGCCTTTATGCAATTTCTTGACATTCCCGCCCCGGCGCGCTATGATATTTCCATATGCTGATAACTTGGGGAGTTGCCACTTATGAAAAAGCGCATTTTAACCGGCGATCGCACGACCGGCAAGCTGCACCTCGGCCACTATGTGGGCAGCCTGCAAAGCCGCGTCAGGCTGCAAAATGAATACGATACCTTTATCCTGCTGGCCGACATTCAGGCCCTGACCACGCACTTTGAAAACCCCTCCCTCATCCACGGGAGCATTCTCGACGTCGCCATCGACAACCTGTCGGTCGGCCTCGATCCCAACATCGTCACGCTGGTGCAGCAGTCGGCCATTCCGGCCATTGCCGAGCTGACCGTTTTTTATTCCATGCTCGTAACCGTCAACACGCTGCGCCACAACCCCACCATCAAAACCGAGGCCAGCCAGTACGGATATGACGATATGACCTACGGCTTTCTCGGCTATCCCGTCAGCCAGACGGCCGATATCACCTTCTGCAAGGCCCATCTCGTGCCCGTGGGCGAAGATCAGGCGCCGCACCTTGAGCTTTCGCGCAAAATCGTGCGCCGCTTCAACGACATGTACGCCCCCGTTCTGGTGGAACCCCGCATCATGCTGAGCAGCTGCCCCCGCCTTATCGGCCTGGACGGCAACGCCAAAATGGGCAAAAGCCTGGGCAACGCCATTTACCTGTCCGA
>CANUCM010000128.1 GCA_947856675.1 uncultured Clostridia bacterium | reverse complement strand
CTCGGCACCTTTTTCGTGCAGCTGGCGCTGGGGCTCAACGCCTTTATCAACGCCCAGGGCTTTTCGCGCACCGGCATGCTCAGCGTCGTCATCGGCGCCGTGTGCAACATTGTGCTCGACCCCATTTTGATTTTCGGCTTCGGTATGGGCGTGCACGGCGCGGCGCTGGCCACCATTTTGTCGCAGGCCGTCAGCTGCGTGTGGATTGTGCGCTTTCTCACCGGCAAAACCACCCACCTGCGCATCCGCGCAAAGTACCTGCGGCTGCGGCCGCGCGTGTTTCTGCCCTGCCTTGCGCTGGGCCTTGCGCCCTTTATCATGCAGTTTACCGAAAGCGTGCTCAACGTCAGCTTCAACACCAGCCTTCTGCGCTACGGCGACGACATCGCCGTCGGCGCCATGACCATCCTGGCCAGCGTCATGCAGTTTTCCATGCTGCCGCTGCAGGGCCTGACCCAGGGCGCCCAGCCCATCATCAGCTTTAATTACGGCGCGGGCAACATGCGCCGCGTGCGCGGCGCGTTCTGGCTGCTTCTGCGCTGCACGCTTTTGTATTCCGGCCTGATCTGGCTTGTGTGCATGGCGGCGCCGCAGCTGTTCATCAGCATTTTTACAAACAACGCCGAGCTTACGGACTTCACCCGCTGGGCCATGCGCGTGTATATGGCCGCCTCGCTCATTTTCGGCGCGCAGGTCGCCTGCCAGCAGACCTTTATCGCGCTGGGCAACAGCCGCACCTCGGTTTTCCTCGCGCTTTTGCGCAAGGTCATTTTGCTCATCCCCCTCATTTTCATCCTTCCGCTGTTTATGCAGGACAAGGTGCTCGCCGTGTTCCTGGCCGAGCCGGTGGCCGACGTTATCGCCGTGTCGGTGACGGTGCTGATGTTCTCCCGGCAGTACCGCGCGCTGCCCCAGGGGCGCGGGGACGAGCCGGCGTGACACACCGCGCTTTGGCTGCATAGGATAAACCAGCGCGGCGGCTGCGGCGGCCGCGCAATACGGTTGGGAGGGCTTTTTCACTATGAGCATGCCGGTCATTACCCCGGGGACGGCGACGAGATGCCAGGCCGTTACCGATATCATTTCTTCCGTGGCGCTGGAGCAGGCCGCGCTGTCGCACATTCTCAACGCCGAGGGCGAGAAAATCCAGAAAATCGTGCAGCAGGCCGAAACGGCCGAGGAGCTGCTGGCCGTCAACCGCTCGGTCAACAGCATGGTCGACAGCATCGCGCGGCTGGAAATGCTGCTGCACAGCAAGCTGCAGCTGTTTGAAGACTGCCTGTGCACGGACTGCAGCATTCTTCCCTGATTTTTTTGTACAGATGCGCGCCCGCAGCCGCGGGCGCGTTTTTTTTGCGCGGGAAAAAGCCCGCTCCCCCAAAAAAGGGGGGCGGGCCGTGGGGCTTGCGGGCCTAGCCGGCGCACGGGCCGCAGCCCAGCTGGCGCAGCGTGCGCGCTTTGGACGTCAAAACGCTTTCCAGCCCGGAAATGCTGTCCAGCATGTCGTTGACCGAGCGGTTGACCTGCGCTATCTGCTCGGGCGTGACGCCGTCGAGCGCCAGGGCCTTTTGCACTTTTTCGCCCTCGGCGTTGAGAATGTGCGACAGCGCGGTCTGCACCAGCGCCGCGGAGGTCAGAAGGTCGCTGAGCGCCTGCTGGCGCGGGCTCTGGGAAAACCGCGTCACGGCGGGCTCGCTCTGGCGCGGCGCGCCGGTGTCAAAAGTGACGCTGGCCACGTTGCCGACCGGGTTGGGCGAGGGCAGCGCCGGGCCGCTCGACACCGAAAAGGCCAGCACGGCGGAAGCGCCCGGCGCCAGCGTGCCGACGGCGACGCCGTCCGCCGGGGAGCCGGAAACGGGCGCGCCGTTGAGCGTCAGGCTGCCCGGGACAAACGCGAGCCCCCCGGCGGGCACGTCGGTCACCGTGACGCCCGTCAGCACGGCCAGCGAAACGTTTTTGACCGTGATGGTGTAGCGCAGCGTTTCCCCCGCGAAGGCCTCGGCCTTGTCAACGGTTTTTTCAATGGACAGGGCGTCGATGGGCGCCAGCGGGCACCGCGCGCCGTCGGTGGAAACCGAGGGCTGCGCCTGCGAAAACAGCGTGGCCGCCGCCGTGTCGCCCGAAATGACGATGCGGTATACGCGGCCCGTGTTGTTTTCGATGGCGTACAAAGCCCCCGCCGCGTCGGCAAAGGCCGCGCCGTACACCGGCAGCGGCTCCCCGGCGGGCGGCAGGCCCGTCGTGGCCAGCACGGTCTGCGCGCCCGTCAGCGGGTCGATGCGCGCGACGGTCTCGGCGTTGCTCATGGCCGCGTACAGCATGCCGTCGGCCGGGCTGAACGCCCAGTCGGCATAAAAGGCCGGCGCGGTCGGCACGCCGAACGGCGCGGCGGTCTGCTCCAGGCCCGTCGCCGGGTCGATGAGCTTCATATAGGTCGGCGAGGCCGGGTTTACGTCAATGACGTAGATGACCTCCGGCTGCGCCAGCGAATACAGATAATACCGCCCCTGCAGGCTGATGTCCCCCGCGACATAGGCCTGCACGGGCAGGTTGGGCACGGCGGGCAGCAGCTGCACGGTCTGCGAGGCGTCCAGAATGACCACCGAACCGCCCGCCATGGCGTAAATGTTGCCGTCGAGCACGTTGTAGCCGATGGCGTTGTAAATGGAAGAGGGCGTAATCTGCCCGCGAAGGGTCAGTTCGCCCGTTGCAAGATCAATGTCGTACAGGCTGGAGGGGTCCCCAGCGATCTGAATGCCCTGCGCGGCGCATTCATAGGCTTTGTCTGCCATGGTTTGTCACACCTTTCCTGCGGCGTTGTACAATGGGCCGCAAAGCGGGCCCGGTGTATTGTATGCCGGCCAAACGGCAAAGGTGCAAAAGCCCAAACAGGGGAAAAGGCCCGGAGCGCATACGGCTCCGGGCCTTTTCCCGGTGGCGGAGAAAGAGGGATTTGAACCCTCGCGACACTTTCGCGCCCTACTCCCTTAGCA
>CANUCM010000127.1 GCA_947856675.1 uncultured Clostridia bacterium | reverse complement strand
TGCTGACCGCGGCCCTGGGCGTGATCGGCATCGCCGCTTCGCTGTCCATGTACCTGCTGAAAAACGACCTGCTGGCCGGCAGCTTCCCGTCCATGCTGAGTGTGTTCTCCCTGCGCGAAGTCTTCACCGACTTTGCCATTTACCGCATGTTTGACGTGGGCGGCCTGATCCTGTATCTGTCCGTTGCGTTTGTCTTTGTCTTTTTAACCATTCAGACGCTGCAAAAGCGCCGCTGGAGCTGAAAGGAGGAACACCGCCATGAACAAACAGAAAAAACGCGCCTCCTCCCGGCACGGCGCATATGCTGTAGGGCTTTCGGTTCTTGTCGTCGCAATTGTCGTCGCCGTCAACCTGGTCATCGCCCAGCTTCCCTCGTCCATTTTGAAGTTTGACATCACCGACTCCCGTCTTTACAGCCTGACCGACACATCCAAGGATTACCTCGCCACCCTTGACAAGGATGTCGACATTGTGGTCCTCGCCGAAAAAGACAATGTCGACGGCCGCATTACCCGGCTTTTGAGCAACTACGCCGCGGAGTCTTCCCGGGTCAGCGTGGAATATATTGACCCTGTCCTTTTCCCCACCGCGCTCACCACCTATGAGGCCGAGGAAAACCAGATCGTCGTCACCTGCGAAGAAACCGGCAAAAAAGACGCCCTGCCCATTTTTGACATGATCAGCATCGACCTCAACTATTACTACCAGACCGGTCAGCTGTACGAAACGGCCTTTGACGCAGAGGGGCAGATTACCAGCGCGATCGATCTCGTCACAAACGAGTCCAAGCACACGGTATACACCCTCAGCGGCCACGGCGAAAGCGAACTGCCCGCCATCGTCACCGATGCCATTGCCAAGCAGAACCTGAGCACCAACTCGTTCAGCCTTCTGATGGACGGCGCCGTGCCCGAAGACTGCGATCTGATCATCAGCTACATGCCCACGATCGATTTCGATACGCAGGAAGTCACGCTGCTTCAGGATTACATCGCCGGCGGCGGCAAAGTCATGCTTTTGTGCGATCGCACCGACCTGACCAACGTCAACGTCCTGCTGCGGGATTACGGGCTTGAGTATGTCGACGGCTACATCGCCGACACGGAGCGCTTTTATCAGGACAACGTGTACAACATTTTCCCCAAACTGGCCACCGGCCACGATATCATTGCCTCACTGCCTGAAAACGCCCTGGTTCTCGTCGCCAATTCCCGCGGTTTGCAGACCGTGGACGACAAGCGCGACAGCCTGACCATTCAGTACTTCATGTACACCTCGGAAAATGCCTTTGCCGTGCTTGAAAACGGCGACATGACCGAAGGCCGCTACCTGCTGGCCGCCACCAGCACCGAGTCGGACGAGACGGGCGGCGGACGCCTGACGGCCATTGCCTGCCCGACGCTGATTGACGAATATCTTCTGTCCAACTTTTCAAACCTGGTCAACCTCAACGTCTTTATGAATGCCATCACCGACAACTTTGATGACATTTCAACCATTTCCATCCCGGCAAAAAGCCTGCAAACCACATACAACACCATTTCCTCGGCATCGACGTGGAGCATTGTCTTCATTGCCGTCATCCCCCTGGTTTGCCTTGTAGGCGGCCTGGTCTTCTGGCTCAAACGGAGGAAGCTGTAAATGAACAAAAAAAGCCGCACCCTTGTAATTTTATTGGCCGTCCTGGTTGTTTTTGCCGCGCTGTATGCCCTTTTACGCTATATCAGCACGCAAAAGGAGCAAGAGGAAGAAGCCAGCATTCAGGCCGGCATTACCTATGTCAGCCAGCTTGAAGACGCCACCTCCCTCTCCTATCATTCCGAAGACGAGGATCTCTCCTTCACCCTGAACAACGGCGTCTGGTCCTACGACGCCGATCCGGACTTTCCTCTGGATCAGAGCAAGGTCGGACTGATTGCCAGCGCCCTGAAAAACCTCACGGCCACCCGGACGCTGGAAAACGGAGAGGATTCCTCGGCCTACGGCTTTGACGCCCCGTCCTTTACGCTCGAGGCGAAGAACGCCGCCGGCGACACGCTGACCCTGGTTGTCGGAAGCATGGCAAGCAACGGCGATTATTACGTCATGCGCGAGGGGGAAGAGGGCATCTACACCATTTCCTCTTCCCTTCCCCAGCAGTTTACCGGGCTGTATTCCTTCTACAGCCTGCCTGTGATTCCCTATTCCGGCTGCACCGCGGACACTGTAAACGCCACGGGCTCGCTCGCCGGAGGAAGCGGCATTTCACTCAGCGGCCTGGCCGAGAGCGATTCGGACGAAGCTTCTGCCTTTAAGAGCGCCTGGACTTCCCTCGCCTTTGACAGCTGCTTTGCCTATCATCCCGACGAAGCAACGCTCAGCCAGTGCGGCCTTGCAACCCCCGCGCTGTCTGTGGAAGTTTCCTACGCCGAAGGCGCCGCCAGCACGCTGCTCATCGGAGCGCAAAATGACGCCGGCGATTATTATGCACGTCTGGGCACTGACGGCGATATCTGCATTCTTCCGCAGCTCCAGGTCACTTCTTTGCTTTCTGCCCTTGGTATCTCCTAATCCTTCTTTTCCTGTTTTGGGCGGCGCCTTTTTTTGAGGGCGCCGCCTTTTCCTTTCCGGCCGCAGCGGACAAAAATAAGGGCGCCCCTTTTAAAGGAGCGCCCTTTGTTTTTTCTCTTACAAATCCTCCGGCTGCTGTATTCCTTCCGGCATCCGCACGCGCTTTTTCCACACGCCCCGGCGAAACACCACGGAGTTGATGACTGCGCCCGACACCCACGCAATCAGCATGGAGTAATAAATGCTTTCGCATGCCCCGGTGGGGTTTTCCGGCGTACGGGTCAAGTATGCCAGAAGATACGCCAGCGGCATACGGATAATAATGGTGGTGACGACAGAAATCCACATGGGCGTCACCGTATCGCCCGCGCCGCGCATGGCGCCCGAAAGTGTTTGGGTCACCGACATGGCGATGTACCCGAGCGCCAGTATGCGAAGCATGGAAGCGCCCATGTTGACCAGTTCCGTCGTATCGGTAAACAGCTGCATCAGGTTTTTGCCAAACAGCAGAATGCACAGCACCAGGACAATGGACACCCCCATCGCCAGCTGCAGGCCCGCCCGTGTCCCCTTATGTACGCGGTCCATTTTCCCCGCGCCGATATTCTGGCCGACGTACGAGGTCATGGCGTTGCCGAACGTGAAGCACGGCATAACGGCAAATCCGTCCACGCGCATTACAACGGTGTTGCACGCAATAAACAGCGTACCGAAGGTATTGGCCAGATTCTGCACCAAAATGGCCGCCGTGGAGAAAATGGCCTGCGAGGCGCCGGACGGAATGCCCAGCCGTACCAGCTCCATCACATACGCCTTCTGCGGCCTGAAGGTGTCCCTGTGCAGCTCGACAACGTCATGCATGCGGGATACGCGCATGCCGCACAGAATGGAGGAAACCAGCTGGGCAATGACCGTAGCCCATGCGACCCCCGGAACCCCCCAGTGAAACACCACGACAAACAAAAGGTCCAGGACAATGTTGATGGCGCAGGCTACCAGCAAAAAGACCAGCGGCATTACAGAGTCGCCCATTCCGCGCAGCACGCCTGCGAGAATGTTGTAAAACGCCATTCCGATAATCCCGACAAAAATAATGATAAGGTAAGACGCCGTCATGTCAAAAATGTCTGCAGGAATGCCCACCAGCCTTAAAAAAGGCTTTACAATGACAGGTCCCACCAGCATGATGAGCAGCGAGCAAAGCAGCGTCAGCGTCATGGCCGTTCCCACGGTTTTGGACAAAGCCTCTTTGTTCCTGGCTCCGAAATACTGCGCCACCATAATGTTCGCGCCCGTCGAAATGCCAATAAACAGCACCAGCAGCAGGTTGAGCAGCGGCCCGCTTGCACCGACGGCCGCCAGCGCACCGTCTCCAACATATTTGCCTACGACGATGGAGTCAACCGTGTTGTACATTTGCTGGGCAAAGTTCCCTATCAAAAGAGGCACTGCAAACCGTATCAGCTTTGCGTACGGGCTGCCCTGCGTCATATCCAGGGTTCCAAACAGACTTGTTAAGCGTCCTGCCATATATTCTCCTTCCCCTGCACCGGCGGTATGCTTTCAGGCGAATAAAAAGAGCGGCGCGCAAGCCGCTGTGGGGCGCTGAATGTCCGGTACACTCTCCCATACGTTACCTTAACATAAATTGATCCTCTTTGCAAGCGTCCAAAGGCGCAAACCGTGTCCCCCAGTGCATCCGCATCCGCTGCGCCCTTGTGAGAAATGCGGTTTCTTTGCTGTATCAGCCAAGAAATTGTTCAATTTCTGCTGCGCTCATATCCCCCTGCAATGCAAGATTTACAGCGTATCCAATGACTTTTGCGCTTTTATGGACCAGTGCATCAATGTCCTTCGGAGTAACCAGCAGGTTTTCCCGCTCGCGCAGGCGGTGATGCTCCGGCATTTCCGCTCCGGCCTGTTCCAGCGTGTCCGCCGTCAGCGTCAGCGCGTCCACAACGGTCGGTACGCCGACGGCGATGACCGGGATCCCCAGCGTTTCGCAGTCCAGAGCGGCCCGGGCGTTAAAAGCGCCCCCGCCGGGAGTGATCCCCGTGTCGCTCAGCTGGAACGTGCGGCACAGCCGGGAAACGCTGCGGGAAGCCAGGGCATCTATGGCAATTACGGCGCACGGCTGTACCCGCTGGGCCACACCGCGCACGATTTCAGCCGTTTCAATCCCGGTCAGGCCCAGCACCCCGGCAGAAAGAGCACACACGGGCCGCAGGCCGGAAAACTCATCGGGCATCTGCTCTATCAGGTGGCGGGTGACGATAATGTGCTCCATGCACAGCGGCCCCACGGCATCGGGGGTAATAAAGCGATTGCCCAGGCCGACAGCCAGCACAGGCCCCGTTTCAGGCAGCAGACGCCGCAGCTCTCCGGCTATGGTCTGCGCAGTGGAAAACACGCTGTCGGAATCGCGCATCCACAGCTCGGGAAGCGCGACGGTAATATACGATCCGCAAGGCTTTTCCAGCGCCTTTTCCCCTTCGGCAGACGTGATGTCAATGCAGGTGACCTCGGCCATTCCCTGAGAATATTCCCGTACAAAAACCCCTTCCGGCAGGCGTTTTCCGCTTTCTTCGAAAATTTCCCTGGCCTCCAGCGCAAGATCGGTACGCTTTGTAAACACAAACATTCCCCCTGTCTGCAGAATAAAAATATTTTCGGTTTTGAGACAGGATTTATGCAAAAATAACTTGCTTTTTGTGCCGCATAATGATACAATAACCATTGCTGAAAAAATGTCTGTAAGGAGGTTGTGATTTTGCCGAACATTAAGTCTGCCAAAAAGCGCGTGCTGGTCAGCCGTCTGCGCAACGAGAAAAACCGTGCCGCCAAATCGGCTCTCAAGACCCAGATGAAAAAGTTCGACGCCGCTCTGGCTGCGAACGGCGCTGAAGGCGCGCAGGCTGCTTACAGAGAAGCGGTCGCCGGCGTTGACAAAGCTGCCGCGAAAGGCGTCTGGCATAAAAACAAAGCGGCTCGCAAAAAGAGCCAGCTGGCCAAAAAAATGAACGCCGCCCACTGATAATGAAGCGAACAAACAAGGACAGGAGTTTTCTCCTGTCCTTTTTGCATGCCCTTTTGCATGCCCGAAGTTTTTATGGCCTGCCGCCGCGGATTCATGCCGTCCCTATGTGCAGGAATAACCCGGCCCGCTGCGCAATATTCTTTTATATCGGCACTCTGCCGGCCCGGCACCGAAAACAACCGCAGGTCTTGTAAAAACGGAGGGAACCCGCATATGAGCTACCGCAAACCGCCCCGCAGGCAGCGGCGGGGCGCCGCCAGCCGCTGGCGCATCCTGCCCCGGCTCGCCCTGGCCATTTTTGCTGTCACCGTCCTGCTGCTCCGCACCGACGCCGGACAGCGCCTGGAACTGCTGCTGCAGCAGGCCGCCCAAAACAAAACCCTCAGCGCCCTGGCGCTGTTTCTTGCCCTGCCCGGCTCCGAAGCCCCGGACTCCGACACCAGGCCGGCGGACGAGCCCGGCCTGTCCGCCGGCTCCTCCCCGGCCGCAGAGTCCCCCGCCCCGGAAGACACCCAGGCAGCGCAAATCACCCTTCCCGAAAGCGCGGCGCCCGAGCTGCCCGCCGAGCTTCCGCCTTCCAACGTCACGAGCGTCACCATCGACGGCAAGGCCGACGGGTATACCGGAAGCGGCTCCATTTACATCCAGAACCGCTCCGATTATGACATTGATATCCCCTCCCTGCTCAAAGCAGAGGACGGGGTCAGGCTGTCCGGCGACGAAGTGCAGGTGCTGATTGTCCATACCCACGGCAGCGAATCCTATACGCCGGATCCCTACAACAACTACACTCCCACCGACACCGACCGCACAACCGACACCCGTTACAACGTCGTCCGCGTCGGCGATGAAATCTGCTCGGTCCTCGAATCCCGCGGCATCAAAACCCTGCACTCCAAAACGCTCCACGACAGCCCCGCCTATTCCGGCTCCTACGACCGGGCGCTGGAAGATATTTCGGCGCGAATGAAGGAAAACCCTTCCATCAAAGCGGTCATTGACGTGCACCGGGATGCCATGATCACGCAAAACGGAACCAAATACAAAACCGTCGCCGAGGTCAACGGCGAAACCACAGCGCAGCTCATGCTGGTGTGCGGCACCGACGGCGGCGGACTGGTGCACGACAACTGGAAAAAAAACCTTTCTTTTCAGATGAAGCTCCAGGATCGGCTGAACACCGAATACCCCGGGCTGATGCGCCCCATCAACATCCGCAACGAACGTTTCAACCAGCATGTCACGCTGGGCAGCATGCTGCTTGAAGTCGGCACTTCCGGCAACAGCCTGCCCGAGGCTTTGGCCTCCGCCCGGCTGTTTGCCAACGCGCTCGCCGACGAGCTGTTGTCGCGATAATTTTCGCACGGCATTCTGCACAAGAAAGCTTTACTTTAAAATTGGGATTTGTTATGATTGCATTACATCGTTATTTTGCAGCACTGCTGTTTACAAAGGAAGTGTGATTGTATGAACATCGGAGGAACGCATCCTGAGCTCGCCAAAAAACTTCGCAGTCATCTGGAGTCGCTGATGGGAGACAAGGCCACTGCCGTCAGCGCCGCCATTCTGCTGGGCGGCGAAGTCGTGGCTTCCTGCTGCGCCGGCACCCGCGGCCTCGACCAGACCCCCGCTGACATTCACGATTTGTACAATGTAGGCTCGGTTTCCAAAGTATACTGCACCGCTGCCGTCATGAAGCTGTGCGAAATGGGCCTTGTCGATCTCGATACCCCGGTATACAAGTACCTGCCCCGCTTTAAAACGCGGGATGAACGGTACAAGGCAATTACCGTCCGCATGACGCTGTGCCACTCTTCCGGCCTGCCCGGCTCCAATTACCGCAAGTGCTTTGGCCCTGAATGGATTTTCCAAAACAGCCTTGAGGAAAGTTTTGAGTATTGGAAAGACTGCAAGCTCAAGGCCGAGCCCGGCGCTTTTTCCGTTTACTGCAACGAAGGCTTTGAACTCGCCGCCGCTCTCGTCGAGCACATGAGCGGCATGAAATACTATGATTTTCTCCGCCGGTACATCCTTGACCCCATTGCCGCCTCCTCGACCGGACTCGGCCTTGAGGCCATCGGAAGCCGCCGCATGATGTCCATGCGCGGCCAAAAGCCCGAACTGGTCAGCGTTGTGGGCGCCGGCGCCATCCGCACCGACATGGAAGACTGCGCGCGCTTCGGGTACCTGTTCATTGAGCCCAACGGCGTTTTAAGCGCCCGCACCGTCGAAGAAATGTACAAGGCGCAGGGTATTTCCTTCTTAAAGCACGACGCTTTCAGCGTTCATTACGGCCTCGGCTGGGACAGCGTGGCCTTTGCCTCGCCGTCTGCCGACCTCGGTCCAAACACACTGGCCAAAGGCGGCAGCACCGCGCAGTTCAGCAGCGAACTGCTCGTTTCCCCCTCCCACCGCCTTTCTGCCGCGATTTCCGCCACCCATGATTTCCCCGCCCCCGTCCACAACGTTCTGGCCGAGCTGTGCGGCATCGCCCTGAAAGAGCTTGGCATCGCCGACACCACCCCCGCGCCCGCCCCGGAAAAAACCGCCGTGCCCATTCCTCAGGAGCTTATACAGCGCCTGTCCGGCCGGTTCTTTTACTCCTCTTTCGGCGTATTCAAAGCCTGCTTCTCCGACGACTCCCTGGATATGAAATATCTTGGTGCTCACGGGGAATGGGGCGCTCATCGCCTTGTTCCCACCATGCAGTACGATGGCAGCCAGTTCTTCCACAAAAACGGCGTGGGCATTTTTGAGGAGCACGACGGCATACTGTTCTTCAGCACCGAGCTTTACGGCTATACCTGCCCCTTCTGCCAGACGGCGCCCGCGCTTCCGCCCCTCAGCGACGGATGGAAAGCGCGCCTGGGCAAAAAGTATCTGGTGTGCAACATGCCCAGCCGCGACCTCTACGACGGCAGCGGCCACGCCATTCTCGTCGAGCAGCCTTTCGACGCCGACGTGCTCACCTTTACCCTGCCCTGCACGCCTGACTCCCCGCGCACTTATATGCCGACGGCCTGCTGCGGCGACGACGACACCGACATGTTCCTCACCGCGCCCGGAATGGGCTCTCGCGATTTGTACGCACCGTTTATCACGCGCAAAGCCGGCACGGAATACCTGCAGTTTACCGGCTTCCGCTATGTTGACGCGGACAGCGTCCCCACCCTGCAGACCGGCGAGGTCTGTGTAGCCGGTGAAGAAATGAACGCGCAGTTTAAAGTCCCTGCCGGGGCAAGCATCTCCTTCTCCGCCCCCGCCGGCTCCAGAATCCTTCTGCTCAACGACAATCTGGAAATCGTGTGGTCCAACGAAATGCCAAACCCCATTCCCGAGCGGGTCGAGGCCGGGTACATTCTCTTCACCAGCGATATCCCCGTCAACATTCCCGTCGTCGTTTCGCTGTAACGCAGCGCAAAACAAAAAAACACGCCCAAACAGGGCGTGTTTTTTTATGGAGCGGATGACGAGGCTCGAACTCGCTACCTCCACCTTGGCAAGGTGGCG
>CANUCM010000126.1 GCA_947856675.1 uncultured Clostridia bacterium | reverse complement strand
TTTTTGTACGCCAACCAGTATGTGAACTTTACAAAGGACAGCGAAACCGTCAAAAAGGCCGCCGAGCTTGTCAAGGGCAGGACGGGCGATTTTGACAAGATGCTCGCGATATACGACTTTGTCGTCGGCACGTTCCGCTACGACTACGACAAGGCCAAGACCGTGCAGTCGGGCTATCTGCCCGTCGTCGACGACACGCTGCGCACCAAAACGGGCATCTGCTTTGACTACGCCGCCGTCATGACGGCCATGCTGCGTTCGCAGGGCATCCCGTGCAAGCTGGTCATCGGCTATGCCGGGACCGTGTACCACGCGTGGATCAGCGTCTACCTCGAGGGCGTGGGCTGGGTCGACAAGGCCATTTACTTCGACGGCTATGTCTGGAAGCGGCTCGACCCGACCTTTGCCTCGACGGGCAGCCGCAGCGCGTCCATCAACAAGTATATCGCGACCGACGCGAACTACAGCCAGAAGTACGCATATTAACAAAAATGCGCGCCAAAGCGCCGCCCGGCCTGTGCCGCGCGGCGTTTTGCAGTGCGCTGGAAAGAGGTGCGGCCGTGAATAAAAAAGACAGCCGGCGTCTGCCGGCCGATGAGCTTTCGGTGCTGTGCTGGCAGCTTTCACTGCTTTCGCGGGCGGGATACCCTGCCGGCGAGAGCGTCGCGATGCTCGCGCAGGAAGCGCCTTCGCCGCGTGCGGGCAGGGCGCTGCGCGACATGCAGCAGGCGCTGGACGAGGGCGAAACGCTGAGCTGCGCCATGGAGCGCGCCCAGGTGTTTGACGAGTACGCCGTCGAAATGGTGGGCATCGGCCAGGTTTCGGGGCGGCTTGAGCAGGTTTTGGGCGCTTTGGGCGACTATTACCGCCGCGAAAGCGAGCGGGAAACGGCGCTGCGCCGCGCCGTCAGCTATCCGGCGTTTATGGCGGCGCTGACCGCCGCCGTGTTTATCATTCTGGTGTGGCAGGTGCTGCCGGTGTTCCAGCGCGTGTTCGAGCAGCTGGGGGGCAGCGTGGCCGCCGGGGGGCTTGCGGTGTTCGGGCCGGTCGGCCGCGGGCTGACGGCCGCCATCGCCGCGGGGCTCATTGCGCTGGCTGTGTACGCGGGCATCTGCCTTGCGCGCGGGGTCATGCCCTTTGCGCGGCTGTTTGACAGCAGCTCGGCCGGGCGCGCCGCCATGCGCGGCCGGTTTTCCTCGGCCATGGCGCTCATGCTGTCGAGCGGACTGCCCGTCGACGAGGCGCTTTCGCGTTCGGCGCGCCTTCTGCGCGCGACGCCGGCCGAGGCCGCCGCGCAGGAATGCCTGCGGCGCGTCGAACAGGGCGAGGCGCTGGCCGCGGCCGTGGAGAACAGCGGCCTTTTGACCGGGCTGCAGGCCGGGCTTTTGTCCTCGGGCGTGCGCGCCGGCTCGGCCGACGCCGCCATGCGCGAAATCGCGCTGCGCTGCAGAGAAGAGAGCGAGGCGGGCACCCAGCGGCTGCTGCGCCGGTTTGAGTACGCCCTTGTCATGCTGCTGTGCGTCGTGGTGGGCGCGCTTTTGCTGTCGGTCATGCTGCCGCTTTTGGGCATTCTGGCCGCCATGGGGGGCTGAGCCGTGAAAGAGTGGTTGAAACGCAACGCCGCCATGCTCATTTTGCTGGCGGCCCTGCCCCTGGCGCTTTTGATAGCGGGCCGGGGCATTATGACGCGCGTGTCGCGCGAAGGGGCCGAAAACGCCGAACGCGGCCTGCGCCGCGCCGCGCTGGAATGCTATGCGCTGGAGGGCTTTTATCCCGCGGACCCGGAATACCTGTACAGCCGCTACGGCGTGGAAATCGACACGGACCGCTACATCGTGCACTATGAAAGCGCGGGCGGCAACCTGATGCCCGACATTTCGGTGTTTGAGGCCGCAGGGGAGGTGCCGCAGTCATGAAAAACGAACGGGCGAAGGGCCCGATGCAGTCGGCGCTGGTCCTTGTGCTGTGCGGCGTGTTTGCGCTGACGGCGCTGGGCAGCACCCTTTTGGGCAGCGGGGTATACCGCGCGTGCGTGGAAAACGGCGAGCGCAACAGCACCTGCCGCACGGTGCTCAACTACCTGGCCGGCCAGGTGCGCCGCGGCGACAACGGCAGCCTGAGCGTCGGCAGCTTCGGCGGCAGCGACGCGCTGATTTTGAGCGAGGAGGCCGCAGGGTCGGTGTACGACACCGTCGTGTACTGCTACGGGGGCAGCCTGTATGAGCTGTACTGCGAGCGCGGCTCGCAGCTTCCGCCCGAAAGCGGTACGGAGCTGTGCGCGCTTGACGGGCTGGACATCGAGGTGCGGGACGGCCTTGTGTGTTTTACGGCCGATGACAGCGGGCGCAGCCTGAGCATTTCGGTGCTGGCGCGGGCCGGGGTTTCATCCGGCGGCGCCTATGAGGAGGTGCGCTGATGAGGAACCGCCGTTCAGGGCTGTTTTTGACCGAGCTTGTGCTCGATCTTTTGATTTTTGCGCTGTGCAGCGTGGTGTGCGTCAGCCTGTTTGTGCGCGCGCGATCGCTGAGCGAGCGCAGCGGGCTTTTGGCCGAAGCCGTGGCCGCGGCGCAGACGGCGGCCGAGCAGGTGCGCGCGGGGCTTG
>CANUCM010000125.1 GCA_947856675.1 uncultured Clostridia bacterium | reverse complement strand
GGGCCCAGTCTTGTCCGGCATCTATACTTTGCGGACAAGACAAAAAGAAACACCAGCCGGCCGGCTGGTGTTTCTTTATAAAATCCGGCGGCGACGGCTTTACCATGTTCCAGGACAACACGCTGCTTCAGGACAGCGTCATTCTGGACAACCAGGCGCTTATCAACTTCTTCCTGGAGGAACTGGGCGGCCAGATAGGCGAGGGCTATCAGAATCCCGCCGGACAGGGCCGCATCACGCTGATCAACACCCCGGTCCAGCCTGAACCCGAACCCGAGCCGGATGTCCCGCAGCCTGTGAACCGTGTTTATACGGTTAAGTCGGGGGATTCGCTGTGGCGCATTGCCTCCAGAGAGCTGGGCGCCGGAATACGCTGGCAGGAGATTTACGAGCTCAACCGCGCCACTATCTCCAATCCTTCCCTGATTTTTGTGGGCCAGAAGCTGACGCTGCCCCAGAAATAAGAAAAGCGCGATACAATTAAACACATACCGCAGCGTGGCCGCAAAGGCTGCCTGTACAAAAAAACAGCACCGTGCGGTGCTGTTTTTTTGTGTGCGGAAAGCGCTGGCCTGCAAGCCGGCGCTTTTTATGAAGTTCAGCGTTTGGCCTGCGTTGCGGCCGAAACAAAGCGCATGAGAGATGCGGCGACTTCGCTGCGGGAAGCTGCGGCGCCCGGGCGGAGCAAGCCGGAGCTGCCTTCAAAAATGCCGCTGGAGCAAGCCCAGTCCATGGCATCCCTGGCCCAGCCGGACACGGAGGACACATCATCAAACGCTCCGGAGCCGGGCCGCGTGCTCTCCAGGACAAGCCCCTGCTTCTGCGCATACCGGTAAAGCATGGTGGCGAGGGCTTCGCGCGATATCAGGCCGTCGGGAGAGCCGGCCAGGCGGTGCAGTACGGTGGCCAGCATGGCGCGGGTCATGGTCTGCCCGGGGGAGAAGCGGTTTTCGCCTGTGCCCTGAAACAGCTCGCGGGAGGAAACAAACTGAAGCGCGTCATAATACCAGCTCTGCGAAGAAACGTCGGAGTAGTCGGCCGGGCGATCTTCCAGCACAACCGTGCAGGACTGCTCGACACGCAGCATCAGCCCGTCCTGCACCGGGACGGCCCAGGGCAAAACGGAGCGCGAGCCATCTGCCGCCAGAAGGACGGCGACGGAAGAGGACGAAGCTTTGCAGGGAATGGTCAGGACGGCCGGGATACCGGATGCGGGCACGGTGATTTCGGCGCGGACGCCCCCTTCTTCGGAAACGGAAACCACTGCACTGGCGCCGCTCACTTCGTCGGTGACAACGGCATCGTCTTCCTGTGCCAGGTTGCGCAGGGCGGCGCCGTCCGAAAAGCGGACGTCCCCGTTTTCCGACAGGGCCCAGCCGGAAAAAACCTTGCCTTCGGGCGGCGTCAGGGTTGACGGGGAAAGCACAACATCCTGATCGTAGGTGCAGCCCATGCTGCTCATGCTGCCCTGGCCTTCGGTCGGGTCAAAGTGCACGGTGTACCGTATGGGTTCCCACAGCGCGTACAGAGTGATGCGATCGTTGTGGAACTCCCCGCTGAGGTTGAGCACCTGCTCGCCGTCGGAGTAGGTTTTGGAATCGCCGTAGGTGTTTTCCCAGGCTTTGAACGTGTATCCGGCGCGGTGAAAGGCGTTGGGTGAGAGATTGAGCGGAGTGTCCCACACCCCGGCCTGCGGAGCCATGGAACCGCTGCCGCCGCCTGCGGCAAAGTGGATGGTGTAGTCGTTGGGCAGCCATTTGGCATACAGGGTTTGCCCGCGGGCCGGAACCGAATCGGTGACCGGGGTGTTGTACTGCTCATCGGCATACCATTCCACAAACGCGCCAAAATGGCCGGCCGGTGCGGCCAGAAGCGGAAGAGAAAGCTGCCCGGCCAGCGAAAGCGCAAGCAGCGCAGCAGAGGTGCGAAGATATAAACGGTTCATGGTATTTCTCCTGTTGTCATAATCCGGCGCCGGGCCGCAGGGCCCGGGCGCCCGGCTTGTGATTATAACAGACGTCAGAAGAAAAAATAATGAGCAAATAGTTACTGATTTACTAATAATTTTTTATCAAATATCAGGAAAGTGACCAATCACTTTTTTTCCTTTTTGTGCGCACAGGGGTGCGGGATGCAGAAATCCCTGGCGGCGCGCAGTTTTTCAAGCAGCAACTGTTCAAGGCACACGATGCTGTCAATGGTTTTGCGCGTGTGCTCGCTGGTGCTCAGCAGCTCAGCCGGCGCGGCGCCGGAGCGGATGACGGCCTGCATGTGTTCGCCTTCGGCGGACAAAATGATGGAAAGAGCGGTTTCCATGCAGGCAACGGACTGTACGACATGGCAGGCGTCGCCAGCGCAGGAAGGGCAGTCCGGCTGCGGGCAGGGATGGGGCAGGCTGCAGGCGCACAGGTGCAGCAGGCAGCTGCCGCCGGCGAGCGAAGCCAGGAGATAGCCGCTGCCGCTGGGGCCGCAGGCCAGGTCCTCGGGAAACAGGCAGACGGGAAGCGAGCAGCAGGCCGTTTCGCAGCCGGAGGAATCGTACAGATGCAGCGATCCGCCGCTGCGGGTAGACAGCGCGGTCAGCAGGCCGCAGGGAAGGCTTTGCGCCGCGCGGCATTCCGTCCGGCAGGTCCAGGGCTGCGTGAGCGGGCAGCCGCCGTCTTTGGAAAGGCGAAGCATGCCGAAGCGGCTGCACAGCAGCAGGGTCTGCTCATCCTCGCACGACAGGCTCCACGGGCAAAGGGGCGTGCCGTCGGGGGCCCCGGCAGTCAGGCACAGGGTTTCCTGCAGGTCTTCACGCCGCAGGCGAAACAGCTTGCCCGGGCATGCGGGGGAAAAAGCCCAGAAACAGTTGCAAAAGGTGTCGAAGCATAGGGCAGAGTAGCTGCGGCACACAGGCAGGGTTTGCGTGTGCTGCAAGTCCTGATCGAGCACATCGATTTCCGGACGCCCGGAAACCGCAAGATACAGCAGCGGTCCGCAAAGGGCTGCGGCGCGGTAACGGACGCCGCCGCGCAGTGCAGTGCAGCAGTTCAGCGTCAGGTAGGTCACGGTGCATTCCTCCCATAAAAAAATCAGCGGTGCTGATACCAGGATATGCGCCGCTGCCAGACGTTGACAGCGCATGGCAGCTGGAGTATAATCAAATTGTTGCATGCGCAACAATTTGGGAGGGGTGCTATGAAAGGGAACCTTATGCGCAACATCGGGCTGATTGCCCGATGCGCGGCGCTTTACAGGGACACGCATCTTGAGCATATCGGCATCAGCGGATACCAGGCGGCATATGTGCTGCACATTTGCCGCCGCCCCGGTATCGCACAGGACAGGCTGGCCCAAAACCTGCACGTCAACCGCAGCAGTGTGACGCGGCAGCTGGCGCTGCTGGAGGAAAAGGGGTTTATCACGCGCGAACGGTGCGAGGCGGACAAGCGTGTTTTGTGTGTGTATCCCACAAAAGAGATGCAGGCGGTTCTGCCCGAAGTCCAGGCGTGTTTCCGGCAATGGAGAGAGGCGCTGACGGAGGGCATGCAGCCGGCTGAAATCGAGATTATGGAAGAGCTGCTGGAGCGGCTGGCCCTGCGGGCGGAGGAACTGCAATGAATGTGCTGTATAAATATGTCCGTCCGCGGCTGGGTGCCATGGCGGCGCAGTTTGTCGTCAAGTTTGGGGGAACGGTCATCGAGCTGCTGCTGCCGTGGATGCTGTCGGTCATTCTGGATGATCTCGTGCCCCGGAGCGACACAGGGGACATTGCGCGCTGGGGCGTGGCGATGATAGTCTGCGCGGCGCTGGCTCTTGCGGCCAACGTGGCGGCAAACCGCATGGCCACGCGCATTTCCCGCGACATCACAAGAGAGCTGCGGCACGATCTCTTTGCCAAAACGGCAGGGCTTTCCTGCGCGCAGGAGGATGCCTTTACCACGCCTTCGCTGATTTCCCGCCTGAGCAGCGATACATACAATGTGCACCAGATGGTGGATCGCATGCAGAGGCTGGGCATTCGGGCTCCCATTCTCCTTTTGGGGGGCGTGGCCATCACGTTTCTGCTTGAGCCGGTGCTGACGCTTGTGCTGGCGGCGACGCTGCCCATACTGGGATTTATCGTCTGGCGCGTGTCAAGCCGGGGCATCAAGCTGTACGGCGCGGCGCAAAGGCAGCTGGACCGCCTGATCCGGCGCGCGCAGGAGAGCATGACGGGAATCCGGGTCATACAGGCGCTTTCCAAATCGGAGTATGAAAAAGGGCGTTTTGACGAGGCCAATGTCGGCGTGGTGCGCAGCGAACGGCGTGCGGCCATGCTGATGAACATTACAAGCCCCTGTATGAACCTGCTGCTCAACGCGGGGCTGACGGGCGTCATCGTCGTCGGGGCGTACCGTGTCAACAGCGGGCTGACCGGGCCGGGCACCATCATTGCGTTTATGAGCTATTTTACCATTATCCTCAATGCGCTGATGATGGTTTCCCGTCTGTTCGTCATGTATTCCAAGGGCGTTGCCAGCGCACGGCGCATTGCCGAGGTGATGGAAAGCCCGGCGCAGATGCAGGTGGAAGCGTCGGAGAAAAAGCCGGGGCCGTATCATGTGGAGTTTGATAACGTCAGCTTTTCTTACGGAAAGCGGCGTGACAACCTGAAAAACATAAGCTTTGGGCTGCGCCGGGGGCAGACGCTGGGCATTATCGGCCCCACGGGCAGCGGAAAAAGCACGGTGCTCAATCTGCTCTTGCGCTTTTACGATGCGGACAGCGGCAGCATCCGCATTGACGGGTGCAATGTGCGCAGCATTCCGAAAGAGAAGCTGTACACCATGTTCGGGGTCGTGTTTCAAAACGACTTTTTGTATGCAGGCAGCATCGGAGAAAACATAGACTTTGGCCGCGGACTGGACCCCGAAGCTCTGGAGCAGGCGGCCCATACGGCGCAGGCGGAGTTTATTGCGTCACGCGAAGGCGGAATGCAGGCGCAGCTGGCGCCCCGAGGCGCCAACCTGAGCGGCGGGCAGAAGCAGCGGCTTCTGCTGGCCCGCGCCATGGCGGCAAAACCGGAAATCCTGCTGCTGGACGACAGTTCCAGCGCGCTGGACTACAAGACGGATGCGGCGCTGCGCCGGGCGCTGGCGCGGGAGTTTGACGGCGTAACCAAAATCATTGTGGCACAGCGGGTCAGCTCGGTGCGCAACGCCGATCTGATTCTCGTGCTGGAGGAGGGGCAGGAGGTTGGCTGCGCTTCGCATGATGAGCTGATGCGCACCTGCCGCAGCTACCGCGAGATTGCTCAGATCCAGATGGGGGAGGTGGGCTGATGGCACAGCAGCAAAGAATGCCCGGAAGGCGCGGAGGCCCGGGCGGCGGTGCTTTTGAACGGCCGACGGCGCGTTCCGGGGCAATTTTGCGCAGGCTTTGGAAATATTTGAGTCATTACCGGTGGCTTTTGATTTTTGCGGCGCTGCTGAGCATCGGAGGAAACCTGCTGGCGCTGACGGGCCCGAAGCTGTCGGGCTTTGCCATTGACGCCATCCGGCCGGGGCCGGGGCAGGTGGACTTTGAGACGGTGTTTTATTACGCGGGGCTGATGATACTGTTTTATCTGGCCTCTTCCATTGTCAGCTATGCGCTGGCGGCGCTCATGGTTCAGCTGAGCCGCAATGTGGTGTATCAGATGCGCAAGGATGTTTTTGAGCATCTGCTGCGGCTGCCCGTCCGCTTTTACGACAACCGGGCGGTGGGTGATGTGCTCAGTGTTTTGTCTTACGATATCGACACGATCAACGCCTCGCTGTCCAACGATCTGGTGCAGATGCTGGCCAGTGTGATTACCGTGTCGGGTTCTTTTGTGATGATGCTGACCATTTCGCCGCAGCTGGTGCTGATTTTTGCCGTCACCATCCCGGTGTCGGTTCTGTTTACCCGGTATCGTTCACGGCGGGTACGGCCTTTGTACCGCACCCGGTCGCACAAGCTGGGCGAGCTGAACGGGTATGTGGAGGAAATGACGGGCGGCATGAAAACCATCCGCGCTTACCACCGCGAACAGGTGTTTATTGACCGGTTTGAGGAAAAAAATGCCGCCGCGTGTGAGGCAAACTACCGCGCCGACTGCTTTGCCAGCATGACGGGCCCGGCTGTCAACTTTATCAACAACCTGTCGCTGGCGCTTATCAGCATATTCGGCGGCATTTTGTACATGCGGGGCGGCATTACGCTGGGCAACGTGTCATCCTTTGTGCTGTATTCGCGCAAGTTTTCCGGACCCATCAATGAGTTTGCCAACATTTTCAGCGAGCTGCAGTCGGCGCTGGCTGCTGCAGAGCGGGTGTTCCGCCTGCTGGATGAGCCGGAAGAAGCGCCGGATGCCCCCGGCGCGGGCCTGCTGACCCGGGTGGACGGGCGCGTCACGCTGGAAAACGTGTGCTTTGGATATGATGAAAGCACGCAGGTTCTTCAGAATTTCAGCATTGAGGCGCAGCCGGGGCAGGTTGTGGCCATTGTGGGTCCGACCGGCGCGGGAAAAACCACCATCATCAACCTTCTGATGCGGTTTTATGATGTGCAGTCGGGCAGCATACGCATTGACGGAAAGGAAATCTGCAGCGTCACGCGCGACAGCCTGCGCAAGGCCTGGTCGATGGTGCTGCAGGATACATGGCTGTTTACCGGCACGGTATTTGAAAACCTGGCCTATGGCAAAGAAAACGTAACCAGGGAGCAGGTTCGGGAGGCGGCGCGCAGCGCCCGTATTGACGGTTTTATCGAGTCGCTGCCGGAGGGATACGACACCGTGCTGCGTGACGGCGGCGCCGGCATTTCCAAAGGGCAGAAACAGCTTTTGACCATTGCGCGCGCCATGCTGCTGGATGCGCCGATGCTCATTCTGGACGAGGCGACGTCCAACGTCGATACGCAGACCGAACAGGAAATCCAGGCGGCCATGCTGCGGCTGATGCGCGGCAGAACGTGCTTTGTCATTGCGCACCGGCTGTCCACCATACAGCATGCCGACAAGATCGTGGTGCTCCGCGAGGGCGCCGCGGCGGAATGCGGCACGCATGACGAGCTGATGCGGCGGGGCGGTTATTACAGCGAGCTGTACCGGGCGCAGTTTGACACGGCGGCCGGGGCATAAAAAACAGCGGAGCAGGCTTTTTGCCGGCTCCGCTGTTTTGGTTTTTTACGGGTTTTCTGCAAACAGCTTGTTTAGATACTCGTAGCTTTCACCCCATCGGGCGTTGGGCTTATAGTGAAACAGATCCTGCGGAAGAATAAAGCAGCGCCCTCCTGAAACGGCCTGCAGGCTGCTCCACGCGGGGTTTCCGGTCAGGGAGCTTTCCAGGTTGTCGATGGCTGCCTGTTGGTCAGAGCCCATTGTGGTGATAAAGATATAATCAGGATCGACAGACAGTATTTCCTCCAGGCTGATGTCCTCCATCAGGCTGTCGTACTTGTCGAGGATATTGATAAGGCCGAAGTCCGAAAGCATGGTGCCCGCCATGTTTTCGCTGTCTTTGGCCTTGAAGCCGCTGCTGTAGGCGCGCAGCAGCAAAACGGTTTTTCCGGAAAGATCGGGCGCCTGGGCAAGGGTTTGCTCTATGCTCTGCTGGGGAACAAGGCCGTTTTGCTCATACAAATCCTCACGGCCGGTGATGCGGCAGAAGCTGTCGAGCAGAGAAAGGTAATCTTCAAAATATTCCACGTGGAAAAGGCCGCAGGCAATGTCGGCCTGACGCAGCGTTTCGGCGATTTTCACGTGGCTTGAGATGTCGGCCGACAAAATGACAAAATCGGGGCTGCAGGCCAAAAGGGCTTCAAGATCGGGGTCCTTTATGGTCCCGACGATGGAAACATCCTGGGAAAGAGAAAGGTTCCGTTCGGTCAAAGCGTCGTTTGTCACTCCGACAAGCTGCCCGCCCGCATTGAGCCAGATTTCGCCGAAAGAGGCGCTGAGTGCGGCGACGCGCGCGGGCATTGCGGTAAACGTGAGTTCTGTCCCGGTGTAATCGGTGATGCTTACGCTGGTCGTGTCCTGGTCTTTTTCCGGGCTTTCTTCCGGAGAAGCGCAGCCGGCAATCAGTGAAAAAATCAGGGCGGCGCAAAAAACGGCAGCCAGACGCGGTGGATGTTTCAAAAGATCAGCTCCTTTTTGGTGTTTCGACCCTATCATACCACTTGACAAATCATTTGTAAATAGTTATCATAAAAGCGATGATAATTGTTAAATACTTATATATTGCAGGGGATGTGCATGACCAACAGAAATCTGGAGATTTTTGCGGCTGCGGCGCAGTGCGGCAGCATGAGCGGTGCTGCACGCGAACTGAAGATATCACAGTCGTCGGTCAGTCAGGCCATTGCCGAAATAGAAAAGGAGTACGGGGTCCGGCTGTTTGAGCGGCTGTCGCGCAGCCTGTACCTGACGGACACGGGCAGGCAGCTTTTGGAGTATGCGGGCAGGGTGCTGCAGCTTCAGGAGGAGATGGACAGTTTTCTCAACGGCGCGTCGGAGCACGGGAGCCTGCGCATCGGGGCGACGGTGACGGTGGGCAGCTGCGTGCTGGGGCCGCTGCTGCGCCGGCTGAAAGACAGCGCGCCGCAGGTGCGCACGGAGATCCTGGTAGCCAACACCCGTGCGCTGGAGGAAAAGATTCTTTGCAGCAGGCTGGACGTCGGCCTTGTGGAAGGGCGGGTTGAGCATCCGGACTTAACGGTGGTTCCGGTGATGCGCGACCGCATGGTGCTGTTGTGTGCCCCGGGGTGGATTGCCGGTGAACGCGATACGGTTTCACCGGAGGAGCTGCACGAGCTTCCGTTTATTCTGCGCGAACAGGGGAGCGGGACGCGTGCACAGCTGGAACAGGCGATGGGCGCCCGGGGCGTTTGCCTGCGTGTGGCGGGTGAATGCTGCTGCGCCGAAGCGATTGTAGGCTGCATATCCGAAGGGGCAGGGGTCAGCGTTATGTCGCGGCGTCTGGTGGAAAGGCAGCTGAACCAGGGGATTTTGAAAGCGTATGACATAGAGGGCGTTCGCCTGGAGCGCACGTTTGACCTTGTGTGGCACAAGGACAAGAAAATGACGCCCGCCATGGAGCTGTTTTCCGGCATTTGCAGGCAGTTTGAAGCGCAGGAGGCCTGAGAAGAGTATGAGGGTACGCCGTACGCTGCCGGTGGGGCGGGGATTTGCCGCGCTGCTGGTGCTTTTGTGCCTGGCGGTACTTTTGTCGCTGGCGCTGGGCAGTTCGGGGCTGTCGCTTTCCGAGCTGGCCGAAGGGCTCAGGGACCCTGATGCCCTGGCTTACCGCATTGTCATGTACGCCCGGCTGCCCAGGGTTTTGGGGGGCATTGTGGCGGGAGCATCTCTTGCGGTATCGGGCGCGCTTTTGCAGGCGGTGCTCAACAATTCACTGGCGGGGCCCAACATCATTGGCGTCAACGCCGGGGCGGGGTTTGCAACGCTGCTTGTAATGGCGCTTGCGCCGTATTCGGCGTCGCTGATGCCGGCGGCGGCTTTTGCGGGAGCCCTGTGTGCCGCGCTGTTTATTTACGCAGTGGCCCGGTTGTCGGGCGCGTCGCGCACGACCATTGTTTTGGCGGGCGTGGCCATCAGCAGTGTGGTCAATGCGGCATCGTCGGTCATCAAAACGCTGTTTCCGGACATCGCTTTGTCATATACGACCTTTTCCATCGGCTCTTTGTCGGCGCTGAGCATGGAGCAGGTGCGCTGGGCGTCGGTATACGCCGCGGCGGGCATTGTGTGCGCCATGCTGCTCAGCGCAGACGTCAACATTCTGGCGCTGGGAGATGACACGGCGCGTTCTTTGGGGCTTTCGGTGCAGCGCTGCCGATTCGCGCTTCTCTGCACGGCGGCTGTCCTGGCTGGGGCAGCGGTCAGCTTTGGCGGCCTGATTGGTTTTGTCGGGCTGCTGGTGCCGCACATTGCGCGCATTTTATTTGGCAGCGACAACCGCGTGGTGATACCGGCTTCCGCCCTTTTGGGCGCAGTGTTTCTGCTTTTGTGCGACCTGATTGGGCGCATGATATTTGCACCGTTTGAAATCCATGTCGGCATTGTGCTTTCCATCGTGGGCGGGGCGTATTTTGTCGCCCTGATCATCCGGCGGAAAGGGGGGCGTCTGGATGGCTGAGCTGCTGCGCGCCAGCGCCCTGGACACGGGCTTTGAAAAGCATACGGTTTCGCATGCGCTGGAGCTTTCGCTGCAGCAGGGCGAGCTTGTGGCGCTGATAGGCCCCAACGGCTGCGGGAAAACAACGCTGCTGCGCACGCTTGCGGGGCTTCTTCCGCCCCGGAAAGGCGAGGTGCGGGTGGGCGGAAAACCGATTGGCAGTCTGCGCGCCAGGGAATTGGCGCAAACGGTCGCGTACCTGCCGCAGTCCCGGCCGGTGCCTGACATCCCGGTAGAAATGCTTGTGGCGCACGGGCGTTTTCCGTACCTGGGCTTTTCGCGCCGGCCTTCGCCGCGCGATCGGGAGATTACGGAAAACGCCATGAAGGCTGCGGGGGTTTGGGAGCTGCGCGGCCGCAGGCTGGCCGAAATGTCGGGCGGCCAGCGGCAGCAGGCCTATCTGGCCATGACCATGGCGCAGGATACGCCGGTCGTGCTGCTGGACGAGCCGTCGACGTATCTCGACATCGCAAACCGCTTTGCCGTGATGGAAACGGCACGGGAACTGAGCGCCGGGGGCGTGTGCGTTGTGATGACGCTGCACGATCTCGGCGATGCAATGCACTTTTCCCGCAGGGTCTGCCTGATGGACAGAAGCGGCTCCATTTGTTTTGACGGAAGCCCGGCAGAGCTGTACCGTTCAGGGCAGCTTGACCGGGTGTTCGGCGTGCAGACCGAACGGGTGTGCACAGCCAGGGGTCGGGAAGCGTTTTTCTTTTTCCCGCCCGACGAAGCGGAAAATCAAGCGAAGAAAGGAAGAGAGCAGGCATGAAGGTACTGGTCATCGGCGGTGTGGCCGCCGGCACAAAAACAGCGGCAAAGCTCAAAAGAGAAAACCCGGGGGCACAGGTTACCATCGTCACAAAGTCATCGGAAATCTCCTATGCGGGCTGCGGGCTGCCCTATTATGTGGGCGACGTCATTACACAGCGTGAACAGCTGATTGTCAATACGCCGCAGAGCTTTTCCCGGCTGACCGGGGCGGAGGTCATTACGGAGACGGAAGTGACGGCGCTTGACCGGGCGGCGCACACTGTGACGGCGCGCGCCGCGGACGGCAGCGAAAAGACTTTTTCCTATGATAAGCTGGTCATTGCGGTGGGCGCGTCGCCCACGATTCCCAACGTTCCGGGCACCGACCTTGAAAACGTCTTTACCATGGGCACGCCGGCGGACGCCGATGCGCTCAAGGCGGCAGCCGAAGCGGGCCTTGGGCGTGCGGTTGTGGTCGGCGCAGGGCTTGTCGGTTTGGAAACGGCCGAAAACCTCAGCGCGCGCGGAGTGAAAACGACCGTGATTGACATTGCGCCGCATATTTTGCCCGGTCTTTTGGATGAAGAAATGGCCGACTATGTGGAAAACATATTGGCAGACCAGGGCGTGATGGTGCTGACTTCCACCGGACTGGAAGGCCTGGAAGGCGACGGCACGCTGAAAAAAGTGCTGACAAGCCGCCGAGGCATCAAGGCGGATGCGGCGGTACTGGCGCTGGGCTTTAAGCCGAACACCGCGTTTCTTGAGGGCTCGGGGCTGGAGATGATCAAAGGGACCATCGCAGTGGACGGGTACATGCAGACAAACGATCCGGATATTTATGCCTGCGGCGACTGCGCGATTGTAAGAAACCGAATTACGGGCGCGCGCAAGTGGTCGGCCATGGGGTCGACGGCCAACATCTGCGGCCGCCTGGCGGCAAAGCGTATCGCCGGCAGCGAAGCGGCTCCGCACCCCGGTGTTTTGGGTACGGCGGTGGCCAAGCTTCCGGGCATCAATATCGGGCGCACCGGGCTGGGGGCCAAAGAAGCGGCCGAAAACGGCTTTGATGTGGAAACCGTTGTCGCCATTTCGGATGACAAGGCGCATTATTATCCGGGTTCCCACCCGTTTATCATGAAGCTTCTGTGCGACAGAAAGAGCCATAAGCTGCTGGGTGTGCAGGTTCTGGGCAAGGGCAATGTCGACAAGGTGGTGGACATTGCCGTGACCGCCATTTCCATGGGCGCGGCGCTGGAAGATCTGCAGTACTGCGACTTTGCATACGCCCCGCCTTTCTCGACGGCAATCCACCCGTTTGAAACGGCTGTCAATGTGCTGCTCAACAAGCTTTCGGGGGATTATATGACGGTGACGCCGCTGGAGTTTGCACAGGGGCTTGCGCAGGACAGGCGGATTATTGATACGTCCCTGCAGCCGTCGCTGGCAGGCTCGACCTATGTGGAGCTGACGTCGGTGGAAGGCGCCGTGGAAGGCATCGGCCAGGATGAAAAGCTGCTGCTCGTGTGCAACAAGGGGCGCAGAGCCTATTTGCTGCAAAACCGGCTGCGGTATTACGGGTATAAAGACGTCCGCGTGCTTGAGGGGGGCACGACGTTTAACACTTCACTGCTTGAAAAAGAATAAGGAGGATGCACGCATGCTGAAAATCACCCCGGAGGAAAAGGCCGCGCTGAAAGGGCGCGGGTATATCATTACAAACGACGGAGAACATTTCATCGCCCGCATCATCACGGTAGACGGCGTGCTTTCCGCCGCGCAGCTTTCCAAAACGGCCCAGGCGGCAGAAAAGTTTGGAAACGGCAAAGTGGCGATGACGTCGCGCATGACGGTGGAAGTACAGGGATTGACGTATGACACCATCGAGCCGTTTGATCGGTTTATTGCGGAAGAAGGGCTGTATACGGGCGGCACCGGGCCGCGCGTACGCCCCATCGTACCCTGCAAGGGGACGGTGTGTGTGCATGGGCTGGCCGATACGCAGCAGCTGGCGCGCGATCTGCACGAAACCTTTTATAAAGGCTGGTATGACGTGCGGCTGCCGCACAAGTTTAAAATCGGAATCGGCGGCTGCCCCAACAACTGCATCAAGCCGGCGCTCAACGATTTCGGCATTATGGGGCAGCGCGTTCCGGAATACGACATGGACGACTGCAGCGCCTGCAAGCGCTGCGGCGTTGTGGAAAAGTGCCCGGTCAAGGCCGCGTCTCTCAATGCCGACGGCGTGATGGAAATCAACCGCGAACTGTGCAACAACTGCGGAAAATGCATTGACGCCTGTCACTTTGACTGTGTCACCGAGAAAAAAGCCGGGTTTAAGGTCTTTGTCGGCGGCATTTGGGGCAAACGCCAGCGCCACGGCACGGAAGTGCCCGGTGTGTTTTCCCGGGAGGAGCTGTTTGCCCTGGTGGAAAAGGCACTGCTTCTGTATCGCGAACAGGGCAATACCGGTGAGCGCTTCGGGGTGTTTATCGACCGCATTGGCGCGCAGAACTTTATCGATCAGCTGCTGAGCGACGACGTGCTTGCGCGCAAGCAGCAGATTCTGGATGCGCCGCTTCACCTGAAAACGGCAACAACCTGCTGAAAAAAAGAGCCCCGCTGCAGCGGGGCTCTTTTTTTATCGGGCTGCTTCGCCCAGTGAGGCTTCCCAGAGATCGTAATAGAACGGGCATTCCGGCGAAAGATCCGGAAAGGCCGGACGGGTGCTGCTGGCCTCGAGCTGTTCTGGGTCAGGTATCCGCCCGAGCAGGCAGTTGACGGCGTGTATGGCCTGCCCGCGGCACACGCCGTTGTTGGGAAGGAAAGCGCCGGATTCATCCATGCTCAGCCAGCCGTTTTGGAGAGCGGCGGCAGCAAAGGCATAGGCCCAGTGGTCCTTGGAGAGGTCGGAGAAGGATATGTCTTCACCGGAAAGCGTGCAAAAACGCGAAAGCATGGCGGCCAGTTCCGCACGTGTTACCGGTGCGTCCGGGCGGAATGCCCCTGTTTCATCGCCCTGCACGATGCCCAGCGTGTGCAGTGCGGAAACGGCGGGAGCATACCATGCGCCGGGCGCGACGTCGGCATACGGGCAGGATGCGTCGGCCGGCACTTCGCGGAGAAGCCGGAAAAAGATGACACACATTTCAGCCCGCGTCAGCACCTGATCAGGGCAGCACAGGCCGTCTTCGTTGCCTTCGATATAGGCAATGCTCCGATCGGTGCAAAGCAGGACGTCCGCACCTTCGGCGGGCTGCGCCTCGGGCTGAGGATCGGCCGGTTCCGGGGCGGGGTTCTGGCTTGCCGGAGGAATCGAAGGAGGAAGCACGGCCTTTTCACAGATGAAGGAAAAGCAAAAGAGCGGGAGCTGGGTGCCACGGCGCACATAAAGCGCGAGGGGAACGTCCTGCGGAAGATTGTCCCAGGACAGCGTTTCTTCGCCGGAAAGCCAGTCGGAGGCAGAAAGGCCGGTGTCCTCACGATAGACGGCATAGGAAAGCCCCGGTTCGGGCGAAAGACTCAGGGAGCTTTCGCCGATGAGCGCGTCGGATTTCTGCACGAACTCGGAGACGGACGGCGTCTGGAACGAGACAATGCAGCGGGCAGGCTCAAAGGCGCCCTGCATCTGCAGACAGTAGGATGCGTCGGGCTTCAGGCCGGAGAAGGTCAGCGAATTGCCGCTGCGAAACCAGCCGTCGTTTTCTTCTGCAGCGCTGCCGGAAGCGTCGGCCGCGGCAAGCCCGGGTACGGGTTGGCCGTCAGGCAGCGTGACGGTATACCACGCATCGGGACAGGCGGGCGCGGCGCACAGCTGCAGACCGGACGCTTCGGAGCAAAGCGTTACGGCAACATCACTTGAAACGGCGGGCACGTCCACCGGGGTGCCGCGGACCGGAAGCGCTTGTCCGGGCTGTACGGACTGCTCCGGACTGAGCGCCGCAACCAGATAGGAAAATCCCGGCAGAAGTCCGGACAGCACGGCCTTTTCGTCCTGCGGGGAAGCGGCCGACACGACGGTTCCCTGCGGCGTCAGTACGGCGTAGAGAAAATCGGCCCGGGCCGGCTGGATCGTGATGCAGCCGCGATTGTCTTCAGAAGCCGAAGCAGTGATGTGCCCGGCAGGGACAATGTCGTCGCAGGGCGGGCACAGGGTGTCGGATGATACGCAGTACATGCCGCCGAGCAGATCAAAATAGCGTGTGAGCACGCGGTATTCCCCGGCAGGGTCCAGGCCGGAGTATGTGATGGGCTGGCCGCCGCTCTGCCATGTAAATCCGCCGGACTCGCAGAGCGAACCGTCGGGTGCCATCAGGGCGTATTCGTATTCCCAGTTGGGAGAAAGCAGGGTCAGGCGATCGGTCTGTGCTTCATAATCGGGCTCGCGCAGTATTTCGCTGTCGGAAGGCGGAACAACCGGTGCGCAAAAGCTCAGGCATACCGGCGCGTCCGAAGGCAGAATGTCGCTTCCCGCCGGCACGCTGACCATGTCGTAGGCTGCGGCGGCGGTCAGACCGGTCCATTCGATAACGCCGTTTTGCGCCGAATGCCAGGTGCCTTCAAAAGACAGCGCGTACCAAAGTGTGGGGTCTTCGGGCGTAAAAGTGATTTCTGCACTGCCGTCTGGCTGGCAGGTGCCGCGCAGCTGCCCCAAAGGTGTGGAAAAAGAGGCAGCGGCGGGCGGGAAGACAAGCAGCAAGCATAGGAAAAGCGCGAAAAAGACTCTGACTTTCATGTAAAATCCCTCCTGCAGTATATAAAAATGTTAAACCATTTGGCAAAGCATTGGAAAGGTGCAGCGTAAAACAGCATACATTTGCAATTTGCAGGGGAAATAAAATGATAAATTTTTAAATTTATTAAATTCCAATGGAAAGAATTAACAAAATTCGACATTTTACGACGTTATTATATAATAAATTTGTGATTTTAATCAAGCCAACGGATGTTCTGTTTTTCTTGCTTGACATACCTAGATTGTCTAGGTATACTATACATAGATAGTCTAGGTATAAGGAGGGATTTGGCATGCCGTTTGAACCGGGGCGTCCGGAGTTTACTCACTGGGCGGGGCAGGCGTGCAGTAAGATTCGCTTTGCACCCGACCGGGAAAAGGTCAAGCGTGAGTTGATTGCGCACATGGAAGATGTGCGTGATGCGGGCATCCATGGCGGAGAAAGCCCGGAAGAGGCGGTGCGCAAGGCGGTGCAGCGCATGGGTGATGCGGACACCGTGGCGCTGCAGCTGCAGCGGATTTACCGGCCGTTCTGGCCGTTTTTGTGGAAGTATACCCGTTTGCTTGCGGGGCTTGCCGGGATATACCTTGCCTGGAATCTGGCGGTGCTTGTACTGCTTTGGGGAGAAAACACTTACGGCGCAGATGATATGGCAGAGTATGTGACCAGGGGCTTTGCCGCAAGCGGAACCA
>CANUCM010000124.1 GCA_947856675.1 uncultured Clostridia bacterium | reverse complement strand
TTGGTGGGCCTTCAGGGACTCGAACCCGGGACCGGACGGTTATGAGCCGTCTGCTCTAACCAACTGAGCTAAAGGCCCGCATCTTTTGCGGCTTACGAAAACATATTATATCGGAAATGGCGGCAAAATACAAGTGCTTTTTGCCCGTGCATAGAGAAAAAATCCGCCGCATATCTATGATTGAGCTGCTTTGAAAGGAGGCCTGGTGATGCCGCTGAGCGACAGGGAGCTGCTCGCACGGCTGATTCAGTGCGAGGCCGGCGGCGAAGGGGAAAACGGTATGAAAGCCGTGGCCAGCGTCGTCATGAACCGTGTCCGCGCCACAGGCGGTGAATACGCACGCGTCAGCCAGGGCGGAAACATTCGCAACATTATCTTTCAGCCCTATCAGTTTGTCTGTGCCTCTGAAACCGAAAACGGGCGCTATAACCCGCAAAACATCTACAACATGAACCCGGAACCCATTCACTACGAAATCGCAGACTGGGCCATCGCCGGCAGCCGGCTTTCCAGCCTGGGGCAGGCTTTGTGGTTTTTCAACCCCTTTTCTCCAAACTGCCGCCCCAATTTCCCAAGCGAAGTCGGGTATTTCATCACCCGCATCGGCGACCACTGTTTTTACAACCCTACCTCCGCCTATTTTGACACCTGACAGAAAGGATGATCGCTTTGACAAATGAAACCGCCATCCCGTCTTCCCCTTACAGCGACGATCTGGACGCCGTGATGGAGCAGCTTGCCGAAGAAATGAACCCCGCTGCAGTGCCCGAAAACGCCGATGAATACTACACCGAGTCCCTGTCCGAAGTGCTCGTGCGCAGCATCGGCTATTTTGCCGTATGCGAATTTCTCATCGGCAGCGGAGGTCTTGTCGAAAAATACGGGATTTTATTTGCCGCCGGCAACAATTTTGTCACGCTGTACGACAGAGAAAACGACAGCTACACGACCTGCGACCTGTATTC
The DNA here is from genome assembly GCA_947856675.1 of uncultured Clostridia bacterium. Lineage (GTDB taxonomy): Bacteria > Bacillota > Clostridia > Oscillospirales > Butyricicoccaceae > Ventrousia. The sequence continues at coordinate 8,451 of CANUCM010000124.1, read as the reverse complement.
TCTCAAGTTTGTCACCATTTACAACAGCCATGTGCGGCCCTCATGGTTTACGCCGCGCCAGGGCGGCCGTGCTCCGCAGCAGGGCAACAGCATGCCCGGCCGCAGCACGCGCTGAGCACATGTATAATTCCTCCTTTTTCCGGGGATAATACACCCGAATTGCAAGGAGGTGACTTAAGCTATGGCCAAAGCAAATCCCAGCATCGGCTGCACTGTCCACCAGTGCAAGTACCACGCGAAAACGCAGGAAAACTGCTCCCTGGACAAAGTGATGATCGGAACCCACGAGCAGAACCCCACCATGGATCAGTGCACGGACTGCAAGTCTTTTCAGCCGGAAAAGTAACCCCATCCATTCGTTTCGCAGCACCAGCCCTGCGGCATATTCCGGGCCTGCACCATCCGGGATGCCGGCGGCGCAAGAAGGCGAACGGCACATGTGCCGTCCGCCTTTTTTGCGCTGCGCAGAGCTCTTCGTTTTGTTTATTGCGCCCTTTGGTATACGCGCGAACCGATCGCAACGGCCCAGCACTCATTGTCCCGCACATAAAAGCGCAAAACCGTGCCCGGTACCAGCTTGCCCTCGCCCTCCGGCGTAAAGACATTGGCTCCGCAGAAGACCAGACGCTCCTCGCCTTTTTCGCCAAGGCCCATCAGTTCGCCTTTTTCGTTGACTCTGACGGTCAGTTTTTCATCCAGCCCCTCACGGCTGCAGTACACCCCGGCATACAGCTCGGGATGCTCCGGAGCCTCGGGCCGGTGGGTCAGCCAGGAATGGCTTGCATCCAGCGGAAGCCCCAGCCACATATTAAACGCCGCGTTGGTCATGGACGAGCACATCACCCCGCTGAGGTTGGTCAGCACCGTCACCGAGTATGCGCTGTCCTTAATAAATCCTCCCTGTGAAGACACACCGGTCAGCCCGCCGGAATGTTCGCAGATGACAACATCTTCAAACAGTCTCTTGTTCAGGCCGAAGCAGTAAATGCCCTGCGGCGTTTCTGCAAACCCGCGCCCTATCACGCGTTCCACCGCAGCCCGCGGCCAAATCTGGCGGCCGTGGTGCATACCGTTGCGCGACAACGCCAGATAATACCGGCTCATGTCGTTGGCCGTGGATTTAATCCAGCCACAGCCGCGATACGGCGGCGCAACATCCCAGATGTCGCTGCAGCGAAGGACGTCGCCCGTCCAGGTAAACAGGCTCGTAATATTGCCCATTTCCTTGGCCTTATCGACATCAAACGTGGTTCGGGTCATGCCCAGCGGCTCAAAAATCCTGCGCTGCACATAGCTTTCCAGCGTTTCTCCCGCAGCAGCGTCGATAACGCTCGACAGCAGTGCATACCCGTCATTTGAGTAGCTCATGACTTCGCCGGGCGCCCCGAGCGGCCGGAAGTCCCCGCTGTTTGCGATGTAATCCAAAATGTCTTCCACGCGTTCCACGCGGCTTTTTGCATCCTTCTGATACGCTTTCACATATTCCTCAAGCCACGGCTCGGCCGGCGTGTTGCAGGCCATGGACCATGACAGTGTGGGAAGCGGTGGAAGCCCTGTACGATGCTCGCACAGGTGGCGCACCAGAACCATCTCGCGCGGTACCCCCGGCATATCAAATGCCGGGAGGTACTTGTGCACGGGATCATCCAAAGACAATTTGCCCTCAAGCTCCAGCAGCGCCGCCGCCAGGCTCGTGACCGATTTGCTCATGGATGCAATGCCGAAAATGGTGTCCGGGTTCACAGGGCGGCTTTTGGCTTCGTCGCAAAAGCCGAATCCCTTTGCAAACACAACCCCGGTATCGTCGCTGACACAGACCGCCGCACCGGGCACTCGCAGTTCCTCCAGCTTTTTGCTGACAAAAGCCTCGTATTTATCCCAGTCGTACCGCGTAACAATCCGCCCCTTTCCGCTTAATCCCTTTTGGGATACTGTGATTTATTTTGCCGACATATCAACCGAGCAGTCCCACAGCGGCAGGACGCTGTTGTACATGTCAAAATCCTTCACATAGGTCTTGACCAGATAGAAAGACGTCGGGTAGCAGATAGGCACGGTGACAAAGTCCTCAAGCACCAGCATGTCGTCTGCCTGTTTGTACAGCTCGATGCGCTTGTCGGTGTCCAGCTCCAGACGCGCCGACTGAACCAGGTTGTCATACTCCTCGCTTTCGTACATGACCGAGAAGAACTTGTTGTTGGAGCTGTGGAAGAAGCCGTACACAATGCCGTCCGCTTCGGCAATGCCCAGATACCAGTTGCCGATGGCAAAGGGCACCTGGCCGCTGTTGCGGATTTCCGTCCAGGTCGCGGTGTCAACCTGTGTGATTTCCATGGTAAAGCCGGCCGGTTCCGCCTGCGCCTGCATGGCCACCAGCATCTGGCCGCCCGAGCCGGTCAGGTTGGTCGTGTAAGCGTCAAACTGGACACCGTCGGGATATCCGGCATCAGCCAGCATCTGCTTTGCCTTTTCGGGATCATACTTGACTGTTTCACGCGCTTCGTGGCCCATCACCGACGGAGCCAGCAGGCAGGAAGCCGCTTCGTGCGTGCCCTTGAGCAGGTCGTTTGCAATCGCGTCGACGTCAATGGCATAGAAGAACGCCTCGCGGACCTTGATGTCATCAAACGGCGCCATGCTCTGGTTCATGATAGTGAAATAGTGACCATAGGTCGGGAAGGATTTCACCTCGTCGGGCACGGTTTCCTGGAACTGCTCGACCTGTGTGGCATCAATGATATACGCGTCAATATCACCGTTCTGATAGGCAAGCTGCATGGTCGCAGCGTCATCATACAGCTTATACACAACGCGATCCACCTTGACCGCATCGTCTCCGCGCCAGTAGCCATCAAACTTTTCAAGGGTGATCTGCGTGTCGGCATTTTCTGCCAGCTTATACGGGCCGGTGCCGATGACGTTGTCCTGCAGGCCCCAGTCAGCCCCGGCTTCCGCGCAGGCATCCTTCGGGTAAATGGGAGTCGTGGAAATGAAAGCCATGGTCAGAGCCATCACTTCATTGGTTTCAATGACAACGGTGTAATCGTCCGGGCAGGTCAGGCCGGCCAGCTCCGTCGCCTGTCCATCCATCATTTCGTTGGCACCGACGATCATGTTGTAGTCCTCGCCAACCAGGGCGTTGGTCGCGGGGGTCAGCAGACGCTCAAAGGAGTACTTTACGTCAGCTGAGGTAAAGTCAGCGCCGTTATGGAACTTTACCCCATCATGCAGGTGGAATGTGTAGGTCAGGCCGTCGTCCGAAACTTCGTAGCTCTCAGCCAGGCAGGGCTCCAGCTCACCGGTTTCCGGATTGATCGAATACATGCCTTCGTACACCCATTCCGTAACCTGCCCGGTTTCAATGTAGGTGCCCACCGTGCGGTCCAGCGGGGCTTTCATGTTTCTCTGGCCGAAAACCAGCTCGCTCAGCGTGGTTTCGCCCCCGCCCTGGTCTTCGGTTTCGCCTTGGCTCTCGCTGCCCGAAGGCTCCTGAGCTTCATCCTCACTGCAGGCCGCCAACGCAAACAGCATCAGCAGAGCAAGAAGCAGGGCGCACAGTTTTTTTGCTCTCATGGTTTTTCCTCCTTTAATATATGAGATTTCGGCAACCCCTTGCCGTGGATTACCCAACAGTAAGATGGCACGCGCAATAATGGTTTTCCCCCACGAGCTTCAGCTCCGGCTCCTCCTGCGCGCAGCGTTCGGTGGCATACGGGCAGCGCGTGTGGAAACAGCAGCCTGTCGGCAGATTCATCGGGCTGGGAAGATCGCCCTCCAGCCGAATCCGCCTGCGCCCGTGATCAGGATCTGCAATGGGGATCGCGCTCATGAGCGCCTGGGTGTACGGGTGCGCTGCCACGTCATACAGTCGGTTCTTCGGCGCGATTTCCACGATTTTCCCGAGATACATCACCGCGACCTTATCGGAAATGTATTTTACCACCGACAGGTCATGCGAAATGAAAATATATGCGACGCCGCGTTTCTGCTGGATTTCTTCCATCAGATTGATGACCTGCGCCTGGATGGAAACGTCCAGGGCCGACACCGGCTCGTCACAGACAATCAGCTTGGGACTGAGTGCCAGCGCGCGGGCAATGCCGATTCTCTGGCGCTGGCCGCCGGAAAACTCATGCGCATACCGCTTCAGGTAATCATGGTCCAGCCCGACCAGCTGGCACAAATCGAGAATGTGTTCCTCGCGCTCCGCACGGCTCGCATGCAGCTTTTGGATGTCCATCGGCTCGCCGATGATGTCGCCCACCGTCATGCGCGGATCCAGGGATGCAAACGGATCCTGGAAAATGATCTGCATGTCGGCGCGCCGTTTCCGAAGCTCCTGCGGGCTGAGTGCCGTAAAATCCACTCCGTCAAAACGCACCGTGCCCGCGGTCGGCTCAATCAGCCTCATGACCGATCGCCCCATGGTGGACTTACCGCACCCGGACTCGCCGACCACGCCCAGCGTTTCCCCGGCGCCGACTGTAAAGTCCACGCCATTGACCGCCTTTACATACCGGTCAGGACGGCCAAAATGGCCTTTCTTGACCAGAAACCATTTCTTAAGCCCCTGCACTTCAAGCAGCGGGGCATTCTGAGCGTTACTCACCGGCTGCCTCCTCCTTCCATTGCTGTTCGTATTCCGGATGGTACTTCAGGCAGCGCACCATGCGCCCGCGCACAGGGAACGCTTCCGGCGACACCTGGCGGCAGATGTCCAGCGCACAGTGGCAGCGCGGATGAAACGGACAGCCGTCCGGCATCTGCGTCATCTTGGGGACCATACCGGGAATGGAGGACAGCTTTTCATCGTTTTGATCCAGACGGGGGATCGAACGGAGCAGCCCCTGCGTATACGGGTGCAGCGGCTCCTTGAACAGGCTGTGCACGTCTGCATGCTCCACAATCCGCCCGCAGTACATCACGATGACGTCATCTGCCACTTCCGCAATGACACCCAGCGCGTGCGTGATCATGATAACCGCTGCGCCGGTGCGTTCTTTCAGCTCGTTGATAAGGTCCAGAATCTGGGCCTGAATCGTAACGTCAAGCGCCGTGGTCGGCTCGTCGCAAATCAAAAGCTCCGGACTGCAGCTGAGCGCCATGGCAATCATCACGCGCTGCCGCATGCCGCCGGAAAGCTGATGCGGGTATTCCTTAATCCGTTTTTCCGGGTTGGGAATCCCCACAAGCGACAGCATCTGCACCGCCTTTTCCCACGCTTTTTTCTTGTCGCAGTTTTGATGAATCATGACCGCTTCCGCAATCTGACGGCCCACGGTAAACACAGGGTTCAGACTGGTCATCGGCTCCTGAAAAATCATCGCGATATCGTTGCCGCGCACCTCGCGCATTTCGTTGAGCGGAATCTTCAAAAGATCCCGGCCGTGAAACAGCACTTCGCCGCCGACAATTTTGCCCGGGGGCGACTGGACAAGCCGCATAATGGAAAGCGAAGTAATGCTTTTTCCGCTGCCCGACTCACCGACAATGCCCAGCGTCTTTCCCTTTTCAATGGAGAAAGACACGTCATCCACAGCTTTTACAACGCCGTCTTCCGTGTAGAAGTATGTTTTAAGGTTTTTGACCTCAATCAGTTTTTCCATGCTACTCCCTCCCCTAGTCTTTCAGGCGGGGGTCAAGCGCATCGCGCAGTCCGTCCCCAAAGATGTTGAAGGCCAGCACCAGAATAATAATGGCGATGCCCGGAAAAACGCTGTACGTCGGGTCGCTGAGTATGTAAATGCGGCCCGTATTGATCATCGAGCCCCAGCTTGCCGTGGGCGGATGCACGCCCAGCCCCAAAAAGGACAGCGACGCCTCGGACATGATAGCACCCGGTATGCCCATCGTAATCAGGATAATGATCGTCGACACGCAGTTGGGAATCATATGCCGTGTGATCAGCCAGAAGCTGGTGGCGCCCGAGGATTTGGCCGCCGCCACATATTCCATCTCCTTAATCTGAAGCACCTGGCTGCGCACCAGCCTGGCTGTGCCGACCCAGCCCAGAATTCCCAGCGCAATAAAGATATTGATGATGCCCGGACCAAGAACAAACATAATGCCTATGGCAAACAAGAGGTCGGGAAATGCCGAGAAAATCTCCATCATACGCGAAATCAACATGTCAATTTTCCCGCCGTAATACCCCGCGATGGATCCCAAAACCACGCCCAGGGCAGTGGATATCACCTGCGAAACAAGCCCTACCGCAAGGGAAATCCGCGTCCCGAACAGGATTCTCGAGAAAATATCGCGCCCCTGCTCATCCGTGCCCATCCAGTGCTCGGCCGAAGGCTTCGCCAGAATATTTTTCAGGTCGATTTCATACGGGTCATACGGCGCAATCCAGTCGGCTGCCAGGGCGATAAAAATAAAAATCACAATGATGGCAAGGCAAACCATTGCCGAACGGTTTTTGCGCAGGCGCATCATGGCATCCACATAATAACTGCGGGATTTTTTGCCCGCGGCACGGGAAGCTGCATCGAGCTTTTGCTGCTTTGTCTGCACGATTATACCCCCTTCGCCGTCACTCGGATGCGCGGATCAATCAGCGCATACGACAAATCCACCAGAAGATTGCAGCATACAACCACAATCGCAATGTAAATGATACAGCCCTGAAGCAGCGGCAGGTCACGTTCCATCATGCTGTCCACCGTCAGCTTGCCGATGCCGGGAATGGTGAACACCGTTTCCGTGAGAATTGCACCGCACAGCAGGCCGCCCAGCTGCATACCGGACAACGTAATCACCGGAATCAGCGCGTTTTTAAAGGAGTGCTGCAAAATCACCGATTTTTCACGCAGGCCCTTGGCCCTCGCGGTGCGCACATAATCCTGGCCGATAACATCCAGCATGCTCGTTCTTGTAAAACGGGCCATCGTGGCTGCAAACCGCGTTCCCAACGCAAAACACGGAAGAATATAGCTCTTCCAGTCATCCAGACCTGAAATCGGCAGCCAGCCCAATATCAGGCCGAATATAATTTGCAGCAGCAAGGCAACCCAGAACGATGGTGCCGAAATGCCCAGTATGGCAAGGGCCATCAGCCCCCTATCCAAAATCTTCCCGCGGTTTACCGCCGCAATAATACCAATCCCCACACCGAAAACCACAGAAAACGCAAATGTAATCAGCGCCACCTTTGCCGTTATCAAAAAGCGGCTGCTCACCAAATCCACAACCGGAACTTTTCTGAAATAAGAGCGTCCCAAATCCAGCTGCACAAGTCCCTTCAGAAAACGCCCGTACTGGATGTGATAAGGCTGATCCATTCCAAGCTCATGCTCAACACGGGCAACCGTGTCTTCGTCCGCGCGCTGACCAAGCATCATAAGCACCGGGTTGCCCGGGACCACATTCATCAAAATAAATGTGATCAGCGTCACGCCCAGCAAAACCACAAGGGTCTGCCACAGTCTGTTCAGCAGATATTTGAGCAAATTTATCCCACCTCCACGCATTATTCCAAAAAGTTTTTTGTCATTTTGTCAAATGTACTCTGGTTATTTGTGAATTTCTTATACACAATATACCATGACAGTTTTTCGTAAACCATCCGAAACCCTTCGTAAGGCATACGAAAAAGTTTGGCAAGTTGCCTTGTTGAATTTATCCGTATCCTTTGCTACAATATTTGTAACACATAGGGGGATGCATTATGGACCGTCACAACAGCAATCACAACGCAAGGAAAAACTTGATATTTGACACCATCACCGACCTTCTCCTCGAAGAGGGTCTCAACGGTATTACCTATGCCAAAATTTCCTCTCGCTGCCATTTGCACATCAACACCATCGCCTATTACTTTGATGGAAAAGATGATATGATTCAGCAATGTTTCCGCCATATTGTGGAGGAAGACCGAAAACATCTGCCGGAATATTATTTTCGTATTCCCGACAATATGAGCCCGGTCAAAGCCCTGTGCCTTGTCATCGACCACATTATCGACCACGGCCAGCAAATGTCTGAAATCCGCCGTGTTCTCAATATGTACCTGCTTCCCAATAGCAATCTCAGTCCCAAAATCCGGGAGTTTATGCAGCAAATCGACCGTGAAGCCCTGGAAATAGAATATCAGGCCATTGTTCGCTACCGCGAAGCCGGTATTTTGGAGGAAAGCCGGATCCGCCAGGCGTTTGCCGATATCAGTTTTATGTCCGCCGGCTGCTGCGTATTCAAATTCTTTGGTGTCCAGTGCGTTGATTATGATCTGGCCGTTTCCTCGGCGCGCGAGCGCATCAAAAGAGCGCTGCTGAAAGACGGGCTTTATCCCGAAAATTGACACATAAAAAAATGCGTGCATACCCTGCACGCATTTTTCATTTTATATATCAGGCTCAGACAATAAAAAAAGACCGCCCGATTGGGCAGTCCCTTTGGCTCCCCCTGTTGGACTCGAACCAACGACCCTGCGGTTAACAGCCGCATGCTCTA
>CANUCM010000123.1 GCA_947856675.1 uncultured Clostridia bacterium | reverse complement strand
TGCGGCGTCGGCGGCCTGCTCCTCCTGCGCGTGCTGGAACGCACCGGCCTTTCCGGCCGACTTTGAGCACAGCCCCGCATTCGTTTATTATAAAAACGGCATGGCCAAAGCCATGCCGTTTTTTTGCATTATTTGTTCTCTTGCGCCGTAACCTCTGTCACAGACAGCTGAAGCGGGTATATCGATTGCCTGCCGCCTGCATCGGTTACCTCCAGCTCAAAATACAGGCCGTTTTTCAGCGTTTGAGGTTTTATGGCCTTTTCCCCGAGGCCGGACACGGCGCCTTCGCCGCTCACCTTTCCCAGATCTCCCCCGACGCGTACGCGCCCGCCTGTCCTGTCCGTCACGGAAGACGACAGCAGGGTCTTCTTCTCATCGCCGGACAAACAATAAAATGTGGCGGAAAACGAAACGGCATCCGCAGCAAAATCCTCGCTCGCTTCCAGCTGTCCGCCGTAAAAGACCTCCTGCCCGGCGCCTAAAACAATGACGCCGTTTGACACGGAAAACTGCCCGACCGTCCCACAGAACGAGAGCACAACCGGCATTTCCTGCTGCGCCTGCGCGCACCCGCCCGCAAGCAGCACAAGCACGGCGGCCAGTGCCAGTACCTTTGCTTTTGCCACTGTTTTTCCTCCCACAAGCCTGCCTTTTAATATTTTATGATTACACTGGCGTTAAATACAAGTCCATCATACTGTCCGTATACATCAATTACGGCTGTTCCCGCCTCGTTTGCCAGACTGAGCAGTGAAAAGCTTCCACCCAGTACATTGATAAGGCGGGTGTCCGAACCGACTCCAACGGTCACTTTCGAGCCGTCCGCCGTCTGTACCAAAATGGTTTTGTCGGATGCATTGACATACAGTACAGTGCCCGAAAGCCGATCAGCCGCTGCCGCGGTCTCTGTCACCTCGATAGAGATCAGCTTATCCCCCGACGTGACAAGCGACAGCCTGTATCCCACTTTAAGAGCCGACGCTGCCACAGCCTTGCCGTCTGAAGTGATGGACACAGCGCTTGTCACCGTGTACGAGGCCATGCTCCCGTCATCCAGGCGAAGCTCCAGCGTGGTACCCGCCGCTTCCTGCACAATGCGCGTAATAACGCCGCTGACATCGGCCTGCTGCGACTCCGATTCAACCAGTGTAACAACGTTAAAACGCACCGTAACCCTGACCTTATCGCCCGTCTTCAGTTTGTCGAGCGAGCTTGCGCTGCCATTTCGCTTAAAGTCCGGCAGCTGGCTGACCGGCATGCTGAAGCTCGTCTTGCTGCCGTCGGCCCCCGTCACCTCCAGCGTCACCGTCGCCCCGTAGGAAATGTCGGTCAGCGTACCTTCGGTCACCGTGGAGCCGGGGTTTGCCGTAATTTCGGTCAGAGCGCCCTGGGCGTCGAGCTTTGCCGTGACGAACCAGTTCAGCTGCATCTCCTTAAACGGGATCTCCTGCCCCGCATAGGTCACCCGCGCCGCCGGGCTGACGCTGTAGCTGACCGATTTTTCCGTTGTGAGATTCATAATCCCCAAAAGGTTCGGGGTTTTGGACAGCGTAATGCTGCGGACACTGCCCTGCACATACTGCGTCACGCTGTCCAGCGCCGCCGACACGGCCTCGCCCGTATCGTCGGACACGCGCAGCACGGTCCAGCTGCCCGCATGGCTGCTGCTGACGGCCGCCGCCACGCCGTTGACGCTCACCGAGGCGCCCGATGCCAAAGGCACCCTGCGCGTCACGCCGTCGACGCCGGTCAGGGAAAGGGTCACAGTCCCGCCCGAGGTTTCCACGCCCTCCAGCAGGCCCTGCTCCTCATATGTGCCGCCGCTCAGGCTGAGCGCCAGCAGCCGGCCCGAAGCATCCAGCGTGCACTGCGCCGCCGTGTATCCGCCCTGCGGATCAATCACGCTCCAGTCGCCGGTGCTCCGCCCTGCCCTGACCTCCGTCAGGCGGGTCACGGGCAGCGTTTTGGACACTGTGCCCATCAAAACGGTCACCGAGTTTTCCGTATACCCCGAAACCGATGCGCCGACCGTGCTCACCCCGCCGTACAGCCGCACCGCCGCCGCTTTGCCCGTGCTGTCCAGCGCCGCGCTGGCGTACAGACCGGTCTGCAGCGCCGAGGTATCGGTCTTCATATTGTAGCGGTACACGGCGGCGTTGTCCGCCAGCGTCACGGTGTGTTCGCCCGACAGGCTGCTGCGCAGCGTCAGCACCACCGCGCCGCCCGTGCCCGACGACACGCCGGACACCGTCCCGGCCGTCCACGAATAGGTCGTGGCCGCGGGCAGCTCAATGCTGACCTGTTCGCGGCTCACAAAGTCCAGCACACGCGACAGCATGGTCGCCACCACAGCGCGGTTGACCGCAAGCGCCGGCGAGAAGTTGTTTTTCGTGTCGCCCTCGACAATGCCGTACTGCTTGAGCAGATACACATACGGCCTGCGGCTTTCGGAAATGTCCGCCGCGTCAGAAAAGCCCAGCTGCGTTTCGCTCGCGCTCAGGCCGGACGCCATTTCGGAAAGGCCCATCGCCCGCACAAAGTACATCGAAAGGTCTTCCTTTTTCATTTCCTTGCCCAGCGCGCCTGCACTGTGTAATGTTTTAAGCTCATCGACCGTTAAAATGCCTGCTTCAAGGCAAACGGCAAGCTCCATGCGCGCCCACGGGTAAGCCGTGCCCAAAACGGCGTCCAGCGTGTCTTCCCACCGCGCCGTGCACGACGCGGCCGCCGCTTCCGAAGCGCCGCACACGCGGCCGCACACGACCAGCGCCTCGGCCGCCGTCAGGTTGTTGTACGGACGGAACGTTCCGTCCTCATATCCTTTGAACACGCCCCGGGCGCTGACGTCTTCGATGTATGTTTCCGCCCAGTGCCCCGCGGTATCCTTATACGCCGCCGACACGGGCAGCGCCAGAGCCGACGCCGCAATACACAGCGCCAGCACAAATCCGAGCATTCGCCTGCGTTTCATAAAAGCACCTCCATATCCTGTTCATGGTGTAATTATATCTGTCCCGGCCCCAAAAAGCAAACAAAAAAGCCCGCGCACGGCGGCGCGGGCCTTTTCTCTTCTCCGGTTCAATTATTCGATGGGGAAGTCAAAATAGGTATCGGGATAGGGTTCTACCGCAAGGTTGAAGTGCCACCACTCGCACTCGTACGGCACAAAGCCGCAGGCGCACATGGCGTCCGACAGGATTTTACGGTTTTTCTCCTGCTGGGGGGTCAGGCCGGCTGCGCCCGGATGGGAGCGCACATCCATAAAGTCAAAGATGCTGGCCATGTCAAGCTCCTGATGGGTCTTCATGTCGACGATGGTGAGGTCGACCGAGCTGCCGCGGGAGTGGCCCGAACGGCGGGAAATGTAGCCCAGATCAAACATGGCGGCCTTTTCCACGTTGGGGTAGTGCACCGGCTTGCGGCGCTGGTCTTCCACGTCGTCGCCCCAGCGGATAAAGTCATTGACCGCGCGCTGCGGGCGGAACGCATCATAAAACTTCATAACATAGCCCTGCTTGCGCAGGATCTCAGCGGCTTTGACACAGCCTTCGGCGGCCTGTGTGGTCATGACGACCAGCGGCTGGTTGTAGCCTTCCGCAGGACGGCCCATAAAGTTGTCGGTGCCGGCGTACTTGGCGTCGATGATGCAGTCGGGAATGAGCTCATCGATGTACACAAAGCCCTCGGGGAGGCCTTTTTTGGGAATGCCTTTCGTGCTCAGGTTCATATATTTTTCCTCCTTTATAGGGGCGCGGATATCCCGTGCACTCGTTTCCTATTATTATAGCACGCTTGCTTTAAAATGAAAAGTCACAAACGATACGAAAGAACCATCAGGCTCTCGGAAAAATGTACATTTTCAACCGGCACGTCGTCGAGCTCGAGGTGCAGGTCAATGTTGGTAAAGTTCCAGATGCCGCGCACGCCCCAGCTGACAAGCTGCTGCGCCGTTTCCCGCGCGGCGCCGCCCGGGACGGTCAGAATGGCGATGTCCGGCCGCTTCTGGCGCACGAACTCCTCCAGCTCGTCCAGCGGGCGCACTTTTACCTCACCGATGACACGGCCGATCTGCGCCGGGGAGGGGTCAAACGCGCCCGTGACCTCAAAGCCGTATTTGGAAAAATGAAAGTTGCGCAAAAGCGCCCGGCCCAGGTTGCCCACGCCGATCAGAACCGCCGTGTGCCCCTTGTCGATATGTAAAATCACGCCGATGGATTTGCGCAGCGTCTGCACATTGTAGCCGTAGCCCTGCTGCCCAAATCCGCCGAAGCAGTTGAAATCCTGCCGCACCTGCGACGCCGTCAGCCCCATCCGGGAAGCCAGCATCTCCGACGAGATGCGCTCGACGCCTTCTTTGTCCAGTTCGGTCAGCTGTCTGTAGTACCTCGGCATACGCCGGATGACAGCCGATGAGATCTTTTTTTCCAACCGGATCCCCTCCCGACATACCATTGTATATAACAGTTTCGCATTTTTCAAGCATTTTGAAAAATATTTTTGCCCGGGCCGCAAAGCCCCGCCTGCGGGCGTATTTTTTGCTGTCCCGGCGCGGTGCAAACCCCGCCCCAGTGACATAAAAGTTTTATCGCTCCGGCATTACAAAAAGTTATCCACATTTTCCACAGGTTTGTCCACAGCCCCGCAATGCCTGCGCCCCAGCGCTTTGCGAAAAAAATGATAAAAACTTCCAATTCCGCTATCGCGAAAATCCTTTTTTTATCGACAGGTTTTCAGTTTACATAATGCTTGATTTTACGACGTATTTACAATTTGTTGTAGCCATTTTATTACAATTTCACTGCGCTTTCGCCACGCACTCGCTGGCCTTCATGGTCGCGTAGCAGTTTTGCGCGCTGGTGCCGGTGTTGCCCGCGAGGTACTCGTAATAGGCCTGCGCGGCGATCATCGAGCCGTTGTCGCCGCACAGGTGCAGCGGCGGCAGGTACAGCGCAAGGCCTGCGGCGGAGCACTGCTGCTCAAGGCTGCGGCGCAGCACGGAATTGGCCGCGACGCCGCCCGCCGCCACCACGGCCCGGCGGGAGCAGTGCAGTGCGGCCTGCACCACGCGCGGCGCGATGCTTTCGGCCACGGCGCGGCACACGCCGGCGGCCAGCGCGGGGCCGTCGACGCTCTCACCCTTCTGAGAAGCGTTGTGCGCCAGGTTGACCGCCGCCGTTTTCAGCCCGGAAAAGCTGAAGTCAAACGGCGCGCCCTGCACCTGCGCATGGGGCAGCCGGTATTTTTGCGCGTCGCCCTGCCGGGCAAGGCGGTCCATCGCCGCGCCGCCCGGATAGGGCAGCGACAAAACGCGCGCGATTTTGTCAAAGGCCTCGCCCGCCGCGTCGTCGCGCGAAGCGCCCAGCACCGTCATGCGCGTGTAGTCCCCGACATCGAGAATAACCGTGTGCCCGCCCGACGCCACCAGCGCCGTAAAGGGCGGCTCAAGCCGGGGAAACGCCACATAGCACGCGGCGACATGCCCGCGGATGTGGTGCACGGGGATAAAGGGCACGTCCAGCGCCAGCGCGCAGGCCTTGGCAAAGTTGGCGCCCACCAAAAGCGCGCCGATGAGCCCGGGCGCGCACGTCGCCGCCACCGCGTCCAGCTGCTGCGGCCGCACGCCCGCACGGCGCAGCGCCTGCTCCGCCACAAGCGACACTTTTTCCGCGTGCTGCCGCGAAGCGATCTCGGGCACCACGCCGCCGTACAGCGCGTGCATTTCGGCCTGCGAGTACACAACGTCGGCCAGGATTTCCCGCCCGTTGCGGCTGACGGCTGCCGCCGTTTCGTCGCACGAGCTTTCAATGGCCAGTATCAGCATAAAGGGTCCTCCCGTAAAATCAGTGTCATCAAAAGCGCATCCTCGCGCGGATTTTCGTAATAGCGAGGGCGCAGCCCCACCGGCTCAAACCCGAAGCCGCGGTACAGCGCAATGGCCGGCGCGTTGCTGCGGCGCACCTCGAGCGTCATGCTGAAAGCGCCGGTGCTGCGCGCAAAATCCACCGCGCAGCGCAAAAGCTCCCGCGCGATCCCGCGCCGGCGATGTTCAGGCAGTACCGCCACGTTGGTGACGTGCACCTCGCCGCAGATGTCCAGGGTCGACACATACCCGCATACCCGGCCGCCGCTTTCCAGCACAAACCAGCGCGCCAGCGGGTTTTCAAGCTCTGCGCGCAGCATGCTTTCGCTCCACGGGTCGGAGAACACGCGCCGCTCTATGTCCGCCACCTGCGCAATGTGGCGCGGCTGCAGCGGTACAATCCGCCGCTCAGCGTTTTGCGTCATACCAGTTTTCCCCCCACGAAGCCTCGGCCGCAAGACGCACGCGCAGGCTGGCCGCGCCTTCCATTTCCTGCTGCAGAATGGCCTGCACCGTCTCAAGCTCCTCCCGGGGCGCTTCCACCATCAGCTCGTCGTGCACCTGCAGCACCAGCCGTGCCCGCAGCGACTCACGCCGCAGACGCGCGTCGACGGCGATCATCGCGATTTTCATAATGTCGGCCGCCGTGCCCTGAATGGGCATGTTGAGCGCCACGCGCTCGCCGAAGGAGCGCTGGTTGAAGTTTCCCGAGCTGAGCTCGGGCAGCGCCCGCCGCCTGCCGTACAGCGTTGCGACAAAGCCGTCCTCATAGGCTTTTTTGCGGATGTCCTCCATATACTGGCGCACGCCGCTGTAGCTTTGCAGGTACGCGTCAATATAGCTCTGCGCCTCGGCGCGGCTGACGCCGATGTCGTCGGCCAGCGAAAAGGCCGATATGCCGTAAACAATGCCGAAGTTGACCGCCTTGGCCCTGCGGCGCATGAGCGGCGTCACCTCCGAGGGCGGCACGCCGAACACCTGCGCCGCCGTCACGGTATGGATGTCCTCACCCTTTTCAAAGGCTTCCAGCATGTGCCGGTCATTTGCGATGTGCGCCAGGATGCGCAGCTCAATTTGCGAATAGTCGGCATCGACATACACCCAGCCTTCCCGCGGGACAAAGCACCTGCGCACTTCGCCGCCCAGCTCGCTGCGCACGGGGATGTTCTGCAAATTGGGATCGGTCGAGCTGAGCCGGCCGGTACTGGTCACGGTCTGCTGGAAGTTTGTGTGCACCCGCCCGTCGGGCCCGACGACCTTCATCAGCCCGTCGACATAGGTGCTCTTGAGCTTGGCCAGCATGCGGTATTCCAGAATCTCGGGGACAATGGGGTGTTTCAGGCGCAGCTTTTCCAGCACTTCGGCGTCGGTGGAATAGCCCGTTTTGGTCTTTTTTATCGCCTTGAGCCCCAGCTTTTCAAACAGGATCACACCCAGCTGCCGGGGAGAACCGATGTTGAAACGCTCGCCGGCATGGGCGTAAACGCTCTCCTCCAGCTCGGAAATGCGCGCGCTCAGCTGCTGCCCGAAGGCGTCCAGCCGGCCGCGGTCGAGCGCCATACCCTCGCGCTCCATGCGCGCCAGAACCGGCGAAAGCGGAATCTCGATGTCGCGCAGAAGCGACGTCATCCCCAGCTCTTCCAGCCGGGGCTTTTGCTTTTCGTACAGCCCGTACACCGTCTCCGCGTGCGCGCACAGCGCATCGCAAAGCGCCCCGGGCTCTTCTCCGTCCGGCAGCGGCGCAAGCTCGCGCCCCAAAACCGAAAGCGACAGCTTTTCAAGCGGCGCCCCCGACCCCTGCTCGAGCAGATAGGCCGCCAGCGCCGTGTCGTGCACAACGCCGCCCAGCTCCGCTCCGCGGACGCACAGGGCAGAATCCAGCGACTTGCTGTCGTGCACCGCTTTGGGGGTTTTTTCGCCAAACAGCTGCGCCAAAAAAGGCGCATACGATGGGTTATCCTGCTCCAACACGGCAAAGCACCGGTCTTTTATGCACACGCCGACGCCCGAAAGCCCCGGCAGTACGGCCAGCGCCGCAAGCGGCTTTCCGTCAAGCTCCTGCCGCAGCGCGTCAAGCTGCTCCGGCCGGCAGACGCGCACGCGCTCGCAAGGCGCGGCAGCGGCCGGCTGCGCCGCGCCGGTCTGCGCCGAAAGCCCCAGGCGCTCGATGAGCTTCTGAAACCCCAGCGCGCAAAACAGCGAATACAGCCGCGGCCCGTCGGGCGGCTGCACCAGGGCGTCCCCGGGAGTAAAATCAATGGGCGCGTCGCAGCGGATGGTGGCCAGCTCCTTTGACATGCACGCCAGCTCCCGCCCTTCGGTCAGCTTGCGCAGCACTCCGGGCTTCAGCCCCAGCCCGTCGAGGTTTTGGTAAATTTCCTCCAGCGTGCCGCCGCGGCGCACCAGGTCGAGCGCGGTTTTTTCGCCCACGCCCGGCACGCCGGGGATGTTGTCGGATGCATCGCCCATCAGCGCTTTGAGGTCGATGATTTTGCGGGGTTCAAAGCCGTATTTTTCAAAAAAAGTATCGGGCGTCATGTTTTCGCTGCCCGTCTGGCCCATGCGCGTCGTTACAAGCCGCACGCGCACCGTGTCGGTGATGAGCTGCAGGCTGTCGCGGTCGCCGGTCACAAGGACCGTTTCCCATCCCTGGGCGCTGGCACGCACCGACATCGTGCCCAGGAGATCGTCGGCTTCCCAGCCGCTGCACTCACAGCGGGCAATGCGCATGGCGTCGAGCACTTCCTTCAGTATGGGCATCTGCACCGCAAGCTCTTCCGGCATGCCCTTGCGCTGCGCCTTATAGCCCTCGTACTGCTCGTGCCGGAACGTCGGGCCCTTGACGTCAAAGGCCACGCACAGCGCCTCGGGCCGCTCCTCCTCGATGAGTTTAAAAAGAATATTGAGAAACCCGTATACCGCCCCCGTCGGCGTCCCGTCGGGCGCCGTCAGCATGCGCACTGCGTAAAAAGCGCGGTTTATCAGGCTGTTTCCGTCCAGCACCATCAGCTTCATGGCTTGTCCTCCCGCAAAAGGGTTATATTTATTTATTATATTATAGTACGTTTTCCCATCGTTTGAAAGGGCGGTTTTTATTTTGCGCAAAAAGCGAAAAAATTCCTTGACAAGCCCCCGGCATACAGATATAATAATAAAGCACGTTGCGGTGTTGTGTAATGGTAGCACGACTGACTCTGGATC
>CANUCM010000122.1 GCA_947856675.1 uncultured Clostridia bacterium | reverse complement strand
GCGGTCAGCATCCGGTCCTTTTGCCTGAAAGTTTCATCCTCACGCAAGACCTGTTTGCGCTCGACTTGCATCTTCGGCGGCCCCTTTTGGGGGGCACTCTCCCGGGAAACATCATTCCGCATATTCATTTCAATAACATTATATGTGCAATTTTCCGTTTTGTAAAGAGTTTTTTTGCCTCGCGTTAAAGTTTTGTCATTTTGCCTTTTTGCGTGCCGATTTTGCAGTCCGATTTGTGATAAATGGTGCCAAAACCCAAGTGAAACAGACGATTCTTTTAACAATATAGAACAATTCAATAGCCTGCATCAGCTCTTTCGGGCCTACGCACCGCCGCCCCCCGACCGGGCCCCGCCGGTACGCAGCAAAAAAGCAGGCCAAAGCCTGCTTTTTACACAGCAACTCAGTTGTCAGCGTCGTCCGCGCCGTGCCTGCCTGTCACTCGGTTGAGCAGGGCGGCAAAGCCCCAAATGGCACAGATGACGGCGAAAATGCCAACCATACCTTTGGCCATGATGGGCAGCGAAACGGCAAACATTTCAGGGTTCCACGAAAAGCTGAACATAAAGCGCCCTCCTTACAGCAAATTTTCAACCAGGGTGATAATCAGGCCGCCGGCAATGACCGAAGCAATCTGACCGCCGACATTGGCGCCCGCCGCATGCATGAGCAGGAAGTTTTCCGAATCCTCTTCACGTCCCATTTTGTGCACCACGCGCGATGCCATGGGGAAAGCAGAAATGCCGGCCGCGCCGATCATGGGATTGATCTTGTTTTTGCTGAACAGGTTGAGGAACTTGGCGAAGAACACACCGCCCACTGTATCAAAAACAAAGGCCACAAGCCCGAGCGCGATGATGACCAGCGTCTCGACAGTGACAAACAGGTCGGCCTGCATTTTAAAGGCAACCGAAATGCCCAGCACCAGGGTAATAAGATTCGCCAGCTCCTTCTGTGCACTCTGCGACAGGCTGTCAAGCACGCCGCATTCGCGAATCAGGTTGCCGAACATCAGAAAGCCGATGAGCTCAGCTGACTTGGGCGCGATGGTGCCGGCGACGATGGTGACGAAAATGGGGAAAACGATCTTGGTCGTCTTGGATACGCTGTGGGGGCTGTAGGGCATGCGAATCAGCCGCTCTTTGTGCGTCGTGATAGCACGAATGACCGGCGGCTGCACAATGGGAACCAGCGCCATGTACGAGTAGGCGGCCACCATGATGGCGCCCTGGTACTGCGAACCGAAATAGTTGGCTACATAAATGGATGTCGGGCCGTCGGCCGCGCCGATGATGGAGATAGCGGCGGCATCAATCAGTCCGAAGCCGAACAGCATGGCGACTGCCAGCGTAAAGAAAATGCCGAACTGGGCCGCAGCGCCAAAAAGCAGCATTTTGGGGTTGGAAAGCAGCGGGCCAAAGTCAATCATGGCGCCGATGCCGATGAAAAGCAGCAGCGGAAAGAGCTCGCTGGCGATACCGGCGTTGAACAGCGTCTCGACCGCCTCGGTATTGACAAAAGGCAGGTTGACCAGAATAGCGCCAAAGCCCATGGGCAGCAGCAGCGTCGGCTCCATTTCACGTTTGATGGCCAGTGTAATCAGAATGGCGCCAATGGCAATCATGACCACTTCCTGCCATGTGAAATTGAGCACATTGCCAAACAGCTCATTGATAAATTGCACGCAAAGTTCCCCCTTATCTGATATGCCACAACAAAAGACCCCGCTGCGAACCTCTTCACAACAAGGTCTAAAGTCTGATCGTTCAAGACCAGCGCGGGCCGCCGCACACACAGGCCGACCGCCGTAATTGTCGCTCCGGTCACGCCGCAGGTGCGGCGCCGATTACTCCCCTTATACCGGGAATATCATACCAAATACAGGACGATTTGTAAAGAGGCGCAGATAAAAAATCGGCAAAATTACCCGAACTTTCGCCTAGTGCATTGACTTGTACATTTGTTTTTGATATATAATATAGTGAATTCTTATTGGTGCTGCGCAAGGCATCCGGTCTGCGCGCGCTGTTCCCATAAATCTAGATAAGGAGAAATGTACCATGGCTGACTACATCCTCAGCGGCTGTTCAACAGCCGATTTGTCGGCAGAGCACTTCGCTGCCCGCGACATTCATTACATTTGCTTTCACTTTCTGCTCGACGGCAGGCAATACGAGGACGATCTGGGCAAGTCCATCGCCTTTGAAGATTTCTATAAGGCGATGACCGACGGCGCAGATACCAAGACATCCCAGATCAATACCGAAGAATATATCGCCTACTTTACCCCGTTTCTCGACGCAGGCAAGGATATCATCCACATCACACTTTCTTCCGGCATTTCGGGTGCAAACGGCGCCGCCTGCATGGCTGCCGAGCGCCTTCGTCCCAAATATCCTGACCGCAAAATCCACATTGTAGACTCCCTCGGCGCATCCTCGGGTTATGGGCTGTTTCTCGACAGGCTGGCCGATCTGCGCGACAGCGGCCTGTCGATTGACGAGCTTTACAAATGGGCGATCGCCAACCGTCTTAAGCTGCACCACTGGTTCTTTTCCACTGACCTGACCTTTTATATCAAGGGTGGCCGCATTTCAAAAACGTCAGGGCTGGTCGGCACCATGCTGGGGATCTGCCCCCTGCTCAACATGGACAATCTGGGCCGGCTTATCCCCCGCGCTAAAATCCGCACCAAAAAACGCGTTATTGAAGAGATTGTCAACCGCATGGAAAAGCATGCACAGGGCGGACTTGACTATTCCGGCAAGTGCTACATTTCACAGTCAGCCTGCATGGATGACGCCCGCGCCGTGGCAGACCTGGTCGAACAGCGCTTTAAAAAGCTTGATGGAAAGGTCGAAATCAACTACATCGGCACGGTCATCGGCAGCCATACCGGTCCGGGTACGGTAGCGCTGTTTTTCTGGGGCGACGAACGGCAAGATTAAAACTGTGTAAACAGTGGCGAATTTTCCTGAAAATGCTTTGCTATTTTTCTTCGGATGTGTTATACTAAATTATCATTTGACGGAAGGAGATTTGTCATGAAAAAGCTGCTTGGCTGGCTTGCGGCTCTGTCTGCCGTATCGGCCCTGCTCGTGTTTGTCTTTTACTTCTTCAAGGTCAATCCGCGTTACTGCCCCTTCTGCAAAGAGGACTCCGAGGACGAAGATTTCGCCGACTGACCCCTGATGAAAAGCGTGCCCGACAGTGGCTCTCTGTAAGGCTGCGTATTGCGGAGAGCCGCTGTTTTGTACAAGCTGCCAAAATGCGCAAAATAAAGTTGTGCAATTTTTTTCATTTGGGGACTTTACAAATAAGCTTTTTATGTTGTATAATAAGCAGGCGCCATACAGGGGTATAGCTCAGCCGGTAGAGCAGTGGTCTCCAAAACCACGTGCCGAGGGTTCGATTCCTTCTGCCCCTGCCACTGTACACCCCCTCGTACGAGGCTTTTGATAGATCGGGGGGCACGTCTCCCTCGTGGCCGTGTAGTTCAGTTGGTTAGAACGCTAGCCTGTCACGCTAGAGGTCGACGGTTCG
>CANUCM010000121.1 GCA_947856675.1 uncultured Clostridia bacterium | reverse complement strand
GTTGTACAGCTGCTGCAGAACGTTGCCCGCAAGCAGCGGCAGCGCAAACACCGCAATGTGGCGCATGGGGCTGCCCGATGTCATATCGACCGCCGCGGCAGTCTGACGTTTTTTCATACTTCCTCCTTTGCCCGTCCGGCGCGCGTCACACAAGCCCGCGCACGCGCCATACCTCGTTTCCCTTCATATAAACCCTCGGCACCCGCCGGGCTATGCCGCTCTGCACGCCGTTGCGGTTTAAGCCGCACTGCGCGGCAATGCCCGGAAAGGTCATGGCGTTTTCATGCCCGCCGATGACAAACACCTCGTCGCCCTCGCGCACGCCCCCGATGCCGGTGACGTCCGCCATGCACATATCCATGCACAAAAGCCCCGCAAAGGGCGCTTTCTGCCCGCGTATCACAACGTGCCCCGCGCCGCAGCTTAAGCTGCGCGGCACGCCGTCGGAATAGCCGAAGGGCAGCGTTGCAATGCGCCGCGCATGGGGTGCGGGGTCCAAAAGGTCGTAGCCGACGCCCTCGCCGGCCGGCACGGTGTGCACGCACGCCACCTGCGAACGCAGCGTCATGACCGGGCGCAGCCCCGAAACCTCGCCGAAGCCGTACAGCGCCCCGCCCGGGCGCACCATGTCAAGGCGCATGTGCGGATAACGGCACATGCCCAGCCCGTCGCACACGTGGCGCGGCACTGAACGTCCCGTGCGCTCAAAAAGCCGGCTGCAAAACTCCGAAAAGACGGCAAACTGCCGCTCGTCGCTTTCGCGGTCCTTAAGCGCCAGGTGGGTGTAAACGCTCCCGACCTCGATGCCCGGCAGCGCAAAAATGCCCGCGGCCTGCGCAAGCGAGTCCTCGTCCGGCGAAAAGCCCAGGCGGTGCATGCCGCTGTCCACCTTGATGTGAACGCGCGCCCGGCGCCCCGCGCCCGACAAAAGCTCTGCCTGGTGCAGCGAGCACACCGTCAGCTCGGCGCCCATGTCCGCCGCCTCGCTCAAAAGCGAGTCGGGCGTATAGCCCAGAATCATGACGCGCCCGGGGCCCTGCCGCAAAAGCTCAAAGGCCTCATTGAGCGCGGCCACGGCAAAGCGCCCGACGCCCAGCTCCTGCAGCGCGTCTTTCATCGCGCAGGCGCCGTGGCCGTAAGCGTCGGCCTTGATAACGGCCATGATTTCCGTTTCCGCCTGCGCGCGCACGCGCCGGACGTTGTTTTCCAGCGCGCCGAGATCCACGACGGCCCGCGTCGTGCGCAAAGGTTTGACCCCCACTTTCTCCCGCTCCCTTTCCTGCAGTCTGCTTTTTATTGTACCCCAACCGCCGCGCAAAGAAAAGGGGGGTGCGCGCACTTTTGCACCTCTTGTTTCTTTGGCGCGATTGTGGTATCCTTAAGTATACTGATTGATTCCGGAGGGGATACCAATGAATAAAGTTCTCATCGAAGTTTCCGCCCGCCACATTCATCTGACCCGCGAGCACGTCGACATCCTGTTCGGCAAGGGCTATCAGCTGACCGTCAAAAAGCAGCTGTCGCAGCCCGGGCAGTTTGCCTGCTCGGAAAAGGTGCGCGTCGAGGGCTCAAAGAGCGCTTTCCCCGGCGTCAGCGTGCTCGGCCCCGAGCGCTCGGCCACCCAGGTTGAGCTTTCGCTGACCGACGCCCGCTCCATCGGCGTGACCGCGCCCGTGCGCGAAAGCGGCGACATCGCCGGCAGCGGCGGCTGCAAGCTGGTCGGGCCCTGCGGCGAAATCACCCTCGAGCAGGGCGTCATCGCCGCCAAGCGCCACATCCACGTCAGCACCGAGGACGCCCGCGCCTTCGGCCTTGCGGACAAGCAGGTCGTTTCGGTCAAGGTCGACACCTGCGGCCGCTCGCTTGTCTTCGGCGATGTGTTCGTGCGCGTTTCCGACAACTTTATCACCAGCATGCACATCGATACCGACGAGGCCAACGCCGCCGGTATCTCCGGCGAGGTCTACGGCGAAATCATTGTGTAACCCCCGCCGGCAGCCTTTTTGTCTTTTTCCTGGCCGCGGACACCGTCTGGTATCCGCGGCCTTTGCCTGAAAGGAGGTGCATGCCTTTGTCAAAACAGCTCAAGGCCGACGCCGTTTTGCTGCTGGTTACGCTGTCGTGGGGCGTTTCCTACCTGCTCGTCGACTACTGCATGAGCGTCATGGGGCCTTTGACCGTCAACGCCCTGCGCTTTCTCATCGCCGCGCTGGGCATTGCCGCTTTTAGCCTGCCCCGCCTGCGCGGCATGACGCGTGAAACGCGCCGCTACGCCCTGGGCGTCGGCGCGCTGCTCGCCATGGCCTATGTCTGCGTCAGCGAGGGGCTTTTGTACACCAGCATGTCAAACGCCGCCTTTTTGTGCGCCCTGCCCGTCGTGCTCACGCCGGTCGCGGGCCTTGTCATTTACCGCAGCCGCCCCACGCGCCGGCTTTTGCTCGTGCTGGCGCTGGCCTTTTCGGGCGTGTGCCTCATGACGCTGACCGAATCGCTGCGCCTGCGCGCCGGCGACCTTTTGAGCTTCGGCTGCGCGGCGTTTTACACCGGCGACCTGCTTTTGACCGAGCGCGCCGTCAAGCGCCCGCGCGTCGACCCGTTCCAGCTGGGCGTCGTGCACCTGCTCGTCGCGGGGGTCATCAACCTTGTGTTCGCCCTTTTGTTTGAACGCCCGCTCGCCCTGCCGCAAAGCCCTTCGATGTGGGGCGCGCTGTTGTTCCTCGCCGTTTTCTGCACCGGCATCGCCTTTGTCGCCCAGCCCATCGCCCAGCAATACACCACCTCGGCCCACGTCGGCGTCATTTTTGCCCTCGAGCCGGTCTTTGCCGGCATCGCCGCCTTTTTCATCGCCGGCGAGCGCCTCACCGCACGCGGCTACGCCGGCGCCCTTCTGCTCCTCGGCGCCATGGCCGTTATGGAGCTGCCCATGCCCCGCAGAAAGGAGAAGCCTGACAATGGCCATTCAGATCTTCGGAAAGAATAAGTGCTTTGACACCAAAAAAGCCGAACGCTGGTTTAAAGAGCGCGGCATCCCTTTCCAGCGCATCGACCTTGCCCAGCGCATGTTCAGCCCCGGCGAGCTGCGCTCGGTCATCCAGGCGCTGGGCGGGGTGGACGCCCTGCTCGACCCGCGCGCCAAAAACGCCCCCCTCTTCCGCGCCCTGGCGCTTGAGGAGGACAAAATCGAGCACCTTCTGTCCGACCCCGGGCTGATCCGCACCCCCATCGTGCGCTGCGGAAAGCAGGCCGCCTGCGGCGACTGCCCCGAAGCCTGGCAGCGCTTTGCCGGAAAAAATCCGTAAGGGCAGGGGAGGGGGACACCTGTGAGCTTTCTTTCGCCCGGCTTTTTGGCCTTTTTTCCCGTCGCGGCCCTTTTTTATTTCTGCCTGCCCGCGCGGTATAAAAATGCATGGCTCCTTGCGTGCAGCTTTTTCTTTTACCTGTGCGCGGGGGTAAAAACCTTCGGCTTTTTGCTCTTTGCCTGCGTTTTTACCTACTTTGCCGCCCTGCGCCTTGAAAAAAAGCCCTCGCGCCTTGTGCTGGCTTTGGCCCTGGGGGCGCACATCGGCCTGTTGTTTGTCTTTAAATACCTCGGCTTTGCCCTGTCGCTCGCCTCCCGCGTGCTGCGTGCGGCCGGCCTTGCCTTTTCTGACCCGGCGCTTTCGCTGCTTTTGCCCCTGGGCATTTCCTTTTACCTGTTTGCCGCCATGGGCTACCTCGTCGACGTCTACCGCCGCACCGTGCCCGCCGAGCACAGCTTTGTGCGCTGCGCGCTGTTTATCTCGTTTTTCCCCTCGCTTTTGTCGGGGCCCATCCCGCGCAGCACCCAGCTTTTGCCCCAGTTTCAAAAAGGCACGGCCTTTTCGCTTGAAAACGCGCGGCGCGGCGCCTTTCGCTTTATGCTGGGCGCTTTTCTCAAGCTGTGCGCCGCCGACCGCCTGGGCGCCGTCACCGCCGCCGTCTTTTCAGACCCCGCGGCCTATTCGCCCGGGCGCGTTCTGGCCGCGGCCGTCTTTTTCTCGCTGCAAATCTACTTTGACTTTTTCGCCTATTCCGAAATGGCCTGCGGCTGCGCCGAGGTTTTGGGCTTTTCGCTCATCCGCAACTTCCGCACCCCGTATTTTTCGCGCTCGGTGCAGGAGTTCTGGCGCCGGTGGCACATTTCGCTGAGCACGTGGTTCCGCGACTACCTGTACATCCCCCTCGGCGGCAGCCGCCGCGGCAGCACGCGCCGCAACATCAACGTGCTCATTGTCTTTGCCGTCAGCGGCCTGTGGCACGGCGCGGCGCTGTCCTTTGTCGTGTGGGGGCTGCTCAACGGCCTGTACCAGGTGCTGGGCTCTGTGACCGCCGGCGCGCGCTCGCGACTGCGCCGGTGCATCGGCCTGCGTGAGGACGGCCGGCTGTGCGCGCTTTGGCAGACTGCGTGCACCTTCGCGCTTGCCACCGCCGCCTGGGTCTTTTTCAAGGCCGGGTCGCTGCGCGCCGCCCTGGCGGTTTTTTGCGCCATGTCGCCGCAAAGGGCGGGCATGCAGGGCTCTGTGCTGTTTAAAAACCCCGCGGAGCTTTGGGCCGCCGCGGTGTTTATTGCCCTTTGCCTTGCGCTCGACCTTCTGTCGCTGCGCTTTGACGTGCCCGCGCGCCTGGCCCGCGCGCCCCGCCCGGCGCGCTGGGGCGCCGCGCTTACGCTGCTTTTGGCCGTGTTTGTCTTCGGCGTTTACGGCACCGGCTACGACGCGCAGGACTTTATCTATTTTAAGTTTTAAGGAGGGGCAGGGCCTGTGAAGCGCAAGCGTATTGTTTTCAAAGAGCTTTTGTGGGCGCTTTTGTTTGTGCTGGCCGCGGGCGCGCTTTTGGGCTGCGCCTCGCGCATGCTCAAGCCCGAGCGCACGGAATACGGCGCCGTGTGGCGCGCCTTTCTGGCCGAGCCGGAGGACAGCATGGACTATCTCTACCTCGGCAGCTCCTACGCCTACTGCGACGTCAGCCCGGCCGTCATTGAGCAGGAAACCGGGCTTTCGGGCTACTGCATGGCCGGGCCCGAGCAGACCATGAGCATCACTTACTGGTACCTGCGCCAGTGCCTTGAAACCCAAAGCCCCCGCGCCGTGTTCATCGAGGCCTCGGCGCTGCACTTTGCGCGCTTTCAGGGCTTTACCCAGGTCAACCTGGCCTACATGCCCATGGGCGTAAACCGGCTGGGCGCCGCTTTGACCGCGGCCGAGCCGGGCCTGCGCACCGGCATTTTGTTTGACCTTTATTTTTACCACGACCGCTGGACGGAAATAACCGCCGAGGAGGCGCTGCGCGCCCTTGCGCCCGCGCAGCCCGACGAGCGCCGCGGCTTTACCGCCGTGCAGGGCACTGCCGAAAACATGGACAAGGCCCCCTTTGAGCGCGAGACGCAGAGCGGGCAGGTCTACCTTGAAAACCTCGGCTGGCTGCGCAAAACCGCAGCGCTGTGCCAAGAGCGCGGCATCACGCCCGTCGTGCTGTTTCACCCGACCTACAGCCGCCTGCCGCAGGAGTGGTATGCGCGCATCGCCCGCGACATGGAAGACACCCCCGGCGTTTTGTACTTTGACCTCAGCGCGCAGGCCGAGGCCTGCGGCCTTGACCCCATGCGCGACTATTTTGACGCAGGGCACTTAAACGAGGGCGGCGCGCACATCTTCTCAGGCTTTTTGGGCCGCTTCATGCAGCAAAACGTGCCCGCCCTCGCCCCCGAAGCGTAAAAAAATGCCCCCCGAATGGCCGGGGGGCGCCTTTTTTTATTTTGACACCAGCACAACCGACGAATCCTGCAGAAAGTTTTTGGTCTGGTACAACACCAGAACGTCGTCAAAGGCAAACTGCGAGGT
>CANUCM010000120.1 GCA_947856675.1 uncultured Clostridia bacterium | reverse complement strand
CCCCGTTTTTGAAAGGTCTCGCCCATCTGCACGGTGTTTTGTTCGATGTACCGCTGGGCCTGGGGGCCAAAGGTCCTGCCGAACGAGCTGTTCCCGAAAAACAGCAGCAGTGAAAGCACTGCTGCCGCTGCGCTGTGTGCATTCATAGTCTTTGCTCCTTATAAAATATCGTCAATCTGCCCGGCCTGCGCGGCAAAGCGCGCAAAGGCCGCGGGCAGTGCCAGCTCGCCGCGCAGGCGGGCCGCGTCCGCCCATTCAAAGGCGGGGGCGCAGCGCTCTGCCCGCAGCAGAAAGCCGCGCATATCCCACTCGCGGTGGGTAAACACATGCCGTACATCGTCAAGGCGCCTGCACGCGCCGGGCGAAAGCCCCCACTGCTGCGCCAGCTGCCAGGCCTCCCGCTCCGAAAGGTGCCCCTCGCACGAGGGGAACTCCCAAAGCCCGGCCAAAAGCCCCCGCGGCGCCCGCCTGCGCACGGCAAAGCGGCCTGCGCAGCGCACAACAAGCACGGTGCGCGCTTCCACGCGCCGCGGCGCGCGCTCCGGCCTGACGGGCAGCTCATGTTGCCGGCCCTCGCGCTTTGCCCGGCACATTTCCGCCGCCGGACAGCTTTCGCACCGCGGGTTTTGCGGCAGGCACACCAGCGCGCCAAGCTCCATCAGCGCCTGGTTGAACTGCCCCGGGGCGTCGGCGGGCTGGTGCTGCATGACCGCCTGCGCAATGCGCCGGCGCGTCGCGGCCTGCGCCGTGTTTCCGCCGTCGGCGCAAAGGCGCGTCATGACGCGCAATACATTGCCGTCAACCGCGGGCACACACTCGCCGAACGCGATGGACGCCACCGCCCCGGCCGTGTATTCTCCCACGCCGGGCAGCGTGCGCAGCTGTTTTTCGGAGGGCGGCAGCCGGCCGTCAAACTCGCGCACGATCCTTTCGGCGGCTTTTTTCAGGCTGCGGGCGCGGCTGTAATACCCAAGCCCCTCCCACAGCTTAAACAGCCTGTCCTCCGGCACGGCGGCCAGCGCCTGCACGTCGGGCAGGGCCTGCGTAAAGCGCAGGTAATACTCCCGGGCCGCCTCCACGCGGGTCTGCTGGAGCATGACCTCGGAAATCCAGATTTTGTACGGATCGGTCTGTCCGCGCCACGGCATGCTGCGCGCATGGCTGTCAAACCACGCGAGCAGCGCCTGCGCAAAAGGGGTATTGCTGGCCATGGCTCCCCCCCTTACAGCGCAACGGTATCCCGCGCGGTGCACACGTCCCGCTGCCGCTTGGACAGGTACAGCGCTTCGTCGGCCCGGCGGAACAGTTCGCGGATGCCCGTGCCGTGCTCCGGGTAAAACGCAACGCCCACACTGCACTGCGCGCCGTAGGGCTGCTTGGTTTTCATCAGTTTTTCCAGCTTGCGCAAAACGGCGCTGCGCTCGCCGATCCCGTTCATAAACACCACAAACTCGTCGCCGCCGAACCGCCCCAGCGCGTCGCTCTGGCGGAAGGTTTCGCGCAGCGACTGCGCCACGGCGCGGATGACCTCGTCCCCGGCGGCATGGCCAAAGGTGTCGTTGATTATCTTGAGCTTGTCAATGTCGAGCACCACCAGCGCGTGGCTGGCATACGGCGCCTGCCTGAGCATGCGATCGGCCGCGTCAAAGGCGGCCTTTTTGTTGAGCAGGCCGGTAAACGCGTCCTGCCGGGCCTGCCGGGTCAGCCGCTCGCGCTCCTGGCGCTGGCTGTGGATGTTGGATATCACGCCCACCATGCGCACCGGCTCGCCGCGGTCCAAAACCGGCGTCGCCTCGATGCGGCACCAGACATATTCGCTCTCACCGGCCCGCATGCGCGCCTCGTAGCACGCGCGCTTGCCCCGCAGCACCTGCGCAAACGCATGTTCCACCGCTTCGCGGTCGCCGGGGTGGGAAAAGTACTGCGCCGCCGCTTCCCGGTACTCGTCGGGCGGCAGCGTGGAAAACGGCTGCACATCGTGCAGGATTTTCTGCCCGCTGACGCCGAAAATGCCCTCGGCATTTTCGAAATATGTATACAGCTGCCGCTTGATATCGACTTCAAACACGCAGATGCCCGAAGCGCGCAGCCCAAAGCACAGGCGCTCCTGCGCGTGCCGCAGCTCGCTTTCGTTCCGCTTGAGGTCGCTGATGTCGGTCAGAAGCAGCGCGGCAAAGCGCTGGCCGTCCCGCTCATAGACCGTGCCGTTGCCCAGCACCCAGAGCTCCCGGCTGGCCGTGCGCAGCTTAAACGTTTCCCTGTACGTCTCAGACGCCGGCCGCAGCTCAAACATCCGGCGCAGCCGGGCGCGGTTGTTTTCGGCGACCAGCTCCAGAAAATCCTGCGGCAGCCCGTCAAGCGAAAGCCCCGTCATCTGCAGAAAGCTGCCGCTGACGCTCTCAAAGCGCGCGCCGTGCGCGTCCGGGCGCAGCAGAACAAAGCCCAGCTTTTCGCTGTGCATCAGCCCGCAAAACGGCTCCGTGCCGTACTCCAGCAGCCGCACCACCCGGCTCACGCTCCTCGTCCCGCAGCCCGTGTCACTCCGGCTGCATGTTTTTTATATTGTACCGCATTTTGCGCCCGATGGCAAACGAAAAAAGTCGCCTGGACACATTTTCCCCGCCCGATACAGGTTTTCTTGATAAAACAAGCTATTGATATCATAATTTATAATATACATCAATTTTAATTTAGATATCAATTTGCGAGGTGTGCTGCCATGAAAATCAACCGCTCTGCCGGGTGCAGTTCCTGGGTTTTCGCTCTCGGCGCCTGTGCCGCACTGCTTGCCGCACGGGATCCCCGCATAGTTGCCGCTGCCAATCTGGACGGTGAAACCTACGGCAAAACGCCAGGTGACCGAGTAAACGTTCCCCTTCTCTTTTTGGTCAGCGAAGGCAACGCCGTGCTGGCGAAAAAGGCATACGCCCCCGGCGAGGCGGATTATCTCGCTGTGGTCAAAGGGGTTTCTCATCCGTTTTTCACCGACCTTTTATACCTGTGCCGGGATGTCAAACAGCTCATCTGCCCCGCAGACACCGCCTGCGCTTCCGCCGCTGAACAGCTCGCCGGGCTTGTCCGCTGCTTTTTTGACGTCTATGTAAAGCAGTGCGCCGAAAAGGACCTGCTTTCCGGCATGCTTAAACAGCCGCTGTTTGATTCCGTTTCACAATAGCAGCATATAAAAAGGAAAAAGAGCAGGTACTCTTTGTGAGAATACCTGCTCTTTTTTTGCACCGGTACTTTATATTTTCTGATACACGCGATAAATCAGCAAAACGCTTTGTTCCACCGTGCAGGCCTCCTTCGGAGATGCCGTTGTGGCGGACGTGCCCTTCATAATGTCGTTGGCCGCCAGCTTGCCGACGCCTTCTGCCGCCCAGCCGGAAATGCCCGCCTTGTCTGCAAACACTTCAATGCTGCCCGCATTGGGGGTCAGGTCTTTGCCCGTCTGCTCCGCAAGGTACTGCGCAGCACGGTAAATCATGGTGGCGATCTGTTCACGGTTGGTGATGTCTTTGGGGTCGAAGAGGCCCTCCCCGACGCCGTTGATGATGCCGGCTTCACAGGCTTTCAGCACCGCGGTGTTTGTCGAGTCCGTAAACGTATCCTCCGGCGCCGTATCGAGCTGCCTGCCGAGCACCTTCTCCACCAGATTGACAATCAGCTCTGCGAACTGCTCCCGGGTGATGCTGCCGGTAAAGGCGGGCTGGTCTGTGAGGAAAGGCACAAGGCCCAGCGACTCGGCCTTTTCGAACTCCTCTATCGCCCAGTCGGAAACACGCTCCCGCTCAATGACCTCAGGCGCAAACAAATCTTCCACCGGAACCTGCTCAAAGGTAAATGCCATGACCTGCGTGCTGAGCAGAACCGCAAGCAGCGCTGCACTTAAAAACCGTTTCATTTTTTCATCTCCCCACTTTACAAGCCAAAGTTCTGCTGCATCCACGCTGCGGCGCGGCTGCCGTCCACACGGCGCTTGACGTCATCGTCCGGCTCGGAAAAGGGCACCGCCCCGCGGAACGACTCCATGCTCTGCCTGCTGTCAAATCTGACCCACAAAAACAAAAATTTACCGCGGCTCAGCCCGGAAAACTCCGAGCTGAACGCATACTGCTTGCTTTCACCGGCGCCCAGATCAATCTCAAAGAAAAAAACCTGTGTTCCCGATTTCGACTGATCCGGCGTATAGGAGACCAGCGCGTAATACTCGTTCAGCGGCCCGGTGGTGTTGTTTGTGGCCTGTACCGCATACGCCGCGCCGTTGTTGAACACATGATAGCCTACGCCATCGTCAAGCGCCCCATTCCCTGTGTAGTCCACAACACGCAATGTCAGCGGCTCTTCTGCCGCGGGGATCTCCTCGGCATCGGGCATATAGCCGTTGTCGCCTATCAGGTACAGCCCGGTCAGCTCATCGGTGTTCCAGGTGCGGGCGTTGCTCCCGACACCGCTTTTGCTTATTTCCGCGACCTGTGCGCCCTTGACCGTAAAGCCGCCGTACGCAGTTTCCGCAAAGTTGCCGCTGGTAAACACGGTCGCTTTGCCATTATGGAAGTATCCCACATATACGCCGCCCATGGAGTCATAGGCGTAATACTGACAGGGAATGACCAGCTTGCCGGTGGTGTCGATATAGCCCACCTTCATCGTGTCCTTGTCCATGACCGCCGCCAGACCCTCGAAAAAGTCAAACACATACATAAAGCGGCCGCGGTTGAGATCAACGACCTTTCCCTGCTCGTTGATGTAGTTCCATTGATCCCCCGCGAGCACGGGCATGAGCCCCTCCCTGAACGGGCGCTCGCCGTACTGGAAAATGTTCTGCGATGACAGGCTGTCCGCGTTTTCCTGCCAGAACTGGTCGGCGTTTGCCGCAAAGACAGGCATTGTCAGGCAGGATGCCAGCATCAGCGCGGCAGCCAGGCTTCCCAAGAATTTTTTCATCGTATCTATCCCCTTTTTTCAATGTATTGGAACAAGGAAAACTCCCTTTGCCGCTTTCCGCTCACCCCCATCCCGTTTTCGCCTTCTGCCCCTCGCAGACATCCTGTGGCCGGCCCCCGCGAAACCTTTCCGGCACACCTTTGCAAGCTGTCCGCCTGCAGAACGGTTACAAAAAATGGCACCAAAACTGTTGATTTTCCATAAAAGTTTCCAATGCCAAACATAAATATAACACGGGCTGCCGGCCGTGGCAACCCGTGTTTTTCATTTTTTCTTTAAAAAATGCAGCGCTCGCCCCAAAAGGGGCGGGAAACCGTCCCATGAAGCTCTCCAAAGCTTCTTGCCGCTTCGGTTCTGCTCGTCTCAGCCGCAGTCAAACCAATGCCGTCAGGGTCCGGTTTCGCATGGATACAGCCATCAGGTGCTTTTCCAGTCAAACTGACATACCGTCTCCACTTGTTTTTCGTTGTCCAAACTAATACTCATATCTTCCTCAATGATCGGCAGCTTAAATTTGATGGATTTCAGCCACTGTCCATTGGCTTGGCGTTCTGGGTAAACCTGAATTTCAGAGATCAGCGCCTCGATCAGCTGCCGCCGCTCCACATCGTTCATCACGCCGTACAG
>CANUCM010000119.1 GCA_947856675.1 uncultured Clostridia bacterium | reverse complement strand
CGGCGGGCAGGCGGGCGGGGGTTTCGTCGTCGGTTTTGATAACGAGCACATCGGGCGTGTAGATGCAGGCATCGGTATAGCGCGCGTCCGCGCGGCGGCGGTGAAACTGGTAATAGCCCTGCCACAGTTCCGGCGTGCACAGGCAGGGGTAAAGTGTGGAACAGCGGCAGAGGCTTTCCTCCTGCGCGGAGCTGCCGCGTTCCACCCCGCCGCCGGGGTTGGTGGCCGAGGCAAAATTCAGCACCGCCACCCGCGCCCCGCGCCAGCGCCCGGCCGCCTGCAAGGTGCGCGCGCCGGTGACGGTGACAGCTGCGGAGGCTGAAAACCGGTCAAGCGCTGCTTGCGGCACGCGCAGCGCCCCCGGCGCATACAGCACGGTCCCCGCAATGGAGTGCTGCACGGCGCGCTGCAGCGCGGGGTCGGCGGTGTACCATTGCCGCGTATCCTCAAATACTTCGATGTTCTTTTGTACGCGCTGCTGATACCCCATGCAGTTTTCCCTCCTTTGGCCGTACCGGGATACGGCGCGTTTTTTACAGTATACCAGATTTCCCCGCCGCGGTAAAGTGCGCTGAAGGGTGCAAAAAGGGACGGCCCCGGCGGGGCCGCCCCTGCCGCGCGCCGCTCTTTTCCGGCACGCGGATTGCGCTTGTTTTCCTTGAATTATTCCAGC
Organism: uncultured Clostridia bacterium; assembly: GCA_947856675.1. GTDB lineage: Bacteria > Bacillota > Clostridia > Oscillospirales > Butyricicoccaceae > Ventrousia. The sequence continues at coordinate 3,628 of CANUCM010000119.1, read as the reverse complement.
AACTTTTTTATTTGCCGGTTCACAATACCGCTGAGGAGAGGAAGCCGCGGTCCCTCCACATGAATTCCATCTGTTTCGACAAATTCAAACCCCTGCAAGTTTTTGAGGTCCGAACGAATTGTATCGGTCATCAGCCCGCGCCCGGCAGCAATAAAATCTGTTCCCAAACGTGGCGTCTGGCGCCGGATGTACCAATCCGGGTTTGCAAGCTGGTCATCATCCAGGTCGAAGAGCAGGCTTCGGTTATTGTCGTACACCGGCGCCATGCCCAAAACTTTCTGGTCCGAATTCCATACATTCACGCCGAAATTCCCAAGGTGCCGGTCTGTATTGAGGATGACTGCATCCAGAATGCACATGCGGCGGAATTCATCCTCGCCGCCGATGGAAGCAAACCACGGCAGAAGCTCTGCAATCGTTCGTTTGTCCCCTACCACATCTGCGGCCTTTACGAGCCCGACCGTTTCTGTTGTAAACAGTTTGCATTTTGAGATGAGGCGGCCATGATTGTAGTCCAGATGATATCTTACAGCTTTGGGACACAGAACGGCTGCAATCTGGGAGGCCAATACTTCGGATAACGGTTCCAGTTCATAGGTGTCGCTGCCGGCTTTGTATAGCCAAATGCCCGTATCTTCGCGTTTCCAGCATTTTGCATATCTTCCGTCTGTACCAAATTCAGGCGATGTGCTGGAAAAAGATTCTCTGCTAAAGTTGCCATTCAGGGCCGCTTCGGCCACGATTTCGTCAAAGTCGTTTGTGTACAGAGAAACATCCGCCCAGGTTTGGCCGCTCTCCTCCGCTTTGACCCAATATGTGTCGTTAAGCGATACGGCATGCGTTACCCGCAAAAATCCTTCAAGGTCCTGGCACCCGTATTCCTGGAGCAACCGGTCAATGTGCTTGCGGTGTTTGGGCGCCCGGCGGCGCTCAAGGAAAGACTGCAGGTTTCGGTAGCCCAGAGGGCGTACCGTAGACAACCAGTCCTTTTCCTGCACGATCGCTTCGCCATATTCATCCCTGGCACAGGAAAAGCGCAAAACAGGCGCGTTTGCGTTCATCAGAAGGTAGTTCAGACAAATCACCTCCCTTGTTCATTATAACATTTTTGTTCCTATGGCTCAATTCTATTTGAAGATGAACGGAAAAACCGCTGAAGGGTGCAAAAATAGGGGTGGATTTCAATCGTTCTGTTTCTATATTCTTACTTTTTCAACTGCATGCGCCGTATCAGGCACAGAGAAGCGATCAAGATAGCCGGGAAAACGCATCCCGCAAGCATTCCGGCTTTCATGTTGTCGCCTGCGTTTTGTGTAATAACGCCTATGGCGGCAGGGCCAATTGATGCGCCCAAGTCGCCTGCCATAGCAAGGAACGCAAACAACCCGGTTCCGCCGAAAGGAATTTTACCTGATGCAATACTAATGGAACCGGGCCACATGATGCCGACAGAAAATCCGCAGACAATACAGCCGATCAGCCCCAAAACAGGGTTGGCGGAAACGGCGGCCAGCAAATAGCATGCCAGGCACAGAATGCCTGACCCCATCATAAAATTCACCAAATTCATTTTATGTCCGTACTTTCCATAAACAGTACGGCTGAGCCCCATTGAAACGGCAAACATACATGGCCCAACAATGTCCCCGATGGTTTTAGAAAAGCCTAATGCAGATTCCACATAAGCCGACGCCCACTGCGCCATAGAAGCCTCGCTGGCGCCTGCTCCAATCATCAGCAAAAGAAAGCCCCAAAAGAGCGGGATACCGAGCAGCTTTTTCGCAGACAACCCCTTCCCTTCCTGCGTCAGGCGTTCAATGGGACAAGTCATAAAATTATAAATATTGAACAACGGAAGCAGCGCCCACAGGCAGGCCAGAACCCACCAATATTCTATCCCAAAAATGGCGAAGAAAATTGTTGAAAGGGAAACAACCCCAACCGCCCCCCAGCAATAGAAGGAATGCAGCAAACTCATCACACTGTCTTTATGCTCAAACGGGCAAGCCTCAACAATGGGGCTCACCAACACTTCTATCAATCCGCTTCCCATCGCATAGACGACCACACTGATCAATATTCCGGCAAATGGGCTGGAGAGCAGGTTTGGCAAGACCGCCAAACCGATCAGCCCCACCCCGGCCAAAAATTGGGAGACCACAACGCTTTTTCGGTACCCTATGTGATCCACGATCGCTGCACAAAGGATATCTACCACTATTTGCGTAATATAAAACACGGTAGAAATCAAAGCGATTTTCCCAAGAGGAATATTATATTCGTTATGGAATCGCAAAAACAACAAGGGGGCAAAATTCGCCACAATTGCCTGTGTGATGAAACCGATATAGCAGGTTATCAACGTCCTTTTATAATTCACATTTTCCGCCATGTTATCTCTAACAGACCTCGCTTCCTACTTTTTGGGTATCATATCACCAAAAACAATGAATTTGAAGCCTCATTATCCCCACGAACAGGAACTATTTACCCAACCTTCGCAGCTCATGCGGCGTGCAGCCATATTTCTTTTTGAACTGACGATTGAAATAGCGAACCGAATGAAATCCGCAGGCGCAGCTTATTTCCTCCAGCGGCAAAGATTTGTCGTCAAGTAACACATGGGCGATTTGCAGGCGATACTGGATCAATGCGTCAACAGGAGAGCACCCCATATAAGCGTGGAAACTGCGCCCTGCCTCGCTGCGGCTGATATTTGCCGCCCTTGCAATATCCTCCAGCGTCACTGTATTGGAATAATTCTCATAAATGTATGAAAGCATCTTCTGGATGCGTACTTGTGCGGTGATTTGTATTCGTGAAACTTCTGTCTTTGGTAAGCGTTCAAAATTGCGAAACAAGTACTCAAACACCCTGCTCAGGTTGCGCTGAACCGCCAACTCAAAACAGTCGTCCTGCCTGCGCAAACGGGAATAAATGGTTTTCAACCATTCGTTTACCTCGTCCTGACTGCGATCGTTGTGTCTAAACACTACAAAAGGCAACTGATCGCACAATGCGATCGGTTTGATATATTTTTGAAAAATGATGCTGCTTTCCGGTGCGACCACACTGCCGGAAAAGACGATGTTGGGCATTGGCTCCGGTTGATTCCCTTCCAACTGCTTAACGCCATGCAATACATTTCCATTGACAAATATGCTGTCGCCCGGCTCCAGCACGATGCGCTGCTGCCCGACCTGATATTCTAAAGTTGAATTTTCCACCGAAGCCAGTTCAAAGTCCGGGTGCCAGTGTAAGGGACCTTCCAAATGCGGCAGCTCCGCCAGTTCGTCTTGAAAATATGTAATTGCAAACGTCATGGAGTTATGAAATATTTGCTCTCGCAATTGGTGATTAAGCCGGATGGGCACCGTTCCTCTCTCCCCTGCATTTTTTTGATTTAACCGCCGTTCTTTCGGGTCCAGGCCAGGTTGTGCAGATGTTTGTACTATTATTAGATTATAAACCATGAATCGAAAATCAACAATAAAGAAGCCGCTCCCGCGCGGAGATCGACCAGGGTGTATATTATACAGCAGAAAAAAGGAAGCCGTCCCTTCTGGATGTCCCTTCTGGATGGCTTCCTTTTTTTCTGATTCGGCTGCCGCAAATACGGTAACGAAAA
>CANUCM010000118.1 GCA_947856675.1 uncultured Clostridia bacterium | reverse complement strand
CACGTTTCTTTCCCTCCATCCATCTGCCGTATCTACTGCACATGATTCCGTGTAGCTATTGGGCTTCATCTTGATATGCAGACTTACCCTCATGTACAGCCTTATATGCGGTTTCTGTTCGTCAGACCAGAGGTTTGCCTGTAGGTTAGTAGGTTCCCCACATCCGGCTTCCTTCAGATTCCACCTCACGATGGACACCCCTGCCTTCGGTTATATCCTTCCCGCTACCGGGCGGATTTGGGACTTGCACCCTTAAGAAACGTGCGCCGCCAGGCGCACCATAAAAAAGGACTGTCACAGCAATAATCTGTGACAGTCCTTTTGCTCTGAAACGGTTTTAGATGTTGTCCCTGTGGGGACGCCCCTTAAGGCGGGCTTTTTTGCAGGGCCGGTTCAGCACCGGTCGATGGTTCGCACAATGTCCAGCAGCTCGTCAAACTGCGCAGGATCGGGAAGGCGGAGCCGTACGCTGTTGCCGGAAAGAGAAAGGAAATCAGAGCCGGAAACTACCGAAACGCCGTGCGAGGCAAACACTTTCTGCAAATCGCAGCCGGGGTCCTCGTGAATCAGCAGGCAGATGGGCACGGCATCCTCGGTTTTGGCCATGGACAGCTTGCCGCACAGCGCTTTGCGCAGGGCGGCTTTGCGGGCGGCGATGCTTTGGCGGCAGCCCTGAAGGAACAGGGGATCGCTCAGCGCAGCCTCGCAGACGATCCGCGCAGGCTCGGAAATGACATACGGGTTGGACAGCTTGCTCAAAACGCCGATCATTTCCTCGGAGGCAATGACGTAGCCGGCGCGCAGTCCGGCCAGTCCCCAGCCTTTGGAGAAGGTGCGAAGAACGATAACGTTGTCCAGCTCGCCAATCAGCGGGGCAGCAAAGTTTTCTTCCGGCATATAATCGCCATAGGCTTCGTCGATAATCAGGCACGCGCCATGCTCCCGGGCGGCCAGAGCGATTTCCTTCAGCACGCCCAGAGGGATCATCTGGCCGGTGGGATTGTTGGGGTTGTCAATATAAACCAGGCTGAGGCTGCTGTCGATGCGGCTCAGCACGGCGTTTTTGTCAAAGGCAAGGCCGTTTTGCGTGCACAGCGGGGCTGCGAGGTATTCGTACCCGAGCAGCTTGGAGCAGGACATATAGTCGGAAAACTGGGGGCATACGCCCAGCGTGCGTGCGCCGGGCCGTGAAAACGCGGTCAGCACAAGGGATATGCCGTCAATGGAGCCGGCCGTCAGCAAAAGGTTTTTGGGAGAAAGCGAGGCCGAGGCGGAAAGACTGCGGCAAATGGCTTTTTTCAGGCCGCTGTAGTGCGGATACAGGTTCACCTGTGCGATCGTAGCCTGGGTGATGGCCTTTTTGGCTGCGTCTGGCATAAGAAACGGGTTGGAGCCGGCGCTGCAGTCGATGGAAAAGCTTTCGTGACTTTCGGCTTCGTCTTCTTTGGCGTAGCTTACCTTGGCCACGGAAACAAGGCTGTCTCTGAGTTTGTATTGCATGCTATTCCCTTGCTTTCGTATAGAATTTTATGGTTTTAGTGTAGCAGACAAAAGAAAAAATGTCCAGCGCTTGATTTTGCGCGCCGGCAGCGCTACAATAATGCGGGTGATTGACAATATGAAAGTGGAAATATATGAATTGCTTGAGGGAGCCCGGCAGGCGTGGGGAACCGTTGTCATCATTGATGTTTTCCGCGCGTTTACAATGGAAAGCTACGCTTTCGGAAGCGGGGCCCGGCGCATCTACCCTGTGGGTGACATTGAGCAGGCATACCGCCGCAAGCGTGAAGATGCGAACCTGCTTTTGGCGGGGGAGCGCGGCGGGGTCAAACAGCCCGGCTTTGATTTTGGAAATTCGCCGTTTGAGGTGCAGAAAGCCGACTTGCGGGGCAAAACCCTGGTTCATACCACGAGCGCAGGGACGCAGGGGGTGGCTGCGGCGATCGCCCGGGCCGATGAGCTGCTGCTGGGCGCACTGGTCAACGCCCGCGCCACGGCACAGTACATCCGGGCCAAAAATCCCCGGCAGGTCAGCCTTGTTGCGATGGGCCTTGCGGGGGTGACGCCGACGGAGGAAGATCTTTTGTGCGCGCAGTACCTCAAAGCCCTTTTGGAAGGCAGGCCCTTTGATACCCGGGGGGCGGCCGAACGTCTGCAGGCGGGGGATGGCGCCCGGTTTTTCCGCGCAGAAAGCCAGGACTCTGCGCCGCAGGAGGATTTTTGGCTTTCGCTGGCTTTTGACCGCTTTTCTTTTGCATTGCCCGTGCGGCGCGATGAAAACGGCGATATTTATACAGAGCCGGTTTCAGTGCAGCTGCCCTTGTGAAAAATACCGATACCGCGTCTTTTGACGCGGTATTTTTTATTCAATCCGCAGAAAAATGACTTCCCGGCCAAAGAGGGTTGATTTTCGCGCGTTTGAATGTATAATTATTAGTATCAACGAGAAAATATTCAGTTAAGCCAAGGAGGACCCGAATATGAATATTTCACATGAAGAGCGGGCGCAGGTCTTAATTCAGGCGCTGCCTTATATCAGGGAATATGCAGGGAAAGTCGTGGTCGTCAAATACGGCGGCAATGCCATGGTGGACAGCGCCCTGACGGCCGATGTCATGAGCGATCTTGTGCTGCTGTCGCTTGTCGGCGTCAAGGTGGTTTTGGTGCACGGAGAGGGCCCCGACGTATCCAGCGTGCTGCTGCGTATGGGAAAAACTCCTCAGTTTGCAGCGGGGGTACGGCAGGTGGATGCGGAAACAGCCGAGATTTCCCAGATGGTGCTCGCGGGCAAAACCAACAAGACGCTGGTCAAGCTGCTCAACAGCTGCGGCGGCAATGCGGTCGGCCTGTGCGGGGTGGACGGCGGTATGCTCAAAGTGAAATCGGCGGAAAACGGAGAGTTTTCCGGCGAGATTGAGAGCGTGTGCGTCAAGCCGGTCAGCGACTTGCTTGAGGCGGGATACATTCCCGTAATTGCCGCGACGGGAGTCGATCAGGGCATGAACGCGTGCAGCGTGGATGCCGATATGGCATCGGCGGCCATTGCGGCGGCGCTGAAAGCGGAAAATGTCATTCTTTTGGCGGATGCCCGGGGGATTTTGACGGATGCAGCCGATGAAAACACCCTGATTGCACAGGTCAATGTCAGCGATGTACCGGGCCTGATTCACAAAGGGGTTATCAGCGGGGGCATGGTGTCAAAGAGCCGCTGCTGCGTGGAAGCGGTGCGCCGGGGCGTGAAAAAAGCGTTTATTATCGACGGGCGCATCCGCCATTCCATTTTGATTGAGATGCTCTCTGACAAGGGCATCGGAACCATGTTCATTTAAAAACACAAGGCAAAAGCGAAAGGAAGAACCGGTAATGAAACACCTGCTGAAAATGGCGGATTTGTCCGCCCAGGAGATCATAGAAATTCTCAATCTGGCCGATCAGCTCAAGTATGAAACGCACCACGGTATACCGCATCCGGTGCTGCAGGGCAAGACACTGGGCATGATCTTTGAAAAGGCGTCGACGCGGACGAGGGTGTCGTTTGAGGTGGGAATGTACCAGCTTGGCGGAAATGCCCTGTTTTTGAGCGCGAGGGACCTTCAGATCGGGCGCGGGGAGCCGGCGTCGGATACGGCACGGGTGCTGTCCCGTTATCTGGACGGCATCATGATCCGTACCTTTGCGCAGGAAGAAGTGGAAACTCTTGCAGAGTACGGCTCCATTCCCATTATCAACGGCCTGACCGACTACTGCCACCCCTGTCAGGTGCTGGCGGATCTCATGACCATCCGCGAAGTCAAGAGCGGGCTTGAGGGGCTAAAGCTTTGCTACATCGGAGACGGCAACAACATGGCAAACTCGCTGATTGTCGGGGCGCTCAAAGTGGGCATGAAGGTGTCCGCAGCGACGCCGGCCACGGATAAGCCGCATGCGGACGTCATGGCGTTTGCCCAGCAGTTCAAAGATTTTTCCTGGACTGACAGTGTGCCTGATGCCGCAGAGGGCGCTGACGTGCTGATAACCGACGTCTGGGCGTCTATGGGGCAGGAGAGCGAGGCAGCGGAGCGCGCCGCGCGCTTTGAAGGGTTCCAGATTAACAGGCAGCTGATGGAAAAGGCGGCAAAAGACTGCATGGTGCTGCACTGCCTGCCGGCGCATCTCGGCGAGGAAATTACAAAAGAAGTTTTTGACGCCCATGCCGGCGAGATTTTCGAGGAGGCGGAAAACCGGCTGCACGCACAGAAAGCCGTGCTTGTGCGGCTGCTGGGCGGAAAGACAACCGTGCGCTGAAAACAAAAACGCAGAAGCGAAAAGCTTCTGCGTTTTTTTATGCCGGAAGGCTCAGTAACCGATGACAATGCCGCCGTCGTTTGCATATACAGTGCTCAGGCCGCCCGTGGGCACGACAAGCACTTCGCGAATGACGCGGGAGGTGCGCAGGATTTGTTCCCGCAGGCCCTGTGCCCGTTCCAGGCAGTTGCAGTGGGCGATGACCAGGGTGTCGCGGGCGGGAATGGACGCCGCGGCTTTTTCGGCGGTGTCCACCACGATTTCCGCCAGGCGGCGCAGGGCGTTCTGGGTGCCGCGGGCTTTTTCCAGCAGCACGATGCTGCCGGCGCCGTCTTCGCCCATAATGGGGCGCATGTGAAGAATGGAGGCGAGCTGGCCGACAAGGCGGTTGATGCGTCCGGCCTTGATGAGGTTATCAAGCGACTGAAGCACGAAAAAGGTTTTCATGTCGTCGGCGAGTTTTTCTGCGCGCACGGAAATCTCTGAAAAGCTCAGGCCGTCCCTGACCATGCGCAGCAGGTTGCGGACGAGCAGAACCTCTCCGGCGCTGGCGCTCTGGGAATCGATGACGTGGACACGGCCCGAGCCGCTTTTCATTTCGGCGCCGGCCCGCGCGCTCTGGTAGGAGCCGCTGAGCTTGGAGGACAATGTCACGACAAATACGTCATCTTCGCCGCTCATGGCGTCGGCGTAATCAGAGGGGGAAGGGCACGCGGTGGAAGGGCTGGAGGGGGAGGTGCGCATATGGTCGATAAGCCCGAGGGTATCGATGCTGCCGTCGTCGGTGTACGTTGTGCTGTCGACGGTGATTTTCAGGGGAATCAGGGTGACGCCCCAGTCGTTTTCATAAAAGCCGGGGAGATCGCAGCAGCTGTCCGCAATGATTTTAATACCCATGTTTCTATGTACTCCTTTTATCGTATTCCACCTGCGTGAGGTATTGGCTGAGGTTGCGGATGCCGCTGAGCAGAGTGTTTTGCTCCTCGGAAGAAAGCCCGCTGAACATGACGTGAATCAGCTCGCGGTAAAAGGTTTCGTGATAATGGTAAGCAATCAGGCCGCGGGGGGTCAGCGCAATGCACACGGTGCGCTTGTCGTGCGGATCGCGCCGGCGCTCAATCAGCTCTTTTTTCTCCAGCTTGTCGCAGGCGACGGTGAGCGTAGCCAGCGTCACGCCGAGCGCCCGGGCGATGTTGCTCATTTTTGCAGAGCCATCCGGCCCGATTTTTTCAATAATACGGATTTCCGGCGGGGTGATGTGAACCTCCAAACCGGTAGAAAGAGTGTTTTCTTCAATGCGGGCAATGCGTCCGGCGAACGCGGTAAAAAAATCCCGCATTTCATCGAGCGGCAGCATTCCGATCACTCCTGTCCTGTAATTAGAAAGGCTAAATATTTACTTTTCTAACTATATCATTTTTTCCCAAGGGATGCAAGGGAAAAGTGTCGGGGTAAAAAAAACGGCGCCCCCGGCAAAAGCCGGGAGCGCTGTGGAAAAGACGGAAAGCTACAGGCGGAGTTTTGTCCACCGGCCTTTGCTGAAACGCAGGCCGCTGAGGGTCAGGCGGCAGGCTTGATCCAGAAGGAAGCTGAACCAGGCGCCCAGCAGCCCCCAGGCGAGGGTGATGGTAAAGAAGTAGGCCACAACAGTGCGGCCGAGGCCGATGGAAATGAGGGATACCACGGCGACATACCGGGTATCACCGGCCACGCGGAGGCAGTTGGAGAAAATAACCTGGGAAATCTGTGCGGGGCACATGACGGACAAAATGAGCAGGATTTGCGCGCCCATGTTGATGATTTCGGTTTCCTGCGAGAAGGGAAGAATGAGAATGCGCCGCATGGTGATAAAGAACACGCACAGGCAGGCGCCAATCATAAAGCCGGCGCGCTGGGCGGTTTTTCCGTACACAATTGCAAGGTCTGGGCGTTTTCTGCCGAGGCTCTGTCCGACGAGAGAAGAAGCGGCAACGCCGAGGCCGTCGCCAAAGGCGAAGGAGAGGTTCAGAATATTCATGCAGACTTGGTGCGTGGAAAAGGCCAGGGTGCCAAGGCTTGCGATGATTTTGGCGAAAATGAAAAAGCCGATGCGGATAAAGACCTGTTCAACGGCAGCCGAAGAGCCGACATTCATCAGGGAGGAGAAGTTCTGCTTATCAGGCAGGAAGCTTTCGCGGAAGGAAAGATACAAAAATCGTTCCGGCTTGCGCACGGAGGACAGGGAGATGAGAAACGCGACAAAATAGCCCAGAGTTGTGGCGATGGCGGCGCCGGCCACGCCCAGCTTGGGGAAACCGAGGTTGCCGCCGATGAGCAGATAGTTGAAAAGGATGTTGATGAGGTTTGCATAAATGTTGGTGCGCATGGCGATGCGGGTGTTTCCGCATCCTTTGTGCGCGGCGTTGATGGTGAGGGAAATGATGTTAAAGAAGATGCCGCCGATGATAATGCGGAAGTAGGAAACGGCGCCCTCAAGGGCATCGGGCTGCGCGCCGGCGAACAGCAGAAGCGGCTCGGCGAAATAGACGGCGACGGCGGAAATCACAATGGCCAGAATGGAAGCCAGCAAAAGGGCCTGGCGAAGCGTATGGTTGGCGCTTGCGCGGTTGCCCTCGCCCCGGCGCCGCGAAACGACGGCGGTGACGCCGATATTCAGCGACATGAATAAAGCCAGCACGATGAGCCGGGGCTGGCTGGTCAGCCCGACAGAGGCAATGGCCTCATGACCCAACGTACCGACCATGATGGTGTCGACCATGGAAACCAGGCTGACAAAAAAAGACTCCAGAATAGACGGCCATGCGACTCTGGCAAGATTCCCGACCGTCTCAGAAGCAGGCGGCAGGCTGTCGGCAGACTGCTTGGAGCTTTTTAAAAGACGGGCAGGATCGAAAATCCGTTCGAAAGCTGGCAGCGTAAGTATTCCTCCCTCCGCGATGTGAACCCAAACTCTACATTTGCAGTATACCATAAAAATTGTGTCTTTACAAACCTTTTACAAATGCCCTCTTTATTGTTAGGCTGCAAAAGAATAGAATATAAAGGGGTTGTATGTCCAAAACAAATGCTCCGCGGCAGACAGGCCGCGGATGTGGGGAGGAGCGTTCATGAATTACAGCAAACTGGCGGTGGAAACGACAAGCGAAGCGGCCGAAGTACTGGCAGCGGCGCTTTCGCATCTCAGCCCGTATTGTGAAATTGACGATCCGGCCAATGTGGAGCAGCTGACGAAGTCACCGTCGCCCCGGTGGGATTATCTGGGGGAGGAACTGTTTGAAAATCAGGACCGCACACCGGCAGTCATTTTTTATTTTGAGCAGAATGAGCAGGGCCGGCTTCTGGCAAGTGAGCTGGAAGCGGCAGTGCGTGAGCTTGCGGCGTCGGATGCGCCGGGGTTTTACGGAAGCCTGCGCATCCGCAGGGAAGATGTGCGCAGCGAAGACTGGGAAAACAACTGGAAGCAGTATTATAAGCCGTTTGCCGTGGGCAGCCGCCTGCTGGTGCGGCCTTCCTGGGAGCCTGTGGAGGAAACGCAGGGGCGCAGGGTGCTGACGATTGATCCCGCTTCCAGTTTTGGCACGGGCAGCCACGCCACAACGCGGCTGTGCATGGAAGAGCTCGACGCCATGCCGCTGGACGGTGCATGTGTGCTGGATATGGGCTGCGGCAGCGGTATTCTGGCGGCAGCGGCTGTGCTTTTGGGCGCGGAGCGCGCCGTCTTGTGCGACATTGAGCCGACGGCGGTTGCCACGGCGCGGGTCAACGTGTCGGAAGCGGCGCGTTCGGCCGGCAGCAAGGCGGTCTGCGATGCCCTGTGCGGCAACTGGCTGGAGGATGATGCGCTGGCTGCGGCGATTGCGGAAAAAGGCCCCTATGATGTTATTTGTGCCAACATCGTCGCAGATGTACTGCTGGGGATGTGCGCCGGGCTGACCGGGCAGCTGCGGCCGGGCGCGGATATTTTGCTGTCGGGCATTATTGAAAGCCGGCGCAGCGAGGTGCTGGAGGCTTATACGCAGGCGGGCCTGCGCGTTGTGCGCGAGTGCAGCCGCGACGGGTGGGTCATGCTTCATATGAAAAAATGAAACAAAATCCTTTGCTGCTGCGTCTAATCAGTCGTGGACAAGTGGGGGAAGTTTTGCTATACTGGTACGAAAGGCAGGCAGACAGAAGTGAGGTTTTTCGCTTCGGCAGATAATCGTTCCGGCGATGAAATCGTTTTGCTGGCTCCGGATGCCGTACATATATCAAGGGTGCTGCGCATGAAAAAGGGCGCGGCTGTTATTGTGTGTGACGATGCGGGTTTTGAACATGACTGTGTACTCGAGTCGGTCGGCAAGGACAGGGTGGTGGCCCGTATTGTGGCCAGCCGTCCCTACAGCACGGAGCCGAGCGTGGAGGTAACGGTGTTTGCGGGACTTTCCAAGGGCGAGAGGTTTGATTTTCTCATCCAAAAGTGCGTGGAAGTCGGGGCAACGTCGATTGTTCCGTTTTTGTCCGAGCGCTGCGTGGCCCGCCCGTCCGAACGGGATTTCGAGCGCAAGCATGCGCGGTTTTCCCGGATTGCGCTGGAGGCATCCAAACAGGCGCAGCGCTCAAGGCCTGTGCAGGTTTCCGGCATTTTTGACTTTGAAAACGCGCTGCGCATGGCGGCGGAGTATCCGACGGCCATGCTTTTGTATGAGAGGGAAAACCAGCACAGCCTGAGCAGTCTGCTGCGGGCAGCCGAAGGCTGCCGGCGCTATGCGGTCATGACGGGGCCGGAGGGCGGCTTCAGCGAGCAGGAGGTCCGGCTTGCAGTGAGCAGCGGCCTGCACTCGGTTTCCATAGGGCCGAGAATTATGCGCTGCGAAACGGCACCGGTGGCGGCGGTATGCGCCATTATGTACCATACCGGAAACTACGATATCGGGGTGTGACTTTGTTGAAAGAGAAGCAAGTGCAGAAAACGCAGGATATTATCACAAATCGTGTTCTTATATTTTTTGGCGTAACCGCGATATTTTTGTGGGCGATTTCTTATCTGAGCCGCGCATTTGATTATGCCGTCAGTTTCAGGGCGGCGTGTACGGTGTCGGTCGTTCTGATTTTTGCAGGTGCGGCCGGTTTTTTTGCGGCACTTTTGTGGCAGAACCGCCGCATCCGCAGCGGCAAGGCGGCCGAAGCGGCGCTGAGCGGATACACCCTTGCGTGGTTCGCTCTGGCGCTGAGCGGGGCCAGCGCCATGATGAGGTTTTACAGTTACACGCTGACCATGCGCATTTTATATGTTGCAATGCCGGTGGCAGCCATTTTGTATCTGATATATTATGTATACCCCCGGGTGTTCTTCACGCTGTGCTTTACCCATTCCATCATGGCATTTTTGCTTTGGGGTGTGGCAAAAACATCCGACTGGGCCGGTGAATCCTTTCTTTGCTGGGCTCTGTTCGGCCTGGGCGAGCTGGTTTGCGTGGCTTCGCTGGGCCTTGTGGCAGTGGCCAGCCGGCACGGCGGTTCGGTGCCCGTGCTGGGCCGGAGCGTGAATGTCTTTGGAAAGAAGATGAACGTCAAAGCGCTGGCGGCGGCCTATCTTGTGCCGATGGCGCTGTTTGTCGCGGCGGTCTTGCTGGGAATTCCGTTTGCTTTTTACGCATTGTGGGTTGTCTTGGGCTTTTTGCTGCTTTGTGCCGTGTATTTTACGGTTCGGATGCTGTGAAAGTGGCGGCGCTGCCGCGAAAGGGCTCCCTTATGAAACTGATAAAAACCGTTTTTGCCTTGTTGCTTGTTTTGTGCTTTGCGCTTCCGATACAGGTTTCGGCGTCCTCATCGGCGCTGAATGAGCTGGAAGCTGCACAGCAGCTTACGCAGCTGCTGCGCAGCGGAAGCACGGAAATGACGGCCAATGTGCGCACAGGCTTCAGTTTTACCCTTTGCCTGGAGTATACCCGCATGCTCTGGCCGGATTATTACGGGCTGACCTGGAGCCTTCACGGAAACAAAGCGTCGTTCCGCGTGGACATGCCGGAGCCGGAAAAGCACCGCAAAGCCTGGGAAGAGGCCGTTTCCCTTGCCGGGCAGCTGAAAAAGCAGTCGACGAGCGAGGAGCAGCTTCTGCGGGCCTTTCACGATGAGCTGATTGAGCGCTGCGAGTATGATTACGAGGCCTATCTGAACATGGAGATTGCGGGCCCGGAACCCTTTTCGGCTTACGGGGCCCTGCTTGGGGGGCATGCGGTGTGCGACGGGTACAGTTCGGCGTTTGCCATGCTGTGCGCCGCGGCGGACATTCCTTGTATTTTTGTGCCTTCAAAAGACATGAACCACTCGTGGAACGCAGTGTTTACCGACGGCCAGATCCTGTTTGTCGACGTGACGTATGACGATCAGGGGCAGGGAAAGGCACCCTCGTACGACAACTTTTTAAAAACAAAATCGGAGTTTGCCGTGTCGCACAAAGGCTGGGACAGTGCGCAGTTCAGCATTGTCTCGTCCGCGGTGTGGCCGGAAAATTACGCGTCGGCGCGGGCTTTGTACCGCCTGGGGCTGTTTAAGGGGACCGATAAAGGCTTTGAGCTGACACGTCAGCCTCGCCGTGACGAGGCGGCCGTCATGCTCACACGGCTGCTGGGCCTGGAATCGCAGGCGCAGGCCATGAGCGGAGCCTCGCTGCCGTTTGACGATGTCAGCGCCTTTTACAGGCCGTATGTGGCTCTTTTATACGAAAAGGGCCTGACCACGGGCACCAGCCTGAAAAACAGAACCTATTCTCCCGCGGCGCCGATCACGGCACAGCAGTATATGACGTTTATGCTGCGCAGTCTGGGGTACAGCGATGCCAGCGGAGATTTTTCATGGAACAGTGCGCTGGAAAAGGCGGTGTCACTGGGGATTTTGACGCACAGTGAAATGACGCAGGTGCAGCAGAAGGCGTTTACCCGCGGCACGATGGCGCTGCTGAGCGTCAGAACCCTTCAGGCACAGACAAAGCAGGGACAGCCGATGGTGCAGCAGCTCGTCGGGGCGGGCGTGATTGACGCTGCGCTGGCCAAGGAAGTTTTGTAAAAATAGAGAAAAAGATACTTGACAAAAGACGAGTGTATCGCATATAATATTACTTGCTCGCTGACTGGTTCACAGGCTGAACAGGCAGGAGCAAGCCTGTGGCGGCATAGCTCAGTTGGCTAGAGCATCCGGTTCATACCCGTTGGGTGGGGTTACTCCCTTATCGGTAAAATTTTATTCACGGCAAGGTATATCAACTGGCTAGATAGTTCGGTTCATACCCGAAATGTTGGGGGTTCGAG
>CANUCM010000117.1 GCA_947856675.1 uncultured Clostridia bacterium | reverse complement strand
CCAGGATTTCCTTCATCGTACGCGCCGACGACGGGGCCCACGATCCGTTTTCAATCAGGCCGACCGTGCGCTTCTGGTAGTTTTTCGCCTTCAGGTGGTGCAGAAACTTGTCCATAAAGGGCATGACGCCGCCGTCATACGAAGACGCGGCCAGCACTACCTTGCCGTATTCAAACGCGGCTTCCACGGCCTCGGACATGTCGCACCGCGCAAGGTCGAGCAGGGTCACTTCGCTGCAGCCCGCCTCTTTCAAAAGCTGCCCGAGCCGCCGAGCCGCCTTTGCGGTGTTGCCGTGCAGGCTGGCGACGGCAATGAACACGCCTTCGCTTTCCACGCCGTAGCTGCTCCAGATGTTGTATTTTTCCAGATAATAGCCGAGGTTTTCGCTCAGCACCGGGCCGTGCAGCGGGCAGATAATTTGAATGTCCAGCTGCGAGGCTTTTTTGAGCAGAGCCTGCACCTGTGCCCCATACTTGCCCACAATGTTGAAGTAGTACCGGCGCGCCTCGCACGCCCAGTCCTCATCGGCGTCCAGCGCGCCGAACTTTCCAAAGCCATCGGCACTGAACAGCACCTTGTCGCAGCTGTCATAGCTGACCATAACCTCGGGCCAGTGCACCATGGGCGCCATGTAAAAGCTCAGCTCATGGCGGCCCAGGCACAGCGTGTCGCCCTCCTTGACCACGACGGCCGACTGCGTGTCAAGCCCTTCAAAATACTGCTCCAGCATGGAAAAGGTCTTGGCGTTGCCCACAAGTCTTGCCGAAGGGTACCGGCGCGCGAACTCGCCGATGCACGCGGCATGATCGGGCTCGACGTGCGAAATGACCAGGTAATCGGGCAGGCGGCCCGCCAGCTCCTTCTCAAGGTTGGCAAAATACTGCTGCGATGCGCATGCGTCCACCGTGTCCATCACGGCAATTTTGTCGTCCGCAATGAGATAGGAATTGTAAGACACGCCGTTGGGCACGACATACTGCCCCTCAAACAAATCGACATTTCTGTCGTCAACGCCGATGTAGCGGATATCTTTGGTAATCGTCATGGGTGGTATTCCTCCTGTTGTATGCGGTAAATCTTCCTGTCTGTGATATTATACACAATTTTCTGGCCCATGTCATCCGCCTGCCGAAAAAAAGGCGGCGGATTTGCTCCGCCGCCCCGAAAAGGCCATTATTTTCCGGCGCGCGCGCGCAGCTCCTCGGTCAGCGCGGGCACAACCTTCATAACGTCGCCCACAATGCCGTAATCGGCCACTTCAAAAATGGGCGCCGTTTCGTCCTTGTTGATGGCGACAATGTAATCGGAATCCTCCATGCCGGCCAGGTGCTGAATGGCTCCCGAAATTCCGCAGGCAATGTACAGCTTGGGCCGCACGGTTTTGCCGGTCTGGCCGACCTGGCGGTCCTTGGCAGCCCAGCCCGCGTCCACGGCGGCGCGCGAAGCCGATACCGTGCCGCCCAGCACTTCGGCCAGCTCCTCAAGCAGACGGAAGTTTTCCGCGCAGCCCATGCCGCGGCCGCCCGACACCAGCACTTTGGCGTCCTGAATGTCCACCGCCTCGCTGACGGCGCGGACCACTTCGAGAATGTCCACATTGTGTGTTTCGGCGGGCACCTGCCAGTCAAGCAGCACGACTTCCCCCGTGCGCGAAGCGTCCTCCGGCAGGCGCTGCATCACGCCCGGACGCACGGTCGCCATCTGCGGCCGGTGCTCGGGACACAAAATGGTCGCCATGATATTGCCGCCGAAAGCCGGACGGGTCATCATCAGGTTTCCCGTTTCCTCCTGGATGTCAAGCCCGGTGCAGTCGGCCGTCAGGCCGGTGTGCACGCGCGCCGACACGCGCGGCGCCAAATCACGGCCGATGGCCGTGGCCGGCGTCAGCACAATTTCCGGCAGGTACTCGCGGATCACTTTGGCCATGGCCCACGCATACGGCTCGGTCATATAGGTTTCAAGCTCGGGCCGGTCCAGCACCAGAACGCGGTCAGCCCCCGCGGCGATCAGCTGCTGTGCCAGGTTTGTCACCCGATACCCCAGCAAAACGGCGGTGACCTGCGTCCCGCGCGAGCGCGCCAGCTCATGCGCCTTGCCAATAAGCTCAAATGCCACACCGGCCGCCACGCCGTCGACCTGCTGGGCAAAGACAAATACGCCCTTGTAATCGCTATTGCTCATCGCTCTGTGCCTCCCTTAAATGATGTGCTTTTCCGCAAGGCGTGCAACGATGGCCTGCGCGCCCGCACGCGGGTCGAGCTTTTCCACCGTGCCGGCGGCCTTGGGGCTTTTGGCAAAGGACTTGAACACGCGGGTGGGAGAACCGGCAAGGCCGATGTCGCCGTCGCCGATGTCGAGATCGGGACGGGTCAGCACCGTGACCTTTTTGCTGCGCCAGGCGTCGAAAATCCCGCCCGGGGTCATGTAGCGCGGCGTGTTCATTTCGCTCAGAGCGGTCACAAGACAGGGCATTTTGGCGCGGATGACATGATACCGGTCTTCGTACTGACGCTTGACCACCACGCTGTCGCCCTCGAGCCGGATGTCCTCGGCATAGCTGATGTGGGCAAGGCCCAGATGTTCGGCAATCTGCGGGCCGACCTGCGCCGTGTCGCCGTCGATGGCCTGGCGCCCGGTGATGATGAGATCAAACGGCAGCTTGCGGATGGCCGCTGCCAGCGTCGACGACGTGGCCCACGTGTCTGCGCCGCCAAAGGCGCGGTCGCTTATCAGCACCGCCTCGTCGGCGCCCATGGCCAGCGCCTCGCGCAGCGCCGTGTCGGCCTGCATGGGACCCATGCTGACCACCGTCACATGCGCGCCGTGCTCGTCCTTCAGACGCAGCGCCGCCTCAAGGCCGGCCTTGTCGTCGGGGTTGATGATGGACGGCACACCGTCGCGGATAAGGGTGCCGGTCACGGGATCGAGCCGCACTTCTGTCGTGTCAGGCACCTGCTTGATGCAGACGATAATGTTCATGACCTGTTTCCTCCCTTACAGCGTGCCGGCGATGACCATGCGCTGGACTTCGCTCGTGCCCTCGTAGATTTCGGTGATCTTCGCGTCGCGCATCATGCGCTCCACCGGATATTCACGGGTATAGCCGTACCCGCCGAACAGCTGCACGCATTTGGTCGTGACCGCCATGGCCGTTTCCGCGGCAAACAGCTTGGCCATGGCCGCTTCTTCGGAAAAGCGCTTTTTGGTGTCCTTTGCCATGGCGGCGCGGTAGACCAGAAGCCGGGCCGCTTCAATGCGCGTTTTCAAATCCGCCAGCGTAAACTGGGTGTTCTGGAACTTCATGATGGGACGCCCGAACTGCTTGCGCTCCTTGACGTATTTGACGGTTTCGTCAAATGCGCCCTGCGCAAGGCCCAGCGCCTGCGCCGCGATGCCGATGCGCCCGCCGTCCAGCGTCTGCATGGCAATGCCGAAGCCCTTGCCCTCCTGCCCCAGCAGGTTTTCGGCCGGGACAATGCAGTTTTCAAAAATCAGCTCGGTCGTCGAGCTGCCGCGGATGCCCATTTTCTTTTCCTTGGTGCCGGTGGAAAAGCCTTCAAAGCCCTTCTCGACGATAAAGGCAGAAATGCCCTTGTTGCCCTTGGACTTGTCGGTCATGGCAAACACGATGTACACGTCGGCCTGACCGCCGTTTGTAATAAAAATCTTGCTGCCGTTGAGCACATAGTGGTCGCCCTGCTTTTCCGCACGGGTCTGCTGCCCGGCGGAGTCGGTGCCGGCGCCCGGCTCGGTCAGCGCAAAAGCGCCCAGCTTGTC
>CANUCM010000116.1 GCA_947856675.1 uncultured Clostridia bacterium | reverse complement strand
GTGGCCCCGTCCATTGCCGTGGCCAACTCCACCCACCACATGAGCTTCTGCGGCTCGATGACGCTGCGCGTCGAAACCTACATGCACGTTTTGTTTGACTACTGCAAGTCCATCGCAAGCCACGGCTTTAGGAAAATCGTCATCGTCAACGGCCACGGCGGAAACGTTGCCCCCACCGAGGCCGCCCTCATTGACATCAACGAGGCGCTGGGCTTCCCCGTATACTTTACCGGCTACTGGAAAGGCGACAAGACCGCCCAGAGCGATGTGCTGGAAAGCCAGAGCGGCATGATCCACGCCTGCGAGGGCGAAACGTCCCTGCTGTGGGCGCTGGACGAAGAATGGATCGACCCCATTTACAAAGAAACCAAGGGCAACCCCGGCTATCCCCTCGAGGCCGAAAACGACGGCACGCTGAGCACGTTCCACCGCATGGAAATGCACACGGAAAACGGCGTGATGGGCAACTCCTACCTTGCCTCCCGCGAAAAGGGCGAGCGCATGGTCGAGCGCATGGTGCGCGGCATGGCCGACGTTTTGAGCGACGACCGCCTGTGGGAGCAGCGCGTATAACCGAAACGCAACACCGAAAAGCCCGCGCCGCGCGGGCTTTTCTTTTTAGGAAGGAGCAGAGCATGAAATATTTTGTCGTCGACGCCTTTACAGATTCGCTGTTTTCCGGCAACCCCGCGGGCGTATGCCCCGTTTCCGAGTGGCCGGACGACGCCGTGATGCTGCGCATCGCCGCGGAAAACAATCTGTCCGAAACCGCTTTTATCTGCGGCGGCGGCGGAAAATACCACATCCGCTGGTTTACCCCCGTCTCCGAGTTTGACCTGTGCGGCCATGCGACGCTGGGCTCGGCCTTTGTCATTCTGAACTTCCTTGAGCCGCAGCGGCAGGCCGTGGACTTTACCAGCATGAGCGGCCCGCTGCGCGTCGTGCGCGAAGGGGACAGATACACGCTGGATTTCCCCGCCCGGCCGCCGCGCCCCATCGCCGACATGGACCTTGTCACGCAGGCGCTGGGCGCAAAGCCGCAGGCGCTGTTTCTGGCCCGCGACCACGTCGCGCTCTTCGACTCGGCCGAGACGGTGCGCACGCTGCGCCCCGATTTTGACGCCATGCGGCGCATCGAAAACTGCATCGGACTCATCGCCACCGCTCCGGGCGACGGCAGCTGCGACTTTGTTTCGCGCTATTTTGCCCCAAACGACGGCATTTTGGAAGACCCCGTGACCGGCTCGGCCCACTGTACGCTGGTGCCTTTCTGGCGGCAGCGCCTCGGCCGCAGCGAGCTGACGGCCCGCCAGCTTTCCGCGCGCGGCGGGACGCTGTACTGCCGCGACTGCGGCGAGCGTATCATGATTTCGGGGAACGCCGTTTTGTATCTGCAGGGGGAGCTTGCGCTGTGACGGAAGCACTGCAAAGCCTGGAGCTTTCCCTGCTCCGGGCACTGGAAAGCCTGCACGGCTGCGCCGCGCTCGACGGGTTTTTTATTGCCGTTTCCGCCCTGGGCAACGGCGGCACGGTTTTTATCGCCGCCTGCCTTGTGCTGCTGTGCCTGCGCCGCACCCGCGTGCTGGGGTGCGCGGGCCTCACGGCGCTCGCGCTCGACGGCCTTGCGGTCAACCTCATTTTAAAGCCGCTCATCGCCCGCGCCCGCCCCTATGCCCTGCAGCAGTTTTCGCTGCTCATCCCCCCGCCGGGCGACTTTTCCTTTCCCTCGGGGCACACGGCCGCCGCCTTTGCCTTTGCCTTTGCCATGCGCCCCGCGGCAAAGCTGTGGCACGCCGCTCTGGCCTTTGCCTGCCTGACGGGCTTTTCCCGCCTGTACCTCACGGTGCACTTTCCCACCGACGTGCTGTGCGGCGCTCTGTGCGGCGCTTTGTGCGGCCGGGCCGCCCTTTTTCTCTTTAAAAAGGCGCTCGGCCGTGATATAATGATATAAGTGGCCTTGCGCCCCCGGCGCCCGGCCCGCAATCTGTTTTGGCACAAATGGAGGTTTTTTCATGCCGGTTTGGCTTGCCGCCCTTTTGGGCGTTGTGCAGGGGCTGACGGAGTTCCTGCCCGTTTCGTCTTCGGGACATCTGGCACTGTTTCAGAACTTTTTTGACATCGCCCAGTACACCGACAACCACATTGCTTTTGACGTTGTTCTGCACCTGGGCACTCTCGTGGCCGTGGCCGCCGCGTTCTGGCCCGACATCACCGGGCTTGTGCGCGAGTTTTTCGCCTGGGCGGGCGACGGCTTTAAGGTCCGGCACCGGCCGGGACGCCGCATGATCGTCATGCTCATCATCGCCACCGCCCCGCTTGTCATTGCCGCCGTGCTCGAAAGCACCATCAGCAGCGTGTTTCAAAACACCCTGTTTATCGGCTTTGCCCTGCTGTTTACATCCCTCATTCTCTTTTTGGCCGACACGCTGGGCGGCAGCAAAACCGCCCGCGACGCCTCGTACAAAAACGCCCTGTTTGTCGGCCTGATGCAGCTGATCGCCGTGCTGCCCGGCGTGTCGCGCTCCGGCTCCACCATCTGCGGCGGCCTGTTCTGCGGCTTTGACCGGCAGTTTGCCGTGCGCTTTGCCTTTCTTTTGTCCATTCCCGCCGTTTTGGGCGCCGCCGTTTTCCAGCTGCCCGACATCGCCTCGGCCGCCGGCGACGGCCTGATGGTTTACGCCGTCGGCTTTGTCACGGCCGCCCTTTCGGGCTACGCCGCCATCCGCCTGGTGCGCACCCTCATGCGCCGCGGCAGCTTCCGCGTGTTTTCCGCCTACTGCGCCGTCGTCGGCGTGCTGAGCATTGTGTTCAGCCTCATCTGATTGCCCCGCACATTCTGTGTAGATAAGGGAGGGGAGCCTTTTGGCCTCGCAATCTTCCAAAAAATCCTCGTCCGGGGCTTCCTCGCCCCGTAAAAAGCCGGCTTCCGGCAAAAAAAATGCCCCCCGCAAGCAGCCCGTGATTTCCCGGCCGTTCTGGGCCGCCCTCTGCCTGTTTCTCGCCTTTGTCGCCTTTTTGAGTTTTTTCCGCGTCAACGGCTTTTTTATTGACTGGTACCTGTGGCTCGTCGGCTCGCTCGTCGGCTTTGGGTTTTACCTGACCCCCTTTACCTTCGCCGCGGCCGGCGCCCTGCTCTTTATAAAAAAAGACGGAAAAGCCCGCCTGCGCTGCGCCTGCATCCTTCTTCTGCCGATGCTCCTGGGCGCCGTGCGGCACCTTTTGACCGCTTCCCCCGACGCTGCGCTGCGCTTTTCCGCTCTGGGCGCCATGGCGGCAGACGGCCGGGCGCTGCAGGGCGGCGGCCTCGTGTCGGGCACGCTGGCCCTTTTGCTGCGCGATGCGCTGTCCACCATAGGCGCGCTCATTTTCCTCGTCGTGCTGCTCGCCGCAGCCCTGCTGATTGCCTGCAACACCACCCCGCTCAGCGTGCTGCGGCGCCTTCGCCCGCTGCCTGAGCCGCAGGGCGATGAAGCTCCCCCCGTTCAGCGCAGCGCGGCTGCCCAGCCCCCCGCGCGCCGGAAAGGCGGCCGCAGGCTGGTCGATATTCCCCTGGACGATCCGGACCGGGCGGCAAAGGGCCGGCGCATGCCGCAGCCCGAACCCGCAGCCGAGCCGCAGCCTGAGCCCGCAGCCGAGCCCGAACCGCAGGCCGGCGAGCCCGCGGCCGAAACGCCGCCGTGGCAGGCGCCCGAAGCCTTTGACATCACGCCGGCTGTTTTTGACCTGCCGGCAGCCGAACCGAAAACCGATGCGGCCCCGGCTTCCCAGCCCGGCGCCGCGGAACCGGCCGCGGAACCGGCCGCCGCGCCTTCCCACGAAGTGCCGCCCGGGAGCTATCTCTACCCGCCCATCAGCCTTTTGCAGGAGCCGCACAGCCAAAGCGCCGACCACAGCGCCGAAATCCGCCGCTGCGCCGACCGCCTGACCGATACGCTGCGCAGCTTTGGCGTGGAAACCTCCATTGTGGGCGTGACGCGCGGCCCGACGGTGACCCGCTATGAACTGCAGCCCCAGCGCGGCGTCAAGTTTTCGCGCATTGCCGGGCTTTCCGACGACATCGCCCTGGCCCTCGGCGCCGCAAGCGTGCGCATTTCCACCATTCCGGACAAGCTGGCCGTCGGCATCGAGGTCCCCAACGAAACCCAGCAGATGATCACGCTGCGCGAAATCCTCGACAGCCCCGAGTTTAAGGCCAGCAAATCGCGCCTGAGCTTTGCCGTCGGCCGCGACATCGAAGGCCGGTGCATCGTCGGCGACATCGCAAAAATGCCCCATATGCTCATCGCCGGCACCACCGGCTCGGGCAAGTCGGTGTGCATCAACTCGCTGCTCATCAGCCTTATTTACAAGTCCTCTCCCGAGGAAGTGCGGCTCATCATGGTCGACCCCAAAATGATCG
>CANUCM010000115.1 GCA_947856675.1 uncultured Clostridia bacterium | reverse complement strand
TTCCTACCATATGCAGGCGCAGGAATGGGTCGGCGAGGACGTGTCCGTACAGGTCAGCCTCGTCGAGCAGGAAAAGCCCAATTCCACCGCCCTCAACGAAGCCCGCGCGGAAAACCCGGACGTGGAGAGCGCCTCTGACGTCACTTTTGACGTGAAGCTGTCCGGCCCGTCGGGAAGCCGCACCCTGCGCGGCGAAACCCGCCTTGTCAAAATCAGGGGCCAGTGGTATCTGACCGATTACAACATTCTCACCGGATTTATCGACGAATAAGGGAGGAATACAGTATGACCGACAAACAAAAACTCATCGCCGCAGCCGTGGACCGCAGCCGCGCTCTGATCCTCGACGCCGAACGCTGGCTGTGGGCGCATCCCCAGACCGGGTACACCGAATGGGAAGCCCACAACTACCTGAAAAAAGCCTTTGAAACCCTGGGCTACAGCCTGACCGAGCCCGGCGACATCCCCGGCTTTTACACCGACCTTGACACCGGCCGTCCCGGCCCGACGCTGTGCATCATGGGCGAGCTCGACGCGCTGGACATCGCAAACCACCCCGAATCGGTCAACGGCATGACGCACTGCTGCGGCCACCACGGCCAGGGCGCCGCCCTGCTCGGCATTGCCGCCGCGCTGCGGGAACCGGGCGTCACCGACGGCCTGTGCGGCCGCATCCGCCTGATGATGGTGCCCGCCGAGGAAATGATTCAGCTCGCTTTCCGCGAGCAGCTGCGCCGCGACGGCGTCATCCATTATATGGGCGGCAAAGTGGAGTTCCTCTACCGCGGCTACTTTGACGGCGTCGACCTTTCGCTGATGGTGCACGGCACCTCGGCCGGCCCCGGCGAACCCTTCGACCTCTCCTGCGGCATGGGCAACAACGGCTGCATGGCCAAGACCATCCGCTTTAAGGGCAAATCCTCGCACGCGGGCGGCGCGCCCCACGCCGGCATCAATGCCCAGTACGCCGCCATGCTCGGCCTGCAGGCCTGCAACGACCTGCGTGAAACCTTCCGCGACAGCGACTGCATCCGCTTCCACCCCATCATGATGGGCGTCAACTGCGCCGTCAACATCATCCCCGACGAAATGAAAATCGAAAGCTATGTGCGCGCCCGCACGCTCGACGCCATGATGGCCGCCAACCGCCGCATCAACCGTGCGCTGACCGGCGCCGCGCTGGCCATCGGCGCCGGTGTCGAGCTGTGCGACCGCCCCGGCTATTCGCCCGAAGTGCACGACAAGACCTTTATGCAGCTCGTTGAACGCTGCTGTGCCGATCTCGTCGGCGCCGATCGCGTGCGCTTTGATTACAACGCCTGGAGCACCGGCTCGTCCGATTTCGGCGACCTGACATGCATCATGCCCGGCGTGCAGTTTAACGCCGCCGGCACCACCGGCACCGGACACGGCATCGACTATCATGTCGCCGATCCCGAGCGCCTGTGCGTCAATTCCGCCAAAGCACAGCTGTTTGTCGCCGAAGCGCTGCTGTGCGAAAACGGCGCGGCCGCGCGGGAAATCATCGACGGCTACAAGCCGCTCTACCCCTCCAAGGAAGCCTTCTTCGAAACCATCGACAAAATTATGCTCGACAAGGACGCCGTGGTGTACGACGAACACGGCAACGCCACCGTCGACTTCCAAAACGTATAACAAGCGCCTCACAAAAAGCCCCGGCTCTCCCAATGGGAAAGCCGGGGCCTTTTTTCGGTTTTATTGCTCGCGCGTTACACACACCGCGCCGTCACGCACAGAAACCCAAAGCTCCCTGACCGGGTTTTCGTACGACTCGATGATGAGCGCGGCCGCTTTGTCCTCCACCTCTTTTTCTATCAGACGGCGCAGGTTGCGCGCGCCGTACTTGATGGAAAAGGACTTGTCGGCCAGGTATTCCAGCAGCTGGGCGTCCCAGTGCAGCTCCATGCCGCTGCGCTGCGTCGAGCGCGCAAGATCTTCCATCATGATGCCGCAGATGCGGACAAAATCCTCCCGCGTCAGGTGGTTGAAGGAAATGACCTCGTCAATGCGGTTGATAAACTCGGGGCGCATGATGTCGCTCAGCGCTTTCAGCGCCTTTTCACGGCCCTGCTCGCTCACCGTGTGCCCAAAGCCCACCGTTCCGTCGCGCCGCTCGGAGCCGGCATTGGACGTCATGATGACCACCGCGTTTTCAAAATTGACCGTACGCCCCTGCGCATCGGTGATGCGCCCGTCATCCAGAATCTGCAAAAGCATGTTGAGCACGTCCGGGTGCGCCTTTTCAATTTCGTCAAACAGCACCACGCTGTACGGCCTGCGGCGGATTTTTTCCGTCAGCTGCCCCGCCTCGTCGTAACCGACATAGCCCGGCGGCGCGCCGATCAGCTTGGAAACCGAGTGTTTTTCCATATATTCGCTCATGTCCAGGCGGACAAGGGCGTCCTGCGTGCCGAACAGGTCCTCGGCCAGCCGTTTGACCAGCTCGGTCTTGCCCACGCCGGTCGGCCCGACAAAAATAAAGGAAATCGGCTTGCGCTTTTCCCCGATGCCCGCGCGCCGGCGGCGAATGGCCGCCGCCACCGCGTCGACCGCCTCGTCCTGCCCGATAATCCGGCTTTTCAGCCGCTGCGGCAAATGCACCAGCCGCTCGTAATCCTGTTCGCGCACGCGGCTTGCGGGGATCTTCGTCCACAGCTCAATAACGCGCGACAGGTCGTCGATGCCCAGCACCGGCCGGGGTTCGGCCTTGAGCTGTTCCAGACGCTGCTCGGTGCGCATTTCGCTGCTGCGGATTTCGGCAATGCGGGCGTAAAAGGCCTCGGCCTGGTCGGCCTGCTCCTGCGCCCGGCTTAAAAGCTCCTCGCGCTCGGCAATCAGCCCCGCCAGCGTATCGCTCAGCTGCGCGCGCTCGCTCAGAACGCTGCTTCTGAGGTTTACGTCGGAACAGGCCTCATCCACAAGGTCAATGGCCTTGTCGGGCATGAAGCGGTCGCTGATATACCGGTCGGCCAGATACACCGCCTGGCGCAGCATTTCGTCGGGAATGGTCACCTCGTGGTAGCTTTCGTAATACCCCTTGATGCCCCGCAGGATCTCAAAGGTCTCCTCGGCCGAAGGCTCCGTAATGACTACCGGCTGGAACCTGCGCTCCAGCGCGGCGTCTTTTTCAATGTGCTTGCGGTATTCCTTGAAGGTCGTGGCGCCGATGACCTGGATCTCCCCGCGCGACAGCGCCGGCTTTAAGATGTTGGCGGCGTTCATGCTGCCCTCGGCGTCGCCGGCGCCCACAAGGTTGTGCACCTCGTCAATCACCAGAATGACGTTGCCCAGCGCCTTGACCTCGTCGATAAGGCTTTTCATGCGCCCCTCAAACTGGCCGCGGAACTGCGTGCCGGCCACCATGGCCGTCATGTCCAGGAGCCAGACCTCCTTGCCGCGCAGCTTGTACGGAACCTCGCCGCGCACGATGCGCTGCGCAAGCCCTTCGGCCACCGCCGTTTTTCCCACGCCCGGCTCGCCGATAAGACAGGGGTTGTTCTTCTGGCGGCGGTTGAGGATCTGAATGACACGCTCGGTTTCCCTCTCGCGGCCGACCACGCGGTCCAGCTTGCCCTCACGCGCCCGGCCCGTCAGGTCCAGCGCATAAGAGCGCAGAAACTTGCGCTTTTTTTCTTCCTTACGGCTGCTTCTCTGCCCGGCAGTGCCCTTTTCCTCTTCCTCCGGCGGGTTTTTGTCGCGCTGCGCGCGGCTGAAAAAGTTCATCAGCGGAAAAGCCGGCGCGCGGGAAGACGCGTTGTCCTGCTCGTCATCCCCGTCCTTTTCGGGCTCCTGGCCGTCCTGCATGGCGCCAAGCCCCGACATCAGGCTTTCCAGCATCTCGCCGCCGCCCTGCGACAGCTCCTCGGACATGTGCTCGATGTCTTCGTCGGTAATGCCGAACTTATCCATCATGTCGCTGACCGGCTTGATGCCCAGCTCCCGGGCGCAGGCAAGGCACAGCCCTTCGTTTTTAGGCTTTCCGTTTTCCATTCTTGTGATAAACACCACCGCAATGTTCTTTTTGCAGCGGGCGCATATCGGCATATTCATAGGGTCAATATCTCCTTTGCGATGCTACTCTGAGGGCTCCTGCCCGTCAAAGTGAAAAAAGCTGCACACAGCGCCGCCCACGCGGCTTTCAAGCAGCGCCGGGCGGTTCAAAAGTCCCGTGCGTTCCATGGGCGCGTAGCGCATGATGCCCCAGCACAGCACGGACACCATTACAGCGCCGGCCGCCGCGCCCAACAGCGCGCCGCCCAGGCGGTTGACCGAGCGCAAAAGCGGAATGTTCAGGCTGAGCAGCGAACAGACAATGCGCACGGCCAGCTGGAGAATCAGAAACAGCGCGACAAACGTGACAACGGGCGCCAGCTGCGCGCTCAGCGCCTGCGCCGCGGCGTCAGACAGGCTCTGCCCGGCCGACTGCGCCCCGGACACTGCCGCGGACTGCGCCCCGGACGGCACGCCCAGCGCGTCCAGAAGCTGCGAAAAGCCCTCCAGCGTATCCTCGGCAACCGACGAGGACAAAATCCCCTCAAGCCCCGCAGACTGCGCCGCGCGCTTTACCATGCCGCCGACAAAGGGGCGCAGCAGCCCCGCCGTCAGCCCCTCAAGCCGCGGCGTCAGCAGCAGCGCGCCCACAAGGCCCGCCACGCTGCCCGCGATGCCGGACACGGCGTTGAAAATACCGCGCCGCGCCGCCAGCCATACGCAGGCGACAAACACGACGATCAGCCCGAAATCTATTGCCATGGATGCATTCACGATGCTTCCTCCTCTCCGTCAACCAGTTCGGCGCGATCCGCATAAATGAGGATGTGCCTTCCGTCGCGCCTTGTGACGACGTCGCGCGCGCCCTGCGCCTCCCATTCGCTTTCCGCAGGCTCCGCACCGGTGCAGTCGACGGTCACCAGCTTTGACTGCAGCAAAAGCGCCAGCTGTCCGCTCTGCCCGTCGAGAGCGCGCAGCGAGCCCTCGTAGGTCTTTTCAAACACCACGCCGCCGTCTTCGTCCAGCGCGCGCAGCGTCACGCCTTCTCCCGCGCCGCTCGACTGCAGCGCAAGGCAGGGCATTTGCCCCTGATGGTGGGAAAAGCTCCGCAGCGTGCCGCGCTCGTACCCGCTGCAGGCCAGCTCGTGCCCCTTGTCATCATAAATATAAACGCCGTCGTCACAAATTAGTACGGTATCCCCGCCGGCGTTGTGGCGCACCGAATACACTTCCTGCACCGAAAGCTCCACGGAAAACACCGGTTCCTCCTGCGAAACCGAGTAGCCGCGCAGCGTAAAGACGGTTTTCCCCTCGCTTTCACGCAGGCACAGCGCGGAAAAATGCTTTCCGTCCGGCGCGGGCGAGGCCAGCATGACAAAGTACTCTGAGGTGTACCACTTATACAGCTCCTTGCCGCGCGCGCTGTACATGGTCACAGCCGAGCGGTAGCCGTTTTCGTCGGTGACCACGCAGAACTCGCCCTGCTCGTTGATTTCGGCCGAAATAATGGGCGACTCCAGCGTCTGCGACCACAGCTGCGCGTAGCCGTTGACCAGCGCCAGGCTCTTGCCGCCGCGATCGTACAGCAGCACCTGCCGTTCCCCCGCGCTGATCGCCGGGCGGGAAGCCGAAAACTGCACCGAAAAATCTCCCTCCGGCAGCGCCGTGACATAACGGTACATGTTGCCGCTCACAACGGCCAGGCCGGCCTCAAACGGCACATACACGCTGTCCAGCCCGCTTTCAAAGCTGTAGCTTTGAAACTCGCCGCTGCGCCCCGCCGCCTTGAGGTAGGACACAATGCGCCCGATGTTCTGCAGGCTGAAATCCTCGCGGTAGACAAAAATACAGAATACCGTCGTGGCCAAAAGCCCCAAAAGCGCAAGCGAGCGCAGCGCGCCCACAACGGCCAGACGCTTGTCCTGCCGGAACTTTGTAATGTTGCTTTTACCTTTGGATGTCATCGAGCTCCTCCATGCCGTACCACAGCGCCGTCATATACAGCCCGTCGGGCGGCGCGGTGGGCCCTGCGCTTTCGCGCCTGCCGCTGCGCAAAATGCCCTGCACGTCCCGGGGGTCGATCTTCCCGATGCCGCAGTACACCAGCGTGCCCGTAATGGCACGCACCATATTGTACAAAAAACCGTCAGCGCACACGCGCACGGCCACAATCCCGCCCTCCCGGCGTTCGGCCGTGCAGTAAAAAACCTCGCGCACCGTGCTTTTTACCGGTGTGCCCTCGCTTCGGACCGCGGCGAAATCCTGCCGCCCCACAAAGGCGCGCGCCGCCTGTGCCATGGCCTGCACATCCAGCGGCTGCGGATAAAACCACGCCCTGTCTGCAAGAAAGGGGTCGCGGGTGCGGCTGTTGTGAATGAGATAGGTATATTCCTTGCGCCGGCACGAAAAGCGCGCGTCAAAATCCTGCGGCACGGCAAGGGCCGCGTGCACCACAATGTCGCGCGGCAGGCGCGCGTTGAGCGCCGCCGGCAGACGCGCGGGCGGTATGCCCGTTTCAAGGCGGCCGCTCGCCACATAAGTGCGCGCGTGCACGCCCGCGTCGGTGCGCCCGCAGCCCGAAAGCACCGTTTTGCACCCGGTCAGATCCTCCAGCGCATCCTCCAGCACCTGCTGCACGCACAGCGCGTTTTTCTGCCGCTGCCAGCCGTGATACGCCGTGCCCAGGTACGAAAGCCGCAATGCGATTTTTTCCATATCCGCCGCCCCTTATTCTACGCCCACAGCGCGCTGAGCGCAAACACCAGCGCGACGCACAGGCACGTCACCGCCGCGCCGGCGGCGTCCAGGCCCGTAAAGCGAAGCTCGTGCAGGCGCGTGCGCCCTTCGCCGCCGTGGTACAGGCGGCATTCCATCGCCGTGGCCAGCTCGTCGGCCCTGCGGAAGGCCGACACAAACAGCGGCACCAGCACGGGCACCAGCGCCCGTGCGCGGTTCACAATGTTTCCGCTTTCAAAATCCGCGCCGCGCGCTTTCTGCGCCGACATGATTTTGTCGGTTTCCTCGATGAGCGTCGGAATAAAGCGCAGCGCAATGGTCATCATCATGGTAAACTCGTGCACCGGCACGCGCACTTTTTTAAGCGGCGACAGCAGATGCTCCAGCGCGTCGGTCAGCGCAATGGGCGAGGTGGTGTAGGTCAAAAGCGCCGTACACAAAATCAGCATGGCAATGCGCGACACCATGTACATGGCGTTGAAAATGCCCTCGCGCGTCAGCCGGAAAATCCACCACTGCCACAAAAC
>CANUCM010000114.1 GCA_947856675.1 uncultured Clostridia bacterium | reverse complement strand
AATTAAAAATTCATTTGTGAATAATATATAAAAAAATCTTATAAGGCTTAAATGTATTGCAAAAATGTTGCAAACGAAAAAATGGTATGCTACACTTTGTAAGCGGAATGAAAAGGAGTTGACGGAAAATGTGAAGCAGGGGAAAAGGCAGGAACTCAGCGAAAAACAATTACAACTCGTATGGCACCGATAACTACGGCCATATGCAGGTGTACAACAGCCTGATGAAGATAGACGAAAACAGGGAAGTTGTTCCCGACCTGGCTGAAAAGTATGAGCTGACCCCCGACGGCATGGAGTATACTTTCTACCTGAAGCAGGGCGTCAAGTTCCACAACGGCGAAGAGCTGAAGGCTTCGGACGTGGTGTTCTCGGGCCAGCGCGCCCTTGAGTCGGCGTACACCAGCTCTGACTGGTCGGCTGTCGACTACCTTGAGGCTGTGGACGACTACACCGTTAAAATCCACATGAAGGCTCCGTCCATGGCGTTTTTGGAAACGCTGGCCGGTTCCTTTGCCTTTATCGTCAATGAGAAGGCCGTAACAGAGTACGGCGAAGACTACGGCATGTCTGTCGAAGCGACCATCGGCACGGGCCCGTACATTCTGAAAGAGTGGAAGCCCGGCGAGCTGGCGGTGTATGAAGCCAACCCCGACTATTTTGATGGCGAGCCCGACATCAAGCATCTCCGCATCAAAGCAATCAGCGACACCAACACTGCGGTTATCGCCCTGGAAACCGGCGAAATCGACTACTACATGGCGACCGTTCCGCCCGTTTCGATGGAATCGCTCAGCAACAACGACAGCCTGACGGTTGTTTCGTATCCCAGCCAGAACCTGACCTACTCCATCATCAACTGCGAAACCGGCATATTCACCGACGTGCGGATGCGCCAGGCGCTGGCCTATGCGGTCGACCGTGAAAAAATGCTGGTTCTCGGCGGCGAGGGCCTGGGCACCATCGTGAACTGCCCCTGCGGCCCGGACTACACCGCACTGCCTGACATGGGCAGCTGGTATGAATACGATCCGGAAAAGGCCAAAGAGCTGATTCAGGAAGCGGGGTATGAAGGAGCTTCCGTGACCATCAAGACCTACTCCACGGGCGCGTATCCCAAGCTTGCGACGTCCATGCAGCAGGACCTGAGCAATGTGGGCCTCGATGTGGAAGTTCTGCAGATGGAGCGCAATGCGTTCATCAATGACGTTCTGGGCGAAGGCCAGTACGAAATCGGCATTTGCGGATTTTCGTCGTCCGTGGCGGATATGGATGTCATGTATCAGCACCTGCATACGGCCAACATTGGCTTGACGGGCAACTGGAGCCGGTATTCCTCGCCTGAAATGGATACGCTGCTGGAAGAAGCCCGCTCGGAGACCGACGCCGAGGCGCGCAAGGAGCTGTATCGCCAGGCCATGGATCTGTATCGTGAAGAAGTGTGCGAGCTGCCGTTCTACTATGCGACCGACGCCCGTGCCTTTACCAAGGACGTTGTGACCGATTACGCGAACAACTCGATTGACAAGATTTATCATTTCCGCTGGGCGGATTAAGCAAAAGAAACTCCTGGATTTTGGGCGGCAGAAACCTGCCGCCCAAAATATTCAAAAGAAAGGGAGAGCGTAATGCAGATCATTACGGCGCGCCGGCTGATTATCGGCAAAGGGAAAACCGTGCTGGCCAATGGCGCAATGTGTATGGAAAACGGCCAAATCAGGGCCGTGGGTGATGTGAAGGAAATCCGGCAGCGGTTTCCGCAGGCGCCGGTGTGCGATTACGGCGATGCGACCATCCTGCCGGGACTGATTGATATGCATATCCACGTCGGGGACACGCAGAGCCGTCCGGATGTGGAACAGGGCGGGGATCAGCTGAAACTCCTGTATGCGGCATCCGAGCTGTCCGCAGCATTGCGGCGCGGCGTAACGGCCGTCCGCGACGTGGCATCGGAGCCGGGGGTGTGTACTGCGCTCCGCCAGGCTGCGGGCATGGGATTTTTGCGTATACCGCGAATTTTTACCAGCGGCGTTGCGCTGTGCATCAGCGGCGGACATGGCTGGCCGCTGCGCAGCGTGGCCCAGGTCAACAGCCCGTGGAAGCTCAGAGAGCAGGTCCGAAGCAACATCCGGGACGGCGCGGACTGGATTAAGGCCATGGGCGACAGCAACCTGGATGCGCCGGAATACACACAGGAAGAGTTCGACGCCATTGTGCAGGAATGCCACCGTCAGGGAAAGAAAGCGGCTGTGCACGCCAGTTTTGCCTCGACGATTGACATGTGTATCCGTGCGGGATTTGATACGATCGAGCACGGCATTTTCATGACGCCCGAACAGGCGGCTGTTATGGCGGAAAAAGGAATTGCCTGGGTCCCGACGGCGATGGTGTGTACCCGGGTGGCCCGGGAACTTGAACAGATGATGGAAGAGCGCGGGCTGAAGGCGGAGAGCCTGACACCGGACAACGTGGAAGTTTTTCTGGATGTGCAGAAGGCCAACTCCGCGGCAGATTTGCGGGGGCTGAACACGCAGACGCTTCGCCGGGTGCTCTTTTACCGCACGGTACGCGCTGCGTATGCCGAACGGATTCAGCGCTTTCAGCGCATGGGGCTCACGCTGCTCGCCGGAACCGACATGGTCATCGGCGGAACGGCCCCGGTACCGGTGGAGCAGGAGATTCTCTGTCTTGCCGAATACGGCCTGACCGCCGTGGAAGCCATCGAAACGGCGACGGGGAATGCGGCGCGCGTGCTGGGCCTGGAAGGGCAGATTGGGACGCTTGAGCCGGGAGCTGCGGCGGACGTCCTTGTGGTCGGGGGCGACGCTGCGTACGACGCGGCGGCGCTGCAGAATACGAAAGAGGTGTTTCAGGGCGGGTGTCCGCTTCTGAATCAGGCAGCAAATAAATGACGGGAGGAAATCAGTATGATTGTAACAGCAAAGACCATGGTAACGGGTGACGGCAAGACCGTGCTGCATGATCACGGAATCCTGATCAAAAAGGAACGCATCGCAGCGCTCGCTCCGATCGAACAGCTGAAAAGCAATTTCCCGGATGAGCCGGTCCGTGACTATGGCGACGCCACGGTGCTGCCGGGGCTCATTGATATGCATGTGCACCTTGGATACTGGTACAGCAAACCCGACGGCTATGAGTACAACCAGCATTTGATTGCCTATCTGACGCAGTACAACGCCCTGAGCGCGATGTTCAACGGTGTGACGACCATCCGTTCGGTGTCCGATCCCCACATGGTGTGCCAGAAGCTGATGCAGGCGCGGGAAAAAGGCTTTGTGCGTGCGCCGC
Source organism: uncultured Clostridia bacterium (assembly GCA_947856675.1). Classification (GTDB taxonomy): domain Bacteria; phylum Bacillota; class Clostridia; order Oscillospirales; family Butyricicoccaceae; genus Ventrousia. The sequence continues at coordinate 24,473 of CANUCM010000114.1, read as the reverse complement.
GCATTTTCAACTGCGACCGCGGCATATGCGCCACGGGCGGACACGGCTGGGTGTTGGAAGACGGCTGCGCGCAGGTGGACGGCGCGGACAACATCCGCAGCGAAATCAGAAAGCAGCTGCGTGACGGAGCGCACTGGATTAAGATGATGGACAGCGATCGCAGCAATGTTTCGGAGTACCGCCAGGAAGAACTGGACGCCGCGGCCGACGAATGCCATCGCGTCAACCGCAAGATCTGCGTGCACGCCGGTACGCAGCCGTCGATTCAGATGTGCATTGACGCGGGCTTTGACACCATTGAGCACGGCACGTTCATGACCGTTGAGCAGGCCCGGACCATGAAGGAAAAGGGACTGGCCTGGGTGCCCACCATTATCGCGTATACATATATTTACGACGAGATGGTCAAAAAGATCGCCTCGAACGACACCGAGAGCGGCAACGTGGTCGACGCCGGACTGCTGCATGACTTTGAGTATTTCCGCGCTGCTGCGGCCGCGTATAAAGAGAACTTTAAAAAGCTGTACGACACAGGCGTGACCGTGCTGGCCGGAACCGACATGGTCATGGACGGCGCGCCGGCGGCCCCGGTGGCCAGAGAGCTGCAGTACATGGTGGACTACGGCATCACGCCGACGCAGGCCATTGCCACGGCGACGGGCAACAGCGCCCGCGTACTGGGCATGCAGGGGCAAATCGGCGAGCTGGTGAGCGGCGCCATTGCCGATCTGCTGGTGGTTGAAGGCGATGCCTCGGCGGATATCTGCGCCCTTGGCAAGGTAAAGGATGTATTCCAAAACGGGTGCGTGCTGCACCGGGCCATTTGAGGTGCCGCCATGCTGAAACAATATGCCCGGGCCAGGGAGATGCAGCCGGAAAACGCGCTTTGTGCGACGGCCAACGCCGCGCCGGTGCCGGTGTTTACCGAAGCCGGACCGGCATACCGGCGTGAGTGGATAGAAGACGGACAAAAAAAGTGGGGCTTTTTCTGCGCAGAACCGAACAGCGGAAAGGAGAGCCCGCTGTTTGACCATCAGGCGCTTGCAGCGCAGCTCGGCAAAGCGGCGGGGGAAACCTGCGCTGCGGACAGCCTGGAGCTGCAGCTTGTGCAGGCCGGCGCCGACGGGTGCGTGTTTGAGTACAAGGGCAAAGCTTACCGCTACAGCGGCGGACAGCTGACTTTGCAGGAGAAGGAAAACTGCTCGGTTTCGCCCAACGGGAAATACGCAGTCAGCGTGCGCGGATATAACCTGTGGCTGCGTGAGCTGGAGAGCGGCAGGGAAGAGCAGCTGACCTTTGACGGCGAGCGGCACTGGGATTATGCGTCGCGCTTTGAGGGTGACTCTTCCTTTGTCACCGACAGCCGCGAGGGCCGGGAAATCAGCCCGAGAATTCTCTGGTCGCCGGACGGCGAGCGCTTTGTAACCTACAAAATGGACCAGCGGAAGGTCAAGGAGCTGTACCTTGTGCAGTCCGTCCCGCCCGGAGAGGTCAGCCGGCCGGTCCTGCATACGTACAAGTACTGCATGCCGGGGGACGAACACATGGCGACAGCCGAGCTGTATGTCTGCGATGTCCGCAGCAGGAGCATGGTCAAAGCGGACATCCCGGAGATGCCGGTGGCGTTCATGACGCCCATCCACGAGCTGCTGAACAGCGCCTGCTGGTCGGATGCGGGCAGCTTCGTCTTGTGCTGGATCATGGAGCGCGGGTTTAAAAAGGCGACGGTATACCGTGTGGACCCGCACACCGGGCATTCGTGCAGGCTCTTTGAGGAGAGCACGGACACGTTCCTGTTCTTTGACTTTTTCCACCTGATGCAAAACGAAAACGTGGAGTTTACGGGCAATTCCCGTTCTCCGCTGTGGTGCGGCGAAAAGGAGAACACCGTTTTGTGGCTGTCCAACCGCAGCGGATGGTATCAGCTGTATGCGTATGACCTGCAGACCGGGCAGCAGAAGGCGCAGGTCACAAACGGCGAGTTTGAAGTGAGCCGCGTCCACTTCATTGACTGGCAGCAGCGGAAGCTCTACTTCTCCGTGATGGGCCTGCAGGAGGATCCCTACGACTGCAGCCTGTGCGTCTGCAGCCTTGACGGCAGCGGAATGACGGTGCTGTCCGCAGAGCCGGGCAATCATCTGGTCAGCTTTGAGCCGGGCGGAAAATACTATACCGACCTTTTGACAGAAAGCGATTTTCCGCCGCAGTTTTCGCTGCACCGTCCCGACGGAAGCCGGGTGGCTGTACTGGCGCGCTGCGATGTGCAGCTGCTGGAGAAAAACGGGTTTGTCATGCCCATACGTTTCCGGCTTCCGGGTGCAGACGGCCGGACACAGATTGCAGGAGTGCTTCTGCTGCCGAAGACGGACGGGGAAAAAGTGCCGATTGTGGATTACTACTACGGCGGAACACAGCACATCAACACGCCGCACACTTTTTTGGGCGTGGTCAACAACAGCGGCTTTGCCGAGTGCATTGCGCAGCTGGGCATTGCGTGCGTCATTCTTGACGGCATGGGCACGCCGGGCCGCGGGAAAAAATTCCACGATGTGTGCTATCAGCGGCAGGGCGACTGCGCGGGCATGGAGGACCATGTGGCGGTCATCCGGCAGCTGTGCAGCCTGTATCCCGTGCTGGATGCCGGGCGCATCGGCGTGTGGGGCCACAGCGGAGGCGGTTATGCGGCGTTCCATTGCATGACCGAGCGCGGCGATTTTTACCGGTGCGCGGTTTCGTCGGGCGGCAACCATGCGCAGGAAATCTACCTGTCAGACTGGTCCGAACGGTTTATGGGCACATTTGACAAGGAGCTCTGGAAGCGGCAGAACGCCGAGTACATTGCAGACAAGCTCAACGGTCCGCTGCTTCTGATTCACGGTGAAATGGATGACAACGTACACCCGGCCAACACCATGCGCATTGTCGATGCGCTGGTCCGGGCAAACAAAGACTTTGAGCTGCTCATCCTGCCCAATTACCCGCATGCGCTCCGGCCGTCCAGGTATTTCCGCCGGAGGATCTTCGACTTCTTTACGGTGCACCTGCTGGAGCAGGCGCCGCCCAAAGAGTACTGCTTCTGATAGCCGGGCCTGCCGGGTGCTTGCGGCAGGGCACGGAAAACAAAAAGGACGCTCCCATGCGGGAGCGTCCTTTGCATTTGCGGTGAAGCGCTGCATTTTTTCCGTGGCCGAAACGGCGCTGCGGGCAGAAAACGGGCTATTCGGCAGAGGCTTCCTGCGCGGCGTTTTGCGGCTGGGAAGACTTCCTGCTTCTGCGCCGCCGGCGGCGTTTTTTGGCGGCAGGTGCCTGTGCGGAGTCGTCCCCGCTGCAGGACAGAGAAACGACAAAATCCTTGACAATGGGCGCTTCGAGCGCCATCATGGCGCGGGCGCCCTCGGGAGGTACCATGACGACAGAGCTGTCGCTGCCGATTTCAATTTTCCCGATGTCCGCGCGGCGTACCCGGCCTTCCTCCGTCAGGGCGGAGATCAGGTGGTTGGGAGCAATGCCGTGTTCAGAGCCGACGTCAAAGGTCAGGGCGACCAGATTTTCTGAGGGCTGCGGGGCAGGCTCAGAGCGCTGTGTGCGGCTGCGGCTGCGCCGTCTGTCCGTGCGCGCGGAACCGGATTCTCCGGCGGGGCGCAGGGTGTCCGCCTCGGCGTCCTCCAGACCGTCAATGACAAACAGATCAAGCTGTGCGCCGGTGCTTTCCACGATGGAGGCCAGGTCGAAAAGCTCGCCGTGGCCGGCAACCAGCGTATAGGCGGCGCCCAGGTGCCCGGCACGGCCGGTGCGCCCGATACGGTGGGTGTAATACTCGGTATCCTGCGGCATGTCATAGTTGATAATGGCTTCCACGCCGCTGGCGTCGATCCCGCGTGCGGCCACGTCGGTGGCGATGAGCACATTGACTTTGCCGGCTTTAAAGTCCTGCATGATCTTTGTGCGGGCCGACTGGCGCATGTCGCCGTGCAGGGCGGTGGCCAAAAGGCCGCGGCGGCGCAGGCTTTCGGTCAGCACATCAACCATGTGCTTGGTGTTGCAGAAAATCAGGGCGCGGGTGATGCCCTGCATTTCAAACAGGCGAATCACGGCGCTCATTTTGCGCTTGACGGGGACCTCGCAGTAATATTGAGAAATAAGATCGAAGGCGGTCTGCCCGTCGTCCCCCTCAATGAGCAGGGGGTCTTTCTGAAAACGTTCGGTCAGGCGCAGAATGGCCGTGGGCATGGTGGCCGAAAACAACAGCGTCTGGCGGGACTTGGGAGTGCGGCGCAGGATGGCTTTCATGTCGTCGAGAAAGCCCATGTTGAGCATCTCGTCGGCCTCGTCCAGAACCACCATGCGCACCTTGTCCAGTGAAAGCGTGCCGCGGTGCAGGTGATCGATGACGCGTCCCGGCGTCCCCACGACGACCTCGGCATACTTAAGGTCACGGATTTGGTTGACAATGGAGGAGCCGCCGTAAACGGGTACGACGCCCAGCTGTTTGTAGCGGGAAAACTTCTGCATTTCCTCGCACACCTGGAGCGCGAGTTCGCGGGTGGGCAGCAGGACAATCACCTGCGGCCCGCCTTCCCCGCTGCGGCACAGCTCGACGGCCGGAAGGCCGAAGGCGGCGGTTTTTCCGGTGCCGGTGCTGGAGCGGCCGATGACATCGCGGCCTTCGAGTACGGCGGGAATGGCTTTTTGCTGGATTTCGGTCATTTGGGTAAAGCCAATCTCCTCAACGGCCCGAAGCACGTCGGGCGACAGGGGAAGGGCGGAAAAGGAAGAGCTGTCCATTGTATCCCACTTTCTTAAAAGAAAAAGGCAAGGAAATCTCTTTCCCTGCCTTTTCCCGTTGTTTTGCAAGATTTCCGGCAGATATTATACCATATCTGCCGGGGAAAAACAATATATTACTGTGCGGTGTTCTTGACGACGACGCCATCTTTCATAACAAAGCAGCAGCGCTGCATGGCCGTGATGTCGGTCATCGGGTCGCCGGAAAACGCGGCGAGGTCGGCCAGCTTTCCGGGTTCTGTGGTGCCGATGGAGTCCTGCATGCGCAAAAGGCGCGAGTTTGTCAGCGTGGCGGCGGTGAGCGCCTGTACGGGGGTAAAGCCGAAGGAGACCATCAGCTCAAACTCATAGCCCTGGCGGCCGTGGAAGTTGTAGGGAGTGCCGGCGTCGCTGCCGAAGGAGATGCGCACGCCGCGCTCCAGGCATTTTTGCAGTCCGGCCTTGTGGTTTGCAAGAACCTGCTGGGCCTTGCGCACCATCCATCCGGCAATGCCGCCCGCTTCCCCGTGCGCGATGATGCGTTCGGCCGCAATGATGGTGGGGGTGAGGAAAGTGCCTTTTTGCAGCATGAGGTCGATGGCTTCGTCATCGAGCATCATGCCGTGCTCCACCGAGGTGACTCCGGCCCGGACGGCGGCTTTGATGCCTGCGGTGCCGTGGGCATGGGTGGCGGTATGTACGCCGTACATTTCGGCGATCTCAATGATGGCGGCGATTTCGTCGGCGGTCAGCTGCTGTGCGCCGACGGTGGTGCCAAGCGACATGACGCCGCCGGTTGACATGAACTTGAGAAAATCGGCGCCGTATTTGAGATTGTAGCGCGCGGCATGCCGGGCGGATTCGGGGCCGTTGATGCACAGGTCGGGCATCAGGGTGTCGTGGATGTGCGGGGCAAGATGGGAGTCGGCATGTCCGCCCGTCGAGCCCATGGCAATGCCGGCGACCTTCATGCGGGGGCCGGTGACATCGCCGCGGGCAATGGCGTTGCGCAGGGCGACGTCAATAAATCCGGTGCTGCCCGCATCGCGCACCGTGGTAAAGCCGGCATACAGGTCGAGCTGTGCGTTGCGCAGGGAGGTAAAGGCGACATCGCCCGGCGTGGACAGCGTGCTGCCGGCCAGCGTATCGGCCTCGCCGGAGGATGAGGTGTGGACATGGGCATCGATGAGGCCGGGAGTGACAAAGCTGTTTTGCAGGTCAATGACCTCAAATGAGTCGGGAATGGCTTCCAAATCGCTTTGCAGGGCGACAATCTTGTTTTCCTCAATCAAAATGACGACATTTTTTTCGACGCTTCCGCTCTGAGGGCAGAAGAGACTGCCGCACTTAAGGGCTTTTTTCATGATGCATACCTCCTGCAAGACATAGTAGGGTAAAGACAGTATACCACAGAAAGGGCAGGTATGGTATAATCAAACCGATAAAAACGCGAAAATGTGAGGATGGGCGCGATGGTGACCATTTTGTGCGGCCGGGCCAAAACGGGCAAGACAACAGAGATGTACCGCCGGGTTTCCGAGGGGGTAAAGCAGTGCCGCAGGCAGCTTGTCATCGTTCCGGAAACGCGATCGCACGATCACGAGCGCAGACTGCTGCTGCAGTGCGGCAACCGCGCGGGCGAGTACGCCGAGGTGACCAGCTTTACCAAGCTGAGCCGCGAGGTCCTGGAGCGCGCGGGAATTACGGCGCCGGTTCTGGACGCAGGCGGCCGGGTGCTTTTGATGTATCGGGCGATGTGCAGCGCGCGGCTGAGCCTGCGGTATTTCCGGGGTGAGCCGCGGCCGGAGCTTTTGTGCCGGCTGCTTGCTGCGGCTGACGAGCTGAAAGCGTGCATGATTCGTCCCGAAGATCTGCTGCGCGTCAGCGGTGCGCTGACGGACAAGCTGATCGACATTGCCAATATTTACGCGTGTTACTGCGCGCTGTGCCAGGCCGAAGGGTTTGACGGAAAGGATCTTGTGACGCAGGCGGCGGCCGTTTTGGATGAGACGGGCGAAGCGTGGGATATCGACGTGTATCTCGACGACTTTGCCGGGCTGACGCGGCAGGAATATGTATTTTTGTCCCGGCTTGCGCGGCGGGCGCACAGTGTGGTGTGCACGCTGCTCGCGGGCGATGACGAAAAGCTGTTTGCCGAACAGTTCAAGACGCTGGGCCGTATCCGGCGCATGGCGGAAAGCGTCGGGCAGCCGTGTGAAACGGTGCGGCTTGCGGGAAAGACGCAGCGGCCCGCCGAGCTGGCGTATTTGGAAGAGCACCTGCTTTCCTTCGGCAGCGCGCCGTTTGAGGGGCCGTGCCCTGCGGTTTCGCTGTATGATTCTGCCGATTCCGCGGGCGAATGTGAGCTGGCGGCGGCGCTGCTGCGGCAAAAGCTGCTGAACGGCGTGCGCGCGCGGGAAATGGCGGTTGTGTGCGGAAACCCGGACGAGTATGCGGAAAAGCTGGAAAATGCCTGCGGGCGATACGGGGTTCCGGTCTTTGTCAGCCGTCAGCAGGATATTTTAAAAAAGCCGGCGTTTCTCGGTGCGCTGGGCGGCATGCGCTGCCTGCTGGACGGCATGCGCCCCGACACGGTGCTGCCGTGGCTCAAGGCCGGGCTGAGCGGACTCGGACGCGAGGAGCGGGAACGGCTTGAAAGTTATGTGCTGCTGTGGAATATTTCGGGCAAGCGCTGGGAGAGCGAATGGACACTGTCGCCGCAGGGGTTTTCCGGAGCGGGGCAGGTAGAGGAGCTTTCCGGGCTCAACGTGCTGCGGGAGCGCGTGTGGCTTCCTTTGCGCGCGCTGCGGGAGCGGCTGGAAAGCTGCCGCACGGGCGCGGAGTTTGCCGATGCGCTGTTGTGCAGCTGGCAGGAACAGCACCTGGAAGAACGGCTGGAGGAGCGCGTGCAGGCGCTCAACGGGGCAAACCGCCCGCGGGAGGCTGCGGAATATGCGCAGCTGTACGACATCCTGCGCTCCGCGATGGATCAGCTGAAGCTGGTTGTCGGCAGCCAGGAGATGGACAAGCGCCAGTTTTTCGGGCTGCTTGAGCTGATGCTTTCCCAGTATGATGTGGGCAGCATCCCCGTGTCGCTGGATTGTGTGGTGATGGGGGATTTTGAACGCATGTCCCTGGACGGAGTGCGGCATCTGTTTGTATTGGGGGCGCGGGATGGCCTGCTTCCGCCCGGCTCGGCGGGGGATACCCTTTTGAGCGAGCCGGAGCGTATTTTGCTGGAAGGGGTCGGAGTGGAGCTGACCCAGACTGCGGAAGAACGTGCTTTTCAGGTGCAGAGCGAGGTGTATCACGCATTTGCATCGCCCGCGGAAAGCGTGACCGTGCTGTATCCCGCGGCGCTGCCGGACGGCAGCGAATGCCGGGAAAGCTATCTTGTGCGGCGCATGTGCATGCTTCTGCCGCAGCTTCGCATGCAGAGCGGAGCGCAGGCGCAGGCACGTCTTGCGCTGACGGCGAGAACCCCGGCTTACGAGCTTGCGTGTATGGCGGCCGGCGGCGGAGGCGGTGCGCCGGGGGCCTGCGCACTGAAAAAACTGTCGGAGGACAGGCAGTGCAGCGAGCGTTTTGCGGCGCTGCGCCGCTATGCCGCCGCACCGCGCGGCCCGCTGAAAAAGCCGGAAAACATCCGCGCGCTGTACGGAGAAACGGTCAGGATGACTGCATCGCGGGTGGAGCGGGCTGAAAGCTGCCGGTTTTCTTATTTTATGCAGTACGGTCTGCGTGCACGGCCCGTCCGCGCAGCCCGTTTCGGGGCGCCGGAAATCGGAACGCTGATGCACTATATCGTGGAGCACGCGGTTTCCGATTTGTGCGCGGGGCGGAGCGGCAGCCCGGAGCAGGCGGCCGGACGGTGGGCGCGGCAATACATTGAGGACGTTTTAGGGGGCACCGGAGATAAAACAGCCCGGCTTCGGGGGCTGCTGCGCTCCCTGTCGCGGCATGCCGCAGCAGTGGTGCGCAATGTGTGGGAGGAGATCTGTGCGTCAGACTTTGTACCGCTGGCGTTTGAGATGACCTTTGGCGCAGGGGGAGAACTTGCGCCGCTGACGCTGCGTTCCGGCAGCATCACGCTGCAGGTGGGCGGAAAAATTGACCGGGTCGACGGGTATGTCAAAGAGGATCTTTTGTATCTCAAAGTGGTTGACTATAAGACGGGGAGCAAAAAGTTTCGTCTTTCGGACGTTTTGTATGGGCTGAACATGCAGATGTTTTTGTATCTTCTGATGCTGGAGCGCGGGGCATCTTCGGAGCTTCTGCGTCTCGCCCGGGAAAAAACCGGCAGTCAGCCGCAGAGCATTCAAGCGGCCGGGGCGCTGTACATTCCGGCAAAGGATCCGTTCGTGCCGGCAGAGCAGGGCGAGGACGCGGAAAAAATCGGGCAGCGGCTCGACAAACTCCGCCAGCGCATCGGGCTGGTGCGCAGCGACCCGGATATTCTGCAGGCGCTGGAGCACGCGGCAGACGGAAAATACCGGTTTTTGCCCGTTTCGACGGGCAAGGGCGGGACGCTGTCGGCGGCGTCTGCCGTGGCAAGCGCCGAACAGTTCGGGCGTCTGCTGCGGCGGGTGGAAAACACGCTCGGGGAGCTGTGTGACCGGCTGGCCGGCGGGGATATTGAGGCCACGCCGCACCGGATGGAAAAGGGGCGGAGCATCTGTGACTACTGCGATTACCGTGCGGCCTGCCATTTTGATGAGAGCATGGAAAAGGACAGGCTGCGCTGGCTTGCGCCGATGAAAGACGCCGAGGTTCATGCGCTGCTTGAGGAGGAAGAAAAACATGGCGGTTGAGTTTACATCCCAGCAGAAGCAGGCTGTCAAAAGCCGGGGCGGCCGGCTTCTGGTGTCGGCAGCGGCGGGGTCGGGCAAAACAGCCGTGCTTGTGCAGCGGGTGATAGAGCTTTTGTGCGAGGGTGAAAAACCCGCCGGGGTAGATGAGCTGCTCGTGGTGACGTTTACCAATGCCGCGGCGTCGGAGATGCGGGCAAAGATTGCCTCGGCGCTGCTTGACAGGCTGGCGGCTGAACCGGGCAATGCGCGGCTCAGGCGCCAGCTGGCGCTGCTTCCGGGGGCGCGCATCCAGACGGTGCACGCATTCTGCATGGATCTTGTGCGGCGCAACTTTGCGCTGTGCGGGGTTTCCCCGGACTTTTCCCTTGCGGATGAAACCGAGTATTCGCTGCTCAAGGATGCGGCGATGGACGATACGCTGGAAAACGCCTATGCGCAGGGGTCGGAGGAATTTGAGGCGCTGCAGCGCGCTTTTTGTGAGGAGCGCGGTGATGAGCGCCTGGCCGGCGTGGTGCTGGAGATTTACGAAAAGCTGCGCAGCCACCCCGATCCGGATGGCTGGCTTGACAGCCAGATGCAGCAGCCGCTGTGCAGCTCCCCGGATCAGACGGCCTGGGGGCAGTATTTGCTGCAGCTTGCCCGGCAGGCCGCCTGCTTTGCGGCGCGCGGCATCGAACAGACGCTGGAGCTTTTGCGCGGGGATGCCGTGCTGCTTGAAAAATACAGCCCGGTGCTGACGCAGCTTTTGGAGTACGCCGACGGGCTTTTGCAGGCGCTGGACACCGGCTGGGACAGTGCGGTTGCGGCATGCAGGAGCTTTTCCAATCCGCGGCTTCCGTCGCTGCGCACGGGGGATGAGCTTTTGCGTGAGCGTGTCAGGACGGCCAAGGCCGCTTTTGCCGCGCGCATACAGGAGATAGGGAAGAAATACCTGTGTGCCGAAAGCGGGGATATCGCGCGGGAAATGCAGCGGGCGCAGCCGCTGATTCGGGGGCTGTGCGCGCTTGTGCGGGACTTTTCGCAGCGTTATGATGAGGAAAAAGCCAGCCGGAACCTTTTGGACTTCAGCGATCTTGAACATTTGGCCCTGAGGCTTCTGACCGACGGGCAGGGCGGCCGCACCGAGCTGGCAAAGGAGATTTCCGGCTCATTGCGCGAGCTTCTGGTCGATGAATACCAGGACACAAACGAGATTCAGGACAGAATTTTTGACGCGCTTGCGCCGGAGCGCGGGGGCGTATTCCAGGTGGGCGACGTCAAGCAGAGCATTTACCGTTTTCGTCTGGCAAACCCGGATATTTTTGTTGAAAAATACCGCGCAGGTGCTGATTTTGATACACCCGGGGCTTTCAGCCGGCGCCTGGCGCTCAACCGGAACTTCCGTTCGCGGCCGGAAGTGCTTTCTCTGTGCAATTTTGTATTTTCCCGGATTATGTCGCGCCGTTTCGGCGATGTGGATTATGACGACACAGAGCGCCTGTATGCCGGCGCGCAATATGAAGGCCGCTGCCAAAGCGAGCTGTGCATTTTGGACATGCAGGGCGCGAGCGATGATGAGGATTCGCCGGAGCGTCCCATGGCGGAGGCAAAGTATGTCGCATCGCGCATTGCGCAGCTGCTTGAAACGCAGACAGTCAGCCAGAAGGACGGGACGGTGCGCCCGGCGCGCCCGGGTGATTTTGCCGTGCTGCTCAGCTCGTTTCAGAGCAAGGCGCCGTATTACAGGCAGGCGCTCGGCCGGCTGGGCATCGCGGCTGCGGCGGGCGGAGACGCATTTTTTGACGCCATGGAAATACAAATCATGCTGTCGCTTCTGCGCATCGCCGACAACCGCCGGCAGGACATTCCCCTGATTTCGGTCATGCGTTCGCCGCTCTTTTTCTTTTCTCCCGACGAGCTGGCGGAAATCCGGCAATATGACCGGCAGGGCGCTTACAGTGACGCGCTGGAAGCGGCTGCTGCGGCGGGGTATGAGCCGGCCCGGCAATTCACGGAGTTTTTGGACGACCTCTGTTCGCGCGCTGTGGATATGACCGTGTCGGAGCTTTTGCGTTATGTGTACGGGAAAACCGGAGCTCTGGGGGTATTTGCCGCGCTGGACGGAGGGCAGGGGCGCGTCCGCAATCTTTCACGGCTGGTCAACATGGCCATGGGCTTTGAGGGGAAATCGGCCCGCGGCGTGCATGCCTTTCTGCGCTTTGTCGAGCGCAAGGCGGAGAGCGGGGCGCAGGCCCCGGGAGCGCCGGAAAGCAGCGACGCTGTACAGCTGATGAGCATACACAAGTCGAAGGGGCTTGAATACCCGGTGGTTTTTGTGTGCGACCTTTCCAAGGCGTTCAACGCCGACGACGTCAAAAAACCGGTGCTGTTTCATGAAAAAATGGGCATCGGCATCCGTCTTCGCGACGAAAGCAGCCGTGCGGAATACGCCACACAGATGTACAGAGCGGTGTCGGCCCGTATCACGGGGGAGCAGAGGGCGGAGGAGCTGCGCAAGCTGTATGTGGCAATGACGCGTGCGCGGGAAAAGCTGATTTTGACCATGACGCTCTCCGACGCGCAGAAAAAGCTCGGCGAATGGGCGCAGTACGCCGAAGAAGGACCGCTCGATCCGCAGGCGCTGGCCGGCCAGGCGTCAGCGGCCATGTGGGTGTGCGCGCCGCTTTTGACGCACCCGGCGGCGCAGTGCCTGCGCAGCCTGGCCGGCAGGCCGGTGCCGGTGGCGGAGGACGCGGAGAAACAGGACTTGCGGGTGCAGGTTTTGCACTATACGGATATACCGGACGCCGAGCGGCGCAATGTGCAAACGGCTCAGGAGCAGCAGCAAGAGGACTTTTCGGATCTGCTCAAGTGCATGGATGAAGTGTATGCCTATGAGCAGGTGTCGCGGCTGCCTTCCAAGCTGACGCCGACGGGCGTTCGAAAACTGGTGCCCGGTGCGGGGGAAATCGAGCAGACAAAAGCAGCGCCCCGTGTGCGGTTTTACCATGCGGAAAGCTCGCAGGAGGGCTTTGATGCGCGGGCACGCGGCAGCGCCACGCACAGGTTTTTGTCGCTTGCCGATTACGATGTGTGCCGGCAGGCCGGGGGAGTCGGTCTCGAACTTGAGCGGCTGACGGCGAATAAAAAGCTGCGGGCAGACGAGGCGGCACTGGTGGACTGTGCGGCGGCAGAGCGGTTTTTTACGGGAGCTCTGGCCGGCCGGGTGCGGGATGCATGGCGTGTGGTGCGTGAGTATGAGTTTGGAGCGCTGTTTTCGCCCGGCGAGCTGGGGCTGCCCGGTGGGGAAGACGAGCGAATCCTGATGAACGGCGCCATCGATCTGCTTTTGTTTGAGAAGCAGGGCCTGTGTGTCGTCGACTTTAAAACCGACCGGGTGCAGCCCGGTACCGAAGCGCAGCGCGCGGAACAGCACAGGCTGCAGCTGGACATTTATGCCCGCGCGGCGCACAAGATTTTCGGGCTTTCGGTGCAGGAAAAAATTGTGTATTACCTGGCCACGGGCTGCGCGGTGAGCTTATAACAAAAAAAGCTCCGCTAAAAGCGGAGCTTTCTTTTTTTTATTCTTTGGGAATGAGCTTTTCGGCAAGCTCTCTGACCTTTGCGATCCTTTCGGGAATGTCAATGCCCTGCGGGCAGTGGTGAGTGCAGGCCCGACAGGCAATGCAGTGATGCGCCTGCTTGCTGTCGCCCGCATCGGTGTAGCCCTTGACAAAGGCGCCCTTGTCCTCAGTGAGCATAAACTGGTTAAACAGCGAGAACAAAAGCGGGATGTCGACGCCGGAGGGGCAGTCCATACAGTAGCGGCAGCCCGTGCAGGGAACGGTTTTGCTCTTCTGGTAAATTTCGACGACCTGTTCGAGCAGCGCATACTCCTTGTCGGTCAGCGGGGTAAACGACGACATGACGGAAACGTTGTCCACCACCTGATCAAGCGTGCTCATGCCGGAGAGCACGGTCATGACGCCGGGCAGGGAAGCGGCAAAGCGCAAAGCCCAGGAAGCGGGACTGGCCTGGGGCTCGGCGGCTTTCAAAAGCTCGATGGCCTGCGGGCACAGGGAATGCAGGGCGCCGCCGCGCACGGGCTCCATGACGACGACAGGGAGGCCGGCTGACTGCAGAACATCATACTGCTCTTTGGCGCGCTGCATGGTCCAGTCAAGGTAATTGAGCTGGATCTGTCCGAACTCCCAAAAGCCCAGATCGATGACTTTTTTCAACACCTCGGGGGTGTCGTGGAACGAAAAGCCCAGATGGCGGATTTTGCCTTCTTTTTTCTTCTGCTGCAGAACGTCAAACACGCCGGCGGCCCCGTAGGCTTCCAGGCGTTCGGCGTTCATGGCGTGCGCAAGGTAAAAGTCAAAGTACTCTACCTGGCATTTCTCCAGCTGGCGTTCAAAAATGTAGGATGCGTCCTCCGGTGTTTTGCATTCCCAGCCGGGCATTTTGCTGACCAGGTGGAAGCTGTCGCGGGGGTATTTTTTAAGAGCCCGGCCGATAAAGGTCTCGCTCAGTCCCTGATGATAGGGCCACGCCGTGTCGTAATAGTTTACGCCGTGCGCATAGGCATAGTCGATCATTTCCTGCGCCTGGGTCAGGTGAATGTCCGGCTTGTCAGGGTGCACTTTGGGCAGGCGCATGCAGCCAAAGCCCAGCAGCGACAGCTCGCTGCCCGTGCCGCGGAATTTCCTCTTTTCCATAAAGAGCCTCCTTCAGACTGTGTGTGATGATAGGACCAGTGTACTATAAAATGAAAAAAAGAACAAGCCAAAAGCGGCGGCTCTTGACAAACGGGATGCAAAGCTCCTATCATGAAAACAGAAAAATACCGGAGGGGAAAATATGCAGACAGCCATTGTCAACGCGAAGATCTACATAGAGCCTGGGCATTTTGAAAGCGCTCTGCTTGTGCAGGACGGGGCGATTGCCGCGGTGGGAAGCGATGCGGAGATCCGGCGGCTTGCGCACAGGGATGCGCGTGTGCTGGATGCGCGCAGGAACCTGGTCCTGCCGGGAATGAACGACAGCCACCAGCATCTGTTCAACATCGGGCAGCGGCTGTCCACGCTGGACCTGAGCGGCGCGCGGTCGATCGGCGACGTGATAGAGATGGGACGCAGGTTTGTTGCAGAGCATCCGGAGGCGCAGCAGGGCGTTTATGCAGCCGGGTGGAACCAGGATTACTTTACCGATGAAAAGCGGCTTCTGCAGCGCAGCGATCTGGATCAGATTTCCCAGAGCATTCCGCTGTATTTTGTGCGCATCTGCGGACACATTGCCGCGGCCAATACCGCGGCTTTGCGCAAGGCCGGCATTACCGGGCAAACGCCTCAGCCCGAGGGCGGACGGTTCGGCCTTGCGCCCGACGGGCAGCCCGACGGCATTTTCAACGAGCATGCGCTGGACATGATTGCGGACGTCATCCCGCCGGTGACGGAGCAAACGTGGAAGGCGTGGGTGCGCAGGGCCATGCAGTATGCCGTCAGCGTGGGGCTGACTTCGGTACAGTCCAATGACGCGCAGCAGGGGGATGGAATGCTGGCTGTGCGGGTGATGCAGCAGCTGCACGACGAAGGCAGCATGCCGCTGCGCTACCGGCATCAGATTTCTTTCAGCTCACAGCGGGAGTTTTCGGATTTCCTGCGCAGCGGCGTGCGCGAAAAAACGCAGGGGGATCGCCTGGCGTTCGGTCCGCTCAAGCTGTTTAAGGACGGGTCGCTGGGAGCGCGCACGGCGCTTTTGCGCAGCGACTACCGTGACGATCCGGGCAATCGCGGCGTGGAAGCGCTGAGCCAGGAAGAGGCGCTGGCTTTGTGCGAAACGGCGCAGCGCAGCGGCATGCAGGTGGTTACCCACGTCATCGGCGACGGCGCGGTGGAACAGATGCTGGAGATTTACGAAAAGGTGCTCGCCGGCGGGAAAAACACGCTGCGGCACGGGCTGGTGCATTGCCAGATCACCGATGCGCAGCAGCTTCGGCGCATTGGGAGCATGGGCATTCTCACCCTGGTGCAGCCGGTGTTTATCCACTATGACAGCCACATTGCCGAGAGCCGTGTCGGGCGGGAGCTGACGAGCACCTCCTATGCATTCCGCACGCTGCTGGAGCTTGGCTCGCCTGTGTCGTTCGGAACCGACGCGCCGGTCGAGGACTGCAATCCCTTCCCCTGTCTTGCGGCGGCGGTGACGCGCACCGATCCGCAGGGGTTCCCTGAGGGCGGGTTTGTGCCCGGGCAGAACCTGAGCGTGGAGCAGGCGGTGGACTGCTATACGGCGGGCAGCGCATATGCTGAGGGCAAAGAAAACACAAAAGGCCGCCTGAAACCCGGGTATATGGCGGATTTGATTGTGCTGGACCGCGATATTTTTACGCTGCCCTCCCGCGATATCGGGGATGCGCGCGTGCTTTTGACCATGACCGGCGGACAGATTGTGTTTGAGCGCGAATCCCTGGGATAACTGCAAAAAAAGGCCGTCCCCCCAAAAAAAGGGGGACGGCTTTTTTGTTTAGATTATTTTTCCAGGGCCTGCTTGAGATCGGCGATAATGTCTTCGACGTTTTCCAGGCCGACCGCCAGGCGGATAAGGCCTTCGGAAATGCCGGCCGCAGCGCGTTCTTCCGGGGTGTACGGAGAGTGCGTCATGGAAGCGGGGTGTTCGATGAGCGTCTCGCAGTCGCCCAGGCTGACGGCGACCTTGGCCAGCTGTACGCTGTTGATGACCTTTTTGCCGGCTTCAAAGCCGCCCTTGACCTCAAAGGCGAGGATGCCGCCGAAACCGCCGTGCATCTGCTTTGCGGCGATTTCGTGGCCGGGATGGCTGCTCAGGCCGGGATAATATACGGTTTCCACAGCCGGGTGCTGCTGCAGGAACTGCGCGACGGCCAGGGCGTTGCTGCTGTGGCGTTCGACGCGCAGCGGCAGGGTTTTCATGCCGCGGATGATGAGATAGGACTCAAACGCGCCGATGACGGCACCGGTCATGTCCTTAAGGCCGAACAGACGGCACTGGCCGATAAAGTCGGCTTTGCCGGCGATCATACCGGCGATGACGTCGCCGTGGCCGTTTAAATACTTGGTGGCGGAGTGAACGACAACGTCGCAGCCCAGCTCGAGGGGGCGCTGCAGAACCGGGGTGGCAAACGTGTTGTCAACGACGACAAGCAGGGCGGGGTTGTGGGCGTGGGCAATGTCCGAAAGCGCCTGCAGGTCGACAATTTTGAGGTTCGGGTTGGCGGGAGTCTCGAGATACAAAAGCTTGGTGTTGGGGCGCATGGCGGCTTTGACCGCGGCAAGATCGCTGGTGTCCACGAAGGAAACCTCAACGCCGAAGCGGGTGAGGCCGTGGTTTAAAAAGGCGAAAGTGCAGCCGTACAGCGTTTCGTCGGCCACGACATGGTCACCGGCCTTGAGGGCGGTCCACAGCGTGGTGGTGAC
Source organism: uncultured Clostridia bacterium (assembly GCA_947856675.1). Classification (GTDB taxonomy): domain Bacteria; phylum Bacillota; class Clostridia; order Oscillospirales; family Butyricicoccaceae; genus Ventrousia. The sequence continues at coordinate 7,462 of CANUCM010000114.1, read as the reverse complement.
GGCACCCATGCCGGAAGAAACGGCCAGAGCGGCTTCGGCGTGCTCCAGAGCGGCCAGCTTCTCTTCCAAAACCGCAGTGGTGGGATTGCCCAGGCGGCTGTAAATGTATCCCTGCTCTTTGCCGGCAAAGCGGGCGCCGCCCTGCTCGGCCGAATCAAACTCAAAGGTGGAGGTGGAGTAAATGGGGGTGGCCAGTGCGCCGTACTGAGTATCTTTTTTAGCGCCGGCGTGGATGGCAGTGGTGTTTAATCCACAGGACTGATTCATAGCAATTCCCTCCGTATATAATATTGTTTGACATTATTATATCATTTGGAATTGCAAAAACGGAAATAGTTAATTTTGATAATGCATGATAATAAAAAGCTATGAAAAGATGTTTATTTTGACCACTTTCGCATGGAATCGGTCAGTGCTTTGACAAAGTCGGCGGCAATGTGCGACAGCACGTTTTCGCGCAGGGACAAGACGCCGATTTCCATGCGGTCGGAGGTGGACAGCGGCAGGGAAGTCATTCCCGAGCCGGTGAAAGAGGGAATAATGTATCCGGTGCCGATGGTGTAGGCATCGGTTTCGGAGATGATGTTTTCCATGGTGGCGCGGTCGGAAACATAAATAATGCGGGGACTGTGCTGCTCCACCATCAGCTCTTCGGAGAAAAATACCGAGCTGGTTTCGCCCTGCTCATAACAAATGTAGGGAAAATCCCGCAAATCGGCCGGGGACAGTGTATTGCGGGAAGCCAGCGGGTGATCCGGGCGGATAAACACATGCGGCAGGACCTGTCGGATGGGCACAAAATCCAACCCGCGGGAAGCAAACAGCTTGGTCAGCGGGCGGCGGTTGGACTGGGACAAAAATAAAATGCCCGCTTCGCTTCGCCGGTCACACACGTCCTCAATGATTTCCAGCGTCCGGCCTTCGCGCAGCGTCAGGCTGTATTTTTGTTCGCCGAGGCGGCGGACGATCTGGGCAAAGGCGTCGGCAACAAAGGAATAGTGCTGGGCAGACACGCAGAAGCTGGTCCCCGTATCGGCGGAAACGCCGGAAAAACTGGCCTTGATGTCATCGGCCTGTTCAAGCAGGGCGCTGGCCTGACGGATAAAAGCCGTGCCGTCAGGAGAGAGGCGGATTCCGCGGCTGGTGCGTTCAAAAATACAGATGCCCAGCTCGGACTCGAGATCTTTAATGGCGGCGCTCAGGCTGGGCTGAGAAACATACAACTGGCGGGCAGTGCTGCTGATAGAGCCGCATCGGGCGATTTCCACAGCGTAGCGAAGCTGCTGCAGGGTCATACGATCACGCTCCTGTGCGTTTTTTCTCATTATACCGCGAAAGTGCTCAAAAGAAAAGCAAAGGCCCCGTTTTTGGCGAGGGCCTTTGCAAAAAGAGGAAGGTTCAGCGAACCAGGATGATGCGCACCGTGCCGCCGGTGCCCGGGTCGCGATCGCAGTAAATGTCAAACTGTGTGAAGTTGGATCGCGCCTCGGACAGGGAAAGGAAGCGGTTGATGCCGGAAGCGTAAATCTGGACGTTCTCGGCCAGGGGGATGAATGCGTTGCCGACGCGCACGCCGAGCTGGGAATCAAAATCGTCGCGCCCGACGGTGGAAAAACGCGTGAGGGTATAAGCGGGCGAGGCGGAAACGTAGGGCAGTGACAAAACGCCCTGCGCAACGGCGGCGGGAACGTCCCTGACCGCGCCCAGTCCGGGATTGTAGAAGGTTTCAAGGGTTTGCGTGCCTTCCGAGGTGCGCACGCTGAGAACGTACTGGGTGCGCGTAATTTCCTTGCCGTCCAGGCCGACGCCGACGGAAACTTCCTGCTGCGACTGGGAAACAAGGCCGTAGGTAAAGCCGTCGCCGGTGATGTTGGACAAAACCAGGATGGAAATGCGCCCGGAGGAATCGCGCTGCGCGTGGCGCACCATGGATGAGGGGATGACAGCGCTGCCCAGCTCTTTCAGCGACAGCTCACGCAGCGGCATGCCGGAAGCGGGCTCCTCAAAAATGTGAATTTTGGGGGAGAAGGCCGTCTGTCCCACGGTTTGTGCCGAAGGATCGACTGTGCCGGCGGCGGCGGTGCTGTACTGGAAAGTGGAAAACACCAGCTTGCCGGAGTTGTCCTGCGAAACATACACCAGCCGGCCTACGCTGCGGTACAGGGAGGAAGCGCTCTGCTCGCCGTAATTGACGGTGGAGAAGCCCGCAAAAGAGGGGGGCGCTTTGAGCTCGATTCCGGAAAGCAGGCGCACTGTGGCGCTCGACTCGCTCAGATCGGTCAGGATGGCGGGCGCTTTGGCCGAAACCTTTCCGCTGTCAAAGGCGGCGGCGACGTTTCCGTTGTAATCAAAGAGCAGGGTGATGGTGCGGTTGAAGGTCAGGTCACGGAAGTACCTGGCTGCCTGCTCACTGATGGAGAAGGTTTTGCCGCCCGCCTTGATGGTGGAAGGCAGGGTGTAGGTGGGCTGGGCATCCTCATACAGAAGGGTGACGCGGCTGTCGGAAACATAGTAGGTGTTTTCCGAAGCGACGTAGGACACGACGTCGTAGCGCTCTATCTGGTCGCGGGTCACGGCAGCGCCGTTTTTCACAATGCGGGCGCTTTGCGAAATGACCATGTCGTCGACGCCGTACACGGCCGAAGTGGCCAGGGAGAGCGTGGCCTGTCCGCCGCTGATGTGGGAAACGGCGCCGGAGGCATCGCGGTAGATGTAGATCTCAGAGCCCGGGCGCAGGTCGTAATAGGCGGTGACATAGTCGGACAGCTTGCCGGAAACCAGCAGCTTGCAGGAACGGGGCACGGTGATTTTGGCTCCGCTTTCCGTTTCGACGGAATCGACGGATGTGGAGCGCACCACGGCGCTCTCAAGGCCCTGGGTATCGGCGATAAAGCCGGCGATGCGGTTGCCGGTTTTGGTGTAAACGGGAATGCCGCGCAGGCCGAGAAGCGAGTCGGGCAGGGCGGTGTCCGAAACAACGACGGTTTCTTCGGCGCCGCCGAACAGACGGATTTCCCCATAGGCAAGTCCGGCGTCTGACTGCCATGTGGCGGCCAGCAGGGCCTGCTCACCCGTGTTGAAGGCCTGCGACGCGAAAAGTCCGCCGTCCTTTTTGGAAGAAAGCAGCAGGTTGCGGATCAGAATGGCTGCCTGGCCGCGGGGGAGGTTGTCGCCGGTTCCGAAGCTTTTCATTTCGCGGTTGAGGCCGATTTGCTCGGCTTTGACCGCATCGTCGCGCGGCCAGAAATAGCCGATGTCTTCCAAGGTATAGCCCAGCATGCGCAGCAGGATGGTTACGGCTTCGCCATAGGTGATGGGGTTGTCGGGGTTGAAGCGTCCCAGATGATCGCCGCGGATGATCTGATATTTGCGGACGGCGGCATTGACATAGGGAGCATACCACTGCGAGGCTAAGACGTCCGGGAAAATAGTGTAGCTCGAGTAGATGGAAACCTCATCAAACCCGGCGGCCAGCACGGCCATTTTGCAAAACTCCGCCCGGGTCAGCGTGTCGTCGGGGCGGAAGGCGCCGTTGCCGACGCCGCTGAGAATCCCCAGGGAAGCCAGGCTTTCGGCGGCCCAGCGCTCGCTGTTTTGGGAGATGTCGTTGAACACGGCAAACGACGGCACGGCGCCGGCCAGGATAAACACCGCAAGAAGCGCGCAAAGGATGCGTTTTTTCATAAGAACCCCCTCTTTATTGATTGCGCAGGGCTTCCACGGGCTGCATCTTGGAAGCCTTGTTGGCAGGATAAAAACCGAAAAACACGCCCAGCACTACAGAAAACAGGAATGCGCCGATGGTAATGGTGGGATCCGGGTAGAACACTTCTTTCAAAATGGCGGAAGACAGAAGGGCCGAGCCCATGGCGCCCAGAATAATGCCGATAACGCCGCCGCAGGCGCTGATAGTGGCCGCTTCGATAAGAAACTGCGTGATGATGTCGCGGCGTTTGGCGCCGATAGCCATGCGGATGCCGATTTCTCGGGTCCGTTCGGCGACGGACACCAGCATGATGTTCATAATGCCGATGCCGCCGACCAAAAGGGAAATGCCGGCAATGCCGCCGACCAAAAGGGTCAGCATTTTGTTGTTTTCATTTTGCTGTTCAATGTAATTCGTGTTGGAGTAGATGTCAAAGTACCCCTGTTTTACGCGGGAAGAAAGCCAGTTTCCGATTTTGTTGATGGCGATGTTGACGTTGGCTGCGCTGGTGGCTTTCACGGTAAACTGGGAAATCTGCCGCGTGCCCATGATGGAACGCATGCGCGAATAGGGAACGAGAATCATGTCGTCATCCGAGCCCTGCTGGTTGTCAAACTTGGATTGGTAAATACCAACGACGGTATACTGATCCCCTTTGATTTTGATGGTTTTCCCGATGGGGTTTTCCAGGTTGAAAAACTCGGAGGCGACGCGGCTGCCAAGGACGCAGACCTTGACGCGGTTGTAAATATCGGTATAGCACAGGCTGCGGCCGGCGGCAAGCTCATAATTCTGGCAGCGGTCGAACTGATCCGAACCGAAGCTGACGCGCGTTTCCATGCTTTTGGTTTTGTAGCGCAGGGTGAGGTACTGTGAAACGCTGGGGGTGACGCCTTCCACTTCCGTGCTGAGCCCCAGACAGAAATCATAAAGGTCGCCGGCAAAATCACTGCCGTCCCAGGTGTTGTAGTTCACGCTGATGCGGTTGGTGCCCATTTTCGCATAGCCCTCCATGATCTTGGCCTGAGAGCCGCGCATGACGGAAACCAGGGTGATAACCGAGCACACGCCGATGATAATGCCCAGCATGGTCAGCAGAGAGCGCATTTTGTTGTTGAAAATGGATTTCATCGCCATGGAAAAGGTTTGAAATATCCGCATTTAGTCTGCTGCACCTCCCTCTTTGGATGCGGCAACGGGCTCTGTAAAGGTCAAGGCCTCACGGCGCTGCGATTCCGGCACGGCTTCGTCGGCGATGACGCGGCCGTCGTGTATGGTCACAATGCGCTTGGCGGCGCGGGCCAGGCGGAGATCGTGCGTAATGAGAATGACGGTGGAGCCCTGTTCATTGAGACGGGCCAGGCGCTGCATAATTTCCGCGCCCGAGCGCGAATCCAGGTTGCCTGTGGGTTCGTCAGCCATGATAATGGGCGGAGAGGCGGCAATGGCGCGGGCAATGGCGACACGCTGCTGCTGTCCGCCGGAAAGCTCGGAGGGACGGTGCTTTAAGCGCTCGCCCAGCCCGACGCTTTCAAGAGAGCTGCGGCACAGCTCCATGCGCTGGCTGTAGGGCATGCCGCGGTAAATGAGGGGAAGCTCCACATTTTCCAGGGCGGTCAGTGAGGGAATGAGGTTGAACCCCTGGAAAATGAACCCGATGTGGTGATTTCGGATGGTGGACAGCTTTTTTATGGGCATCTGATTGACCGGTTCGCCGTCCAGCAGGTACTCCCCGTAAGTAGGCAGATCGAGGCACCCCAGAATGTTCATCAGGGTGGACTTTCCGGAGCCCGACTGCCCCCAGATGGTGGTGAACTCGCCGTAATCAATCTGAAGGGAAACGTCATCCAGCGCCCGCACCTCACTGGCCAGCCCTTCGTTGTAAATCTTGCTGATTCGCCTTACATCAATAAGCATGCGCACACCACCTTAATAGCCGCCGTAATAGTAGCCGTCATTGTTGGTGTAGGTTGTGACGTAAATGGGCGTGCCTTCTTCCAGCCCGGAGACAATTTCGGTGTTGTTGGCGTCGGACAGGCCGATTTCCACGGCCACCGGGTAGAAGCCTTCGGGGATCTGGCTTTGCGGGGAACCCTGCGCGGCTCCGGCGTCCGGAGCGCCTTCGGCGGAGGCATCTTCGCCTTCGGCGGGGGCGGAAATGTCGGCAACGGGGTATTCGTCAAAGCCCTGTCCTTTTTTTACGTAAACGACGGTGCCCGCCTCGGTGAAAATCACGGCTTTGGAAGGGACGACAAGGCAGTCTTCCTTGATGACGGAAGTGATGGTGTAGTTGACGCCGATGCCGGGAAGCAGGGAATTGTCTGCGTCGCCGCTGATGGAGAAGCGGGCGGGGAAGTAGGCCACGGCACCCTGGTTCCAGCCGCTGCTCTGGTCGGTTTTGGCTTCAAAGCTGACGTAGGAAACCTCGCCCATAACAGACGAGTTCCCGTCGTTGTAGCTTATCATAACGGGCATTCCGAGCTGTACGCTGGAGATGTCCAGCTCATCGATGTTGGCCTCGACCAGAAGGGACGAGGTGTCGGAAACCGTGACAACAGGCGTTCCGGACGCCTGCAGCTTGTCGCCGACGGAAACGACGAGGTTGGAAACCACGCCGCTGATCTCCGAGCGGATTTCGGTGTTGACCATATCCGCCTGCAGCTCGCTGACTTTCTGAGCCGCTTCGTCATAGGTTTTCTGGGCCGCTTCGAGCTCGGACTGCAGGCTGCCTGCGTCAACGGTGCAGAGGGTCTGGCCGGCACGGTATTCGCCGTATTCCATGATGTCGGTGTACTGCAGCGTGCCGCCGACGGCCATGGTCAGGTCCTGCTTGCGGTTGTATTCCAGCTTTCCGCCGGACGCGGGCATCATTTCGGTGCCGTTTGCCGTTATGTACCCGGCGGCAGCCTGATCGGCAGTCAGCGTACCGCCGTTGGGGACGTTGACGTTGACGCGGAAGCACACGGCGCCGTCGATGGGCTTTTTGATCTTGTCGACGGAAGCGACGGTGCCGGTGACCTGCACCATGCTGTCGGGAACCGAAACCGTGACGCTCTGGCCGGCGTAAATGCTGTTTTCGTAGGCATAGCTGAAGTACAGCTCCAGCTTCATCACCGAATCGTCAATGAGCGTGCCGATTTTCTGGCCGGCGGAAACGTCCTGCCCGACGAGCACTTCTTCACACTCGATGAGCTTTCCGGCAAACGGGGCGGTCAGGCTGGTATTGGACAGTGCCTTGGAAGCCTTCGTGACGGCATCGGCCGCGGCGCGCATGGCTTTTTCCGCGTCTTCCAGCTCCTGCTTGTATTCCGTGGGATCGATGACAAACAGCAGATCGCCGGCTTTGACGATGTCACCGGCCTGGACGGCCACTTCGGTGACGGTGCCGCGGGATTTGGCGCCGTATTCTGCCGTTTGCTTTGCGACAACGTTTCCCCAGCCCGTAACCTGCGAGGCAAGGGTGCCGCGGGAAACCATGCCTTCTTCGATGGTGGAATTGGCATTTGAGGAAAATTTGTTGACAAAGTAATATACCGTGGCGCAAAGGGCGCCGATAAGCAGTACGGCAATGGCAATTTTAAGCCAACGGGGCATTTTGCGGTGCTTTTTGCTTGTGGCGTATTTGTTGCGCACCGGCTGCGCGGCAGAAGTTTCTGCGGCAGAAGACGGCGAGGGTGCGGTCTGGACTTCGGCCGTTTTCAAGGCTGTGTTTTCAGACATAACTTGTTTCCTCCTGAAAGTAGTGGTGGCTCAGCG
>CANUCM010000113.1 GCA_947856675.1 uncultured Clostridia bacterium | reverse complement strand
TGATGGCGTCGACGAGCACGGCGCCGTTGATGTCGGTGCCGCCGAACAGGCCGATGGTTTTTTCCAGCTTGGGGCAAATCCAGTACGGATGCCCTTCGTCGTCCACTTCAAACGTGCTTTCGCTGAACATGAACGTCGGGTACAAAAAGCGAAGGTGCCGTTCGAGCCGGCGGCCGAAAAGGTCGCTGGGCGAATAGCGGATGCCTTCGAGGTTGAGCGAAGACAGGCGCACGACGTCGGCCTGCTGTGATACCATATCCACCATGATATAGGCGGGAAGACCTTCCGAGCGGTTGTTGAGCCACTTGAAAAAGTCGCCGTACAGAAGCGGCGCGACACGGACCGGGCGCCCCTGGTAGTTTATCTGGGTGTAGTTTTCGGACACTTCAAACTGGGACACCATGTCGGCCAGCTCGCCCAGCTTGCGGTCGCCGAGCCGCTGCGCGGAATCCTCGTCGAGCAGGGGGATTTCATTGAAGGAGATTTCGTTGATGTCCTTTGCAAAATCCCCGTCTTTGACTTCCAAAAGGTCACGATAGCTCGAGGCGCGAAAAATGGGCAGGGAAACAAGGGTGCCTGCGGCATACAGGACGATAAGGCCGATGATGAGGAAAAACGGAATGGTGCACTGCTTTTTCAAAAAGCGGAAATACTGCCGGGGCGATTCGGCCTCGGGATGGGTACCGGAAGTGATCAGGGTACAGCCGCAGAAAACAGCGCACAGCACAAACACAAAAAAGTAAAACTGAGGGTCATGCAGGTTGATGGCCGGAAGCGCAAAGTAAAAATACAGAAAGCCGACCACCAGTGTAATGACCAGGCTGACAATCAGGCTGCGGCCCCGGCCGTGTTTTCCGGAAGAGGGCGCCGGGCCGGAAGAAAAGGGATCTTTTTTTCTGAAAGGCATACAGATTCTCCTTGTTGATTCGGGATGTATGAGATGTATTATATCCCAGCTTACAGGGATAAGCAAATTAAAAAGATGTAAATGCGGGCGGGCAAATGCTGCGGGAGGAAAACGGGCATGAAATACAGAGACACAGGGCGAAAGCATAAAGCGGCCCGATATGTTGTGCGGGAAGCACCGGGCCGGTACAGGGGAAAAAGAGAAAAGCGCCTGCGCGTGCGGCGCAGGATACTGGCTTCGGCGGGAATGCTGACAGCCATGGCCGGGTGGTTTTTGCTGGCGGGGCTGTGGAGCGAGGAGCCGGCAGCCGATGGACCGGTTTTCACGTCGCAGGCGGCGGAGGAGCTGGAAACGCAGGCAAAAGGGACGGAGCAGCGGCAGCTGGACGCCGGCAGCGACATCAGCCGGGAAGAAGACAGCGCGCCGGCCGTGCCTTCCGAACCGGCGTCAGACCCCGAACCCGAACCCGTGCCCGAGCCGGAACAGCCCTCGCAGAACGGCAGCGGGCAGCCGGCTTTTGCGGCGGCAGCGGAAGGGTATTTTGACGACGCACTGTTCATCGGCGATTCCCGGACGCAGGGGCTGGAGCTGTACGGCGGCATCAATGAGGCGACATACTATACGGCGCAGGGGCTTATGGTCAACACCGCGCTGGTTAAAACGGTCGCAAAGGTGGACGGACAGCAGATGAGCATTCCCGATGCGCTGGAAACGCGCCGGTTCGGCAAGGTGTACATCATGCTCGGCATCAACGAGCTGGGCTGGAAAAGCCAGGATCGCTTCATTGAATATTATGGGCAGCTCATCGATATGGTGCGTGAAAAACAGCCCGAGGCGATCATTTATGTGCAGTCGCTGATCCCGGTCACAAAGGAAAAATCCGACTCGAGCGATATATTCAACAACACCCGCATAGCGCTGTACAACCAGTGCATTCAAAAAGTCCTTGAAGGCCGGGATGCCGTATGGCTGGATGTGGGCGCGGCCCTGCAGGGAGAGGACGGGTGCATGCCGCCGGACAGCACGTTTGACGGGATTCATCTGAATCAGCAGTACTGCAGAAAATGGGCGGAGTTCCTGCGGGAAAACACAGTGGAGCCGTAAAACGGCAAAAGGCATTTGGAGCATGCTCCAAATGCCTTTTTTAACAGGACTGGAGAGGCTCGGCCGAAAGGCCGTCGGGGCCGGCGGCGGCAATGCGCACAAGGCGCACCTGGCCGGAGAGGTGCTCGCCCGGCATGCGCACGGGGCAGTACTGCATGTCGTGGCCGAAAAACAGCCCGTTTTCCCGCTGTTCAAAGAGAACCTCGGCTGTCTGGCCGACACGGCTTTGCAGAAACTGCATCCGGGTCTGCGCGCAAACCTGTGCGGCGGCATGGGCGCGGGCCTCGCGCTCGGCGCGCGGGATTTGGCCCGGCATGGAAAAAGCGCGCGTGCCTTTGCGGCGGGAATAAGGGAAGATGTGCACCTGCGCAAATGCAATGCGGCGGAGAAAATCCAGCGTCTGGGCAAAGTCCTGTTCGCTTTCGCCGGGGAATCCGGTGATAAGGTCGGTCGTGATGGCGCAGCCGGGGAAATAACGGCGCAGAAGCTCGCACGAAAGGGCAAAGCGCTCGGTGTCGTAGCGCCGGCCCATGGCGCGCAGCGTCGTATCGCAGCCGCTTTGCAGGGAGAGGTGGAAATGCGGGCACAGGTTGCGGTGGCAGCTCAGCGCGAGGCAGAACTCCTCCGTCACCGTGCGGGGCTCAAGCGAGCCTAAGCGGATGCGGGTTTCGGGGGCGGCGGCACACAGTGCGGGCGCGAGCTGCGCAAGGGAGCGGGCGGGGGAAAGATCCAGCCCGTAGGAGCTGATTTCAATGCCGGTGACGACGATTTCCCGGTACCCTTCGCGCTCCAGGCGGGCACATTCGCGTACCGCGTCATCGAAGGGCATGGAGCGCGACGGGCCGCGTGCAAAGGGGATAAGGCAGTAGGTGCAGAAATTCTGGCACCCGTCCTGCACTTTCAAAAGCGCGCGGGTACGGCCCAGCAGGCCGCCGGCCGGAAGGCATTCGAAGGGCTTTTTGGCAAGGGCGGGGGGCAGGTCGGGCTGCAGGACGTGCCCGGCCTGCGCCTGTTCGGCCAGCTCTACGATCTGGCCTTTTCCGGAAGAGCCGACGACAATGTCGGCGCCGCACAGCTCGCGCACGGCGTCGGGACTGACCTGCGCGTAACAGCCGCACACAATGAGGGTGGCATTGGGGTTGCGTTTTTTGGCCTGGCGGGCCGCCGCGCGGGACTTTTTGTCGCCCAGCGCCGTGACCGTGCAGGTGTTGACAATGTACACGTCGGCTTCGCTGCGAAAGTCGACGACGGTATGGCCGCGCGCGGCAAACAGGCGCTCGAGCGCCTGTGTTTCAAACTGGTTGGTTTTGCAGCCCAGGGTGTAAAATCCCACTCGCATCATGATCACCACAACAAAAGGATACAAACCGTAGTATATCACCTTTTGCCCCGCCTGTGAATGGGAATATCACAAAAGACGGCGTCATACAGTGAAGCAGGAAAGGAAGGGTGAGAGATGAAACGGTTTTTCTGCGCGCTGACGGCGCTTTGTGTGCTGATGGCTTCGGTGTGCACGGTGTGGGGGGCGGAAGACGCGGCGCCTTTGAGCATATCGTCGCCGTCGGCGGTTTTGATGCACCCGTCGGGGACGGTGCTGTATGAAAAGGACGCGCACCGGCCGCTGCCGCCGGCCAGTGTGACCAAGGTCATGACGCTGCTGCTCATTATGGAAGCGATCGAGGCGGGCAGGCTTTCGTATGATGATGTCGTTACGGCTTCGGCGCATGCCAGCTCCATGGGCGGAAGCCAGATCTGGCTTAAAGAAGGGGAGCAGTTTACCGTCAGCGAGATGATAAAATGCATTGCGGTGGCGTCGGCCAACGACTGCGCCGTGGCCATGGCCGAGCATATTGCGGGCAGCGAGGAGGCCTTTGTCGAAGCGATGAACCGGAGGGCACAGGAGCTCGGCATGCAAAACACGCATTTTGTCAATGCGTGCGGCCTGGACGCAGAGGGGCACGTGTCGACAGCATACGACATTGCGCTGATGTCGGCAGAGCTGATAAAACACAAGAAAATCTTTGAATACACCACCATCTGGCAGGACACCATCCGAGACGGAGCGTTTACCCTGACAAACACCAACCGGCTCATCCGCACCTGTGAGGGGATGACCGGGCTGAAGACCGGATCGACCAGCGTCGCGGGATTTTGTCTTTCGGCAACGGCGGAGCGCGACGGGCTGGAGCTGATTGCCGTTGTGATGAAGGCGGAAAACTCGGCAAAGCGCAGCGCCGACATCACGGCGATGCTCAATTACGGTTTTGCCAATTTCGTGGGCGTGACGCCGACGCCCGACAGGCCGCTGATGCCCGTGCCGGTGGTGCTGGGGAAAAAGCCGTCGGTAGAGCTGGCGCTGGAGCCGGTGCAGACCATGGTGCTGGAAAAGACGCTGGCGGGAAACATTGAAAAAGTCATTGAGCTGGAAGAAAGCCTCCCGGCGCCGGTCAGTCAGGGGCAGACGGTCGGCACAATGACGGTCATGTCGGGGGACAGGGTGCTGCAGAGCGTCAACATTGTCGCGGCAGAAGATGTGCCGTTTACAGGGTTTTGGGGAGTGTTTTTGCAGATGCTGCGCGGCGTGTGTATGCGCAGCGGGGGAGAAACGTAAAGTTTTTGGGGAGTTTACAAAAAAAACATTGCCCTCACCTGCGGGTTTATGGTATCATATAGAAAATCACATCAGGGAGGAGATTCCTATGGTCAAAGTCATCATGGGCAAACGCGGCTCGGGCAAAACCAAACAGGTTATCGATCTTGTCAACACGGCCGTCAATGAAGAGGCCGGCAATGTCGTATGCATTGAAAAGGGCCAAAATCTCAGATTCAACATTAAATACAGCGCGAAGCTGATTGATATTTCGGAATATCCCATGGAGCTGAGCTACGAGTCCATGTTTTCCTTTATCTGCGGGCTGTACTCCGGCAATTATGACATTACCCACGTGTTTATTGACAGCCTGTATAAAATTACCGGCGCCGATGATGACGCCAAGGCAGACGAGTTCCTCGACCGCCTTGCGAAGTTCGCCGAGGAAACCGGCGTCAAGTTTACGCTGACCATCAGCGACGATATCGAGAACGCGACCGACGGAATCCGCAAGTACTTCATTTAAGCGGCCTTAAAAAAACAAGGGGATCACGAAGGTCCTGCGCCGCAGACAGCATTCTTTTGCATTTCATACCACGAAGGTATTCACTTGAAAAAAGTGTATGCATTCGTGGTTTTTTTTGCAGCAAAATCAAAGAGAGAGGGATTTTTTATGTCGTTTTCTGCTTCTGCGCAAAACAGAACGCGCTCTGTAAAAAAGCTGGTGTCGGCCGGGCTGTGCCTGGCCCTGTGCCTTGTGCTGCCGTTTTTGACGGGACAAATCCCGCAGATAGGCAGCGCGCTGTCGCCGATGCACATTCCTGTTTTGCTGTGCGGTTTTCTGTGCGGCTGGCCGTACGGGCTGGCCGTGGGGTTTGTCGCACCGCTGCTGCGGCACGTTTTGTTTCAGATGCCGCCCATGCCCTCGGCGCTGGGAATGGCTTTTGAGCTGGCAGCGTACGGTGCAATGACCGGCCTTTTGTATAGGCTTCTGCCCAAAAAGCCGCTGAACGTGTATGTTGCGCTCATTTTGTCCATGTTGGCCGGACGTGTCGTGTGGGGGTGTGCCCAGATGGTCATTCTGGGTGTGACGGGCGGCGCGTTTACCTGGAAAATGTTTATGGCCGGGGCGTTTATCAACGCGGTTCCCGGCATTGTCTGCCACATTGTCCTGATTCCCATTGTGGTGCTCGCCCTGCAGAAGGCCCGGCTGATGCCCGATGCATGAGCTGCGCTGCATACTGATCGAAAACGCGCGGCGTTTTGAGCACATGCAGCCGCGCGATGCCGTCAAACTGGTTTACCAGAGTACGTTCGGGCCGGGGCACATGATAAAAGAGCCGGAGCAGGCGCGAAAACGCCTGCGATGTGAAATGCAGGCGCTTTCACCGGATTCGCAGCCGCTTTCGGAGCCCATCGGGGGCGGCTTTGTGCGCGTAAACCTGCGGGCGGCCAAACGCGAAGGCCTTTCGCCGGAAACGCTGGGCGCCCTGTTTGTGCAGAGCGCGCAGGAGGCGCAGGCAGCGCAGGCAGCGCAGAAAAAAGAGCTGCCGCTTTTGCTTTTGCGGCAGCTGGCCGCGGAGGGCGTCCTGCCGTTCGGCGCCGGGGAGCTGGAAGACTTTCTTGCGCAGTACTGCGCATCCGGATGTCCGGCGCTCAGCCACAGCGAAGACTATAGGGCGGCATATGCGCCGGCCTATCGCGTTGTCTGCGCCAAGTACGCGCGGCTGTTGCCGCTGCTGTGCGCCCTGGACCGCGCGCTTGCGTGGGGGCCGGTGTCGCTGGCCATTGAAGGCCGGTGCGCTTCGGGAAAAACCACGCTGGCGGATTTTCTGCTGCGCGTCTATCCCGGCGCGCGCGTCGTGCACATGGACGATTTTTTCCTGCCGCCGCATATGCGTACCGGACAGAGGCTGGCGCAGGCGGGAGGAAATGTGCATTATGAGCGCTTTCTGGAAGAAGCCGGGCGGGGGGTGCGCACGGGGGAGGCCTTTTCCCATCGGGTGTTCGACTGCTCACAGGGCGGCTTTTCAGGGGAGAGGCACCTGCCCGCGGCGGCGCTGACCCTTGTGGAAGGAAGCTACAGCATGCGTCCGGAGCTGGAGCCGCTGTATACCGTGAGCGTGTTTTTGGACATTTCCCCGCAGGAGCAGCAGCGGCGGATCGCGCGCCGCAACGGCCCGGAAGGGCTGGCAATTTTCAACGGCCGCTGGATTCCGCTGGAGGAGAGGTATTTCCAGGAGATGGACGTTGCGCGGCGCTGCCTGTTCAGGTTATAGGAAAAACGGAGGAAAAAGGCAGGAAGTTGCACAAATTGCCCGTTTAAAAAATATCCCGGGTATGGTACAATACTGTTTATGAAACAATATGTCGGGATGAAAAAAGCAGGGCAGGTTTTTTTGCTGTGCCTGATTATCGTATTTCTCAGCGGCTGTTCCCTGGAATATGGGGACGGCCTTTTGAGCTTGCCCAAGCTGCCGGGCGAATATCTGCTGCTGCAGCATGAGATCGATGAGATCTTGAATACCGGCGCGGTCTACGCCACGGCGGAAACGGGCAGCAACCGCCAGGCGGTGCAGCTTATTGACGTCGACGGCGACGGAGAGGATGAAGCCATCGCGTTTTTCCGCATGCCGGGCGGGGATTTCCTTGTGTGCGTATATGAACGCCGCGAAAGCGGCTATGAGGAGATTGGCCGTGCCGAGGGTTTTGGCAACACGATTCATGCGGTGCATTACCCACGCATTTCGGCGGACGGCAAGCTGGCGCTGGCGCTGTCGTGGGGGCTGGATGACGCCGGAAGCTACGGCATGACCGTTTTTGCCTTTGAAAACGGAGAGCTGAAAAGCCAGATGGATGTCCAGTATACCAGCATGCTGATGGAGGACATCGACGGGGATTCCGTCGACGAGCTGTTCTTTGCCGTGCGTGACGCATCGTCGGGGGTGTACACCCTGAAGGGCTACGGGTACAGCTATGACAGCTACCGGCAGCGCACAGAGGCTCCGCTGTGCATGGAGGTTCGCTCGGTATCGCGCATGAAGCTGGGGATGACGGCCGATATGGAGCAGGCCGTGTTTGTGGACAGCGCGGCCACGGGCGGCGGATATGTAACCGATATTGTCGCGCTGACGGAGAACGGCGCGGTCAACCGCACCATCGACCTGGTTTCGGGCTCGGGGGCGTTGACCTGGCGGCTTGTGTCCGTGTCGTCAACGGATATCAATTATGACGGAATTATCGATGTGCCGGTGGCGGCGGATGCGCAGCAGAGTTCGGAAACCCAGCAAAACAAGCTCAACTGGTGCGATTTTAAGCAGGACGGCAGCTGCGATGTGGTGGAGGTCACATACCACAACCCTGTGGAAGAATGGTATCTGACGTGGCCGGAATCGTGGGGCAATGCGGTGTCCGTTGTTCGATCCAGCGGGTCGGGCGTCAGCCGGACATCGTTTGTGCTGACCCCGGAAAACGCGCCGGAGAGCGATTCGGGCCAGCCGCTTCTGACGCTGTGCGTTTATACGGGCGACAACCGGGTAGGGTATGCCGTGGCGGATGGAGTCAAAATTGTCCGTCAGGCGGAAAGCGGCATTTATGGATATATCCTGCCGGAAAATGCGCCGGCAGAGTACGCGCTGACGGCTGAGCAGGTGGAAGAATCCTTTAAAATGGTTGAAAAAGAATGGGCTGCGGGAGGATATACGCAATGAAAAAGAAAGTGCTTGTGCTGGAAGATGAGGACAATATCCGCGGTTTTATTGTCATTAACCTGCGCAGGGCAGGGTATGACACCGTGGAGTTTGCGCTGGGAGAAGAAGCGTATGCCTACCTGCGTGAGAAAAATGATGTTTCGGTGGCTGTGCTGGACGTCATGCTGCCGGACATCAGCGGGTTTGAAGTGTGCCGGCGCCTGCGCGGCTCGGGCAGCAGCATCGGCGTTATCATGCTGACGGCCATGTCCCAGGAGTCCGATAAACTGACGGGCTTTACAACGGGCGCTGACGACTATGTGGTCAAGCCTTTTTCCGTTGTGGAGCTGGTGGCGCGTGTCGATGCGCTGTACCGCCGCGTCAACGGCGGAGGGTTTGACGCCGATACGATTGCCGACGGCATTTTCGAACTGGATTTGCGTTCGCGGGAACTCCACAAGGGCGGAAAGCGCATTGAGCTGACGCAGGTGGAGTACCTTATCATGAAAAGTTTTCTGGAAAACCGGGGCCGTGCGCTGTCGCGCGACGATCTGCTCGACATGGTCTGGGGAAAGGACTACCAGGGCGATTTAAAAGTGGTGGATGTCAATATCCGCCGCCTGCGCCTGAAAATCGAGGATGACGCCGCGCAGCCGCGCCATATCACGACCATCTGGGGATTCGGATATAAATGGGAGAGCTGAAGCCGCCTGCGGCACCGCAGGAAACCGGAAAAAAGAAGCGGGCGCGCATGCCGTGGATTTCAAGCGGCATCAAGCGGCGCTGGATCGTCAACAATGTCAGCGTAGTGGTCGCGATGATCCTTTTGCTGCTGGTGACGGTGGGCGTTGCGACGACCAGCTACTATTACAATTCGGTGCGTGCGAGCCTTGTCAGCCGCACGAATACAGCCAAGCAGATCAACCAGTATATGAGCTCGAGCTATGATCAGTTTTACTCTTATGCCGACAGGCTGGTGCAGGATTTTTCCGACCGTGACAAAATCGAGATGCAGATCATCGACATTTATGGCCGGATCATGTTTTCTTCCACCGGCCTGACGGCGGGATTCATCCCCAGCACGAGCGACGTGGCAGACTGTATTGCCACACAGGAAACGTCCGACTTTGTCGGCTACGATCTGCTGACCGAAGAACGCGTGATGGCCGTGACGGCACCGGTGTTTTACCAGAGCGGGCAGATGATCGGCATGGTGCGCTACGTCACTTCGCTCAAGCTGCTTGAAGATCAGCTGCGCGGGGTGTGGCTGGCCTTGGCCGGCTGCGGCGTACTGTTGATCGGCCTTATTATTGTGTCCAACCAGTTTTTTATCCGCTCCATTGTCAATCCGGTGCTGAAAATCAATGATTTGGCCCGGAAAATTGCCGGCGGGCAGTATGGCGCACGGCTCGACGTGGAGTGGAGCGATGAAATAGGAGAACTGTGCACCACGCTCAACGACATGTCGGCAGAGCTGGCGCGCATGGAAAAACTGAAAAACGACTTTATCTCCTCGGTGTCGCACGAGCTGCGCACGCCGCTGACGGCGATCGGCGGCTGGGCGGAAACGGTGGCGGGCGATTTGCAGGATCCCGAGCTGGCCGCGAGCGGCCTTGCCATCATCCAAAAGGAAACCCGGCGGCTTTCCCAGATGGTGGAAGAGCTTCTGGATTTTTCACGGCTGGAAAGCGGGCGGCTCAAGCTGCAGACCGAGGTGTTTGACCTGCGCGGCGAATTGTACGACGCGCTGTTTACCTATACGGAGCTTTTGCGTCAGGAGGGCATGGCGCCCAATTACGAGGAGCCCGAACAGCCCATTTTGATCAACGGCGATCGGAACCGGCTCAAGCAGGTCTTTTTGAATATCATTGACAACGCGGCGAAATACGGCCACGACGGGGAAAAAATCGACATCGGCGTGCGCCAGGAAAACGGGCGCGCCGTGGTGCGCATCCGCGATTACGGCATGGGAATTCCCAAGGAGGAGCTTCCGTTTGTCAAGGAGAAATTTTTTAAAGGAAGCGCCCGGGGCCGCGGAGCCGGCATAGGGCTTGCCGTGTGCACCGAGATTGTGGAAATGCACGAAGGCACTCTTGATATAGAAAGCGAATACGGGGAGGGTACCTGCGTGTTGATTTCGCTGCCCCTGTACAGCCCCGAAGGATAAAGAAGGACGGAAATATGGCAAAAGAACAGAAAAAAACCAGCATTGGCGGCCAGGCGCTCATTGAAGGCATCCTGATGAGGGGACCGCGCAGGACCGCCATTGTGGTGCGCAAACCCGACGGCGAGCTGGAAACCAAGCTGGAGGATGTGGGGACGCAGTCCCACAGAAAGTTTGCGCGGCTGCCGTTTGTGCGCGGCGTGGTAAGTTTTTGGGACTCAATGAGGTACGGCGTCGGGGCGCTCAACTATTCCGCCTCGTTTTTTGAGGAGGATGAGCAGGTGCAGCCCGGCCGGGTCGAGCGGTGGCTGACGGAAAAGCTGGGGCAGAAAAAGCTGGAGGATGCCATGATGACGCTGGCTGTGGTGCTGGGCATCGCGCTCCCCGTCGCACTGTTTTTTCTGCTGCCTACATTTATTACGGGCTTTTTCGGAAACGGGCTTCCCAGCCTTGTGCGAAACCTGATAGAAGGTCTGGTGCGCATTGTCATTTTTGTTTTGTTTGTCATGCTGACAGGCTGTCAGAAGGATGTGCACCGCACTTATATGTACCACGGCGCCGAGCACAAGACCATTGCGTGCTACGAGGCCGGTCTGCCGCTGACGGTGGAAAATGCCAGGGTACAGAGCCGCAGGCACCCGCGGTGCGGCACAAGTTTTCTGTTTGTGGTGATGATAGTCGGTATTTTGTTTACGGCGCTGTTTGCCTGGGGGAGCAATCCTCTGGTGCGCATGGCGCTGAGGCTTGCGCTGCTGCCGGCCATTGTCGCAGTCAGCTACGAAATCAACCGCTACGCCGGCCGGCATGACAATGCGCTGACGCATGCGCTGAGGGCGCCCGGGCTGTTTATGCAGCGCTTTACCACCTTTGAGCCGGACGACAGCATGCTGGAAGTGGCCATTGCGGCGCTCAAGCCCGTAATCCCGGAGAACGAGCAGGAGGACAGGTGGTAATATGGTCAAGACGGTCAACGACGCGGTGATGGATCTGGCGGCTGAGCTGCGGGTGCACGGGGTGTCCGGCAGCCGTCTTGAGGCACGTGAAATCGTGGCGTTTGCACTGGAAACAACGCCGGAAGAACTGTACAAAAAACGCGCGCTGTATATTTTTGACGAAACGCTGCGCGAAATTGACCGGCTGCGTGATGTGCGTCTGAGCGGAGTGCCGCTGCCGCACATTATCGGGGAGTGGGACTTTTACGGCCTGACTTTTGAAGTGACGCAGGACACGCTGATTCCGCGCGCGGACACGGAAACGCTTGTGGAATGCGGCGTGGACTTTCTCAGGCCCCGGACCCGGGGGCGGCTGCTGGATTTGTGCTGCGGTACCGGCTGTGTCGGCATTGCCGCGCTGAAAAATCTTTCGGGTGAAATGAGCGGCGTGCTGGCCGATTTGTCCGAGCCGGCGCTTCAGGTGGCGCGCCGCAACCTGCACCGGCACGGACTGAGCGGCCGCGCCAGCACTGTGCTTGTCGACGCCCGGCTTCCGTTTGACACGGCGCTGGGGCGGTTTCAGCTGATTTTGTGCAACCCTCCATACATTCCCGGTGGGGAAATCGACGGTTTGGACGCCGAGGTGCGGCACGAGCCGCGCATGGCGCTGGACGGCGGCGAAGACGGGCTGGATTTTTACCGCAGCGTGTCTGCAAACGCAAAGGACATTTTAACGCCCGGCGGCGCTTTGATGTTTGAGGTCGGACTGGGGCAGGCCGGGCCGGTGAGCGAAATCCTGCGCGGCGAAGGATACGAGGAAATCGGGTTTTGCTGTGACTTGACCGGGATTGAGCGGGTGGTCACGGGCTGCTGCCCGCGGGGCGGCGAAACACGGTAAAAACGAACAAATGTTGCGTCATGGGACGTTTTCCTGTATAATAAAATGAAATGCGCGGGCGGCCGGAAAAACAGCCGTTTCACGCAGCTTGATAAAAAGGGGTCGTAAGATATGCTGGATAAACAGAAAGCGCTGGAAACGGCGCTTCAGCAGCTGGAAAAGCAGTTTGGAAAGGGCGCGGTCATGCGTCTGGGCGAAAATGCCGCGATGAATGTGGAGGCCATCTCGACCGGTTCGCTTGCACTGGATGTGGCGCTCGGTATCGGCGGCGTGCCCCGCGGGCGCATCATTGAGATTTACGGGCCGGAAAGCTCGGGCAAGACGACCATTGCGCTGCACATCGTGGCTTCGGCGCAGAAGGCGGGCGGTGAAGCCGCTTTTGTGGATGCGGAGCATGCGCTTGATCCGGTGTACGCCAAGGCGCTGGGCGTCGATACCGACAGCCTGCTGGTATCCCAGCCCGATACGGGCGAGCAGGCGCTGGAAATCGCCGAAGCGCTGGTGCGTTCGGGCGCCATCGACGTGCTGGTCGTCGACTCGGTGGCTGCGCTCGTGCCGCGCGCCGAAATCGAGGGCGACATGGGCGACAGCTTTGTCGGGCTGCAGGCGCGGCTGATGTCGCAGGCGCTGCGCAAGCTGGCCGGCGCCATTTCCAAATCCAACTGCGTTGTGGTGTTTATCAACCAGCTGCGCGAAAAAATCGGCGTGGTATACGGAAACCCCGAAGTGACGACGGGCGGCCGGGCGCTCAAGTTTTACGCCAGCGTGCGCATTGAGATCCGCCGCAAGGAACACATTAAAAACGGGACGGTGCTCATGGGCAGCCGCACCAAGGCCAAGGTGGTAAAAAATAAAATCGCCCCGCCCTTTAAAGAGGCGGAGTTTGACATCATGTACGGCGAGGGAATTTCCAAAACGGGCGAGCTGGTCGATATGGGCACCGAGCTGGGCTTTGTGCAGAAGTCCGGGTCGTGGTTCTCGATGGGCGAAACGCGCATCGGCCAGGGCCGTGAGGCGGCCAAGCTGTATTTTAAAGAGCATCCCGACATTGCCGAGGCGCTGGAAAAGGAAATCAAAGACAGGCTGACGGGCAAAAGCGGCGAGCAGGCGCCTGCTGCGGCTCCGGCCCGGGGAAAGGCTGCGGCAAAGGCCGAGCGCCCGGCGCGCCCTGCGGCGCCGGCGGGCATCGAGGTGTTTGCCGACGACTTTGAGGACGACGAGCAGTAAGGGCGATGAGCGAGGCTTCGCAGAAAAAAGCGCTGGAGCGCGCCGCTGCCGTGCTGGGCATGCGCCCGTACAGCTGTGCGGGGCTGTACAGCCGGCTGCTGGAAAAGGGCATTGCGCAGAGCGATGCGCAGTATGCCGTCGGCCGGCTGCGTGAAATGGGCATGCTTGACGACGCGGAGTATGCGCGCCTTGTGTGCCGCAGCGGCAGGAACAAGGGCTGGGGCGCGGGCCGTGTGCGGCGCGAGCTTCGGGCCCGGGGCGTGCCGGAGGAATGCGCCGAAGCGGCGCTTTCCGAGTTTGAGCCGGATACTGTGCGTCTTGAGCGGTTTATCAAAAGCCGTCTGGGCGGAGATCCGACGGACAGGGCGGCAATACGCCGTGTGTCGGACGCGCTGTTTCGCCGGGGGTTTTCCTGGGATGAAATCAATGAAGCCCTTCGGGGCGTTTTGGAAGAAATGGGAGAAGAACTGTGATGCACGGCAAGGATAAAACCAAAGTCTTTTTTGTGCCGCTGGGCTGTGCCAAAAACCTGGTGGATTCGGAACATATGCTGCACACGCTGCGCGAGTGCGGCATGGAAATCGTCGATGAGCCGGAGCAGGCCGACGCGGCGGTCGTCAATACCTGCGGCTTTATCCAGTCGGCGCAGGAAGAGGCCATCGGCATTCTTCTGCGGCTCGGGCAGCTGAAGGCGCAGGGCAGTCTGCGGGCCATTGTGGCGGCGGGCTGTTTGCCGCAGCGGTTTCAGGGCGAGTTTCTCAAAGAGCTTCCGGAGGTGGATGCGGCGGTCGGAACGGGCAGTGTGGCGGACATCGCAAAGGCCGTGCAGGCTGCGCTGGAAGGCGGGCAGCGTGAGTGGTTTGCCCCCAACGAAACGGCGGAGCAGGGCGGCGGCCGCGATCTGCTGACGCCCGCGTATTCCGCCTATCTGCGCATTGCCGAGGGCTGTGACAACCGCTGTGCCTACTGTGTCATTCCCATGATCCGCGGCGCGTACAGGAGCCGGCCCATGGAAGAGCTGGTTGAGGAGGCACGGCTGCTGGCCGAGGGCGGCTGCCGGGAACTGCTGGTTGTCGCGCAGGACATCTCCCGCTATGGAACCGATCTGTACGGCAGGCGATGTCTGCATACGCTGCTTGAGAAACTGTGTGCCATTGACGGAATACACTGGATACGGCTGCACTACCTGTATCCCGATGAGCTGGATGACTGCTTGCTGGACGTGATGGAAAAAAATCCGAAAATCCTGCATTATTTCGACATCCCCATGCAGCACATCAGCGATCGTGTGCTGCGCGACATGAACCGCCGCGGCGACGGAGCGCTGGTGCGGGAAAGAATTCGCGCCATCCGCAGCCGCATGCCCGACGCCGTCATCCGCACAAGCCTGATTGTGGGCTTTCCGGGTGAGACGGAGGAGGAGTTTTCCGAGCTGTGCGACTTTTTGCGGGAATACCGCCTGGAACGCGCCGGCGTGTTTGCCTTTTCGCCGGAGGAAGGCGCCCCCGCAGCGGGCATGCCCGGGCAAATCGATGAAGAAACCAAGGAGCGGCGCAGGGCAGAGGTGTTCGCCCTGCAGCAGAATATCATGAACGAGTGTTCTGCGGCGCTTGTGGGGCAGGAGCTGGAGGTTCTGTGCTGCGGGACGGATGAGGAAGGCCGGCAGTACGGGCGCACCTATATGGATTCTCCTGATGTGGACGGCGTGGTGTTTTTTGAAGAGCCGGTGCCGGAAGGGGAGTTTGTCCGCGTGCGCATCCTGGATGCTGCGGGCTGCGAGCTGTTCGGTGAAAAAGTGGAGGGATGAGTATGACGACTGCCAATAAAATTACGCTGGCGCGCATCGCGCTCATACCGGTTTTCATGGTGCTTGCCTCGCTTTCGCAGGGGTGGGCGCAGTGGGCGGCGCTGGGCGTGTTCGCCCTGGCCAGCCTGACCGACGGGATTGACGGACACATCGCCCGAAAATATAACCAGGTCAGCAACTTCGGCAAGTTTGTCGACCCGCTGGCCGACAAGCTTCTGGTTTTTGCTGCGCTTTTGATTTTTGTGGCGGACGGCCGCATGCCCGCGTGGGCCTGTATGCTGATCCTGGCCCGCGAGCTGGTGGTGTCGTCGCTGCGCATGGTGGCCGCGTCACAGGGGGTTGTCATCCAGGCGTCGATTTGGGGCAAAATCAAAACCTTTTCGCACATGGTGTGTATCCTTCTGCTGCTGGCGGGCGCAGGCACTCTGTTTTCCTGGATGGTGCCGCTGTGCACTGTCGTCATGTCCGTGACCGCCGTGGTTTCCGGTGTTATTTATATTAAAGACAACTTCGCTGTCGTGCGCGACGGCGTTTCCAAAAAGGAGAAATAAACATGCGAGTTTACAATACACTGACGCGCAAAAAAGAAGAATTTGTCCCTATCGAGCCCGGAAAAGTCAAGATGTACTCCTGCGGCCCGACGGTATACAACTATTTTCACATCGGAAACGCCAGGCCGTTTATCATGTTTGACGTGCTGCGCCGGTATTTTGAGTACCGCGGCATGCAGGTGACCTTTGTGCAGAACTTTACCGACATCGACGACAAGGTCATCAAAAAAGCCAACGAGGAAGGCGTGACCTACGACGTCATCGCCGAGCGGTATATCAAGGAATACTTTGTCGATGCGGGCGGCCTGGGGGTCAAGCCGGCGACGGTGCACCCCAGGGCGACGGAAAACATTGACGAAATCATAGACATTGTCAAAACGCTCGTGGAAAAGGGCTATGCCTACGAGAGCGCGGGCGACGTGTATTACCGTACGCGGGCTTTTGCGGAATACGGAAAGCTGTCGCACCAGCCGCTGGAGGAGCTGGAGGCGGGCGCGCGCATCGATGTGTCCGAGCACAAGGAAGATCCGATGGATTTTGCGCTGTGGAAAGCGGCCAAGCCGGGCGAGCCCAGCTGGGATTCGCCCTGGGGCAAGGGCCGTCCCGGCTGGCACATTGAGTGCTCGGCCATGGCGCGGCGCTATCTGGGCGAAACCATTGACATCCATTCGGGCGGCATTGACCTGTGCTTCCCGCATCATGAAAACGAAATCGCCCAGAGCGAGGCCTCAAGCGGCAAGCCCTTTGCCCATTACTGGATGCACAATGCGTTTTTGAACATCGACAACCAGAAAATGTCAAAATCCCTGGGCAATTTCTTCACTGTCCGTGATGCGGCGGCCACCTACGGCTATGACGCCATCCGGTTTTTCATGCTTTCGGCGCATTACCGCAGCCCGCTCAATTACTCGCGTGAGTCTCTCGAACAGGCGCGGGCGGGCCTGACCCGGATTTATTCGGCGCTGGACAATGTGCGGTTTTTGAGTGAAAACGGCGCTCCGGGCGAAATGAGCAAAGAGGAAGCGGACAGCGTCCAGGGCTTTGACGGTTGGCGCAGCCGCTTCTGCGAAGCGATGGACGACGATCTCAACACGGCTGATGCCGTTTCGGTCATTTTTGAGCTGGTGCGTGCGGTCAACACGGTGGCAGGCAAAGCCGGGGTCACGCGCGCATATGCACAGGCGGCGCTGGCCATGCTGCGCGAGCTGTGCGGGGTGCTCGGCATTGAAAAACCCGAAACGGGCAACGCGCAGGAGGATGCGGAAATCGAAGCGCTCATCGAGAAGCGGCAATGTGCCCGCAAAAGCAAGGACTTTAAGGAAGCCGATCGCATCCGCGACGAGCTGAAGGCGCGGGGAATTGTTCTGGAAGACACGCCGCAGGGCGTAAAATGGCACCGCGCCTGACAGCGCAGGCGGTTTTGGCAGGGGGAGGTACGATGATCCCCCCTGCTGTTTTCGCAGCGGAACGGAGGATATGGCTTGTGCTGACTGCTTTGCATGCAACGGCGTGGGGACGTGCCGTCTACCTGCTGCTTATTTCAATGCTGCCCGTAGTGGAACTGCGCGGCGGCATTCCGGCGGCAGCGCTGATGGACGTGCCGTGGCCGGAGGCTTATGGGCTGTGCGTGACGGGAAATATGCTGCCCGTCCCGGTGCTTGTACTGTTTGGGCGCCGGATTTTCGGCTTTTTGCGCCGCGGGATTTTGAAAGGGCTTGTGTGCCGCGTGGATCAAAGGCTGGGGCGCAAGGCGGAAACGGTGAAAAAGTACCGCTCGCTCGGCCTGTTTCTGCTTGTCATGATCCCGCTGCCGGGCACGGGCGCATGGACGGGGTCGCTGGTGGCCGGTGCGCTCAACATGCGGCTGAAATCGGCGCTGCTCAGTATTTTTCTCGGCGTTTTGGCGGCCGGCGGCATCATGACGGCGCTGGCTTACGGACTTTTTTAACTTTCGCGCACGCATTCCTTCCGGACGGCATAGGCTGAGGCAGGAGGGATGCGCAATGACATACAGCTTTCAGGCGGAAACCATTGTATACACGCTGGCGGCCGTGGGCCTTGCCGTTTTGGTGCGGGAGCTCTGGCTGTGGATTCTCGGGCGTGCCGGCCGGGGCGGGGAAGCCTTTCCGATGCTTCTTGTGCCCGGACGCAGGCCGCAGAGGGAGCAGCTGCAGTACATAGAATGCGCCTGTGAAGAAATCCGCCGCCGGTATTTTCCCGGGCTGCGCGTATGCGAATACGGCGGTGATCAACAGGAGATGTGGGATGACGCGCGATCTTGTCAAAATTGAAGGAACCGTTTTGTCGCTCATTTATAAAAATGATGAGAGCGGCTATGCGGTGGCAAGAATAATGCTCGACGATGGCAGCCAGCTGACCATCGTGGGCATTATGCCGTTTTTGGGGGCGGGCGAACGCATAGAGGCGTTGGGGACAATGGTCGTGCACCCTCAGCATGGGAGTCAGTTTTCCGTGCAGAGCTACGAGCGCCATATGCCGAAGGGGCACATGGGGATTTATGAATACCTGGCTTCCCACGTCATCAAGGGGGTGGGCCCCAAAACGGCGCGGGCCATCGTCGATCGCTTTGGCGAAGAAACCTTTGAGGTCATGGCCGAACACCCCGAGCTTTTGCAGCAGGTGCGGGGGATTACGGCGGCGCGCGCACGGGAAATCGGGCAATCGTTTTTGCGGGTGAGCGCCATGCGCGCCGTGGTCGAGTTTTTGGCACGCCACGACCTGCCGGTTTTTTTTGCTGCGGGGCTTTTGCGGCTGTGGGGCGAGCAGGCGGTGCCCATGCTGGAGAAGAACCCGTATATTTTATGTGCCGAGCAGTTTGGGCTGCCGTTTGGCCGGGCGGATGAGCTGGCGGCCGATTTGGGCATTGGGGCGGCGAGTTCAGTGCGGCTGGACGCGGCGCTGCTGTATGAGCTTCGGTTTAACATGCAAAACGGCCACGCCTTTATTCCCATGGACAAGCTGCTGCCGGTGACGGTTCAGCTGTGCGGGGAGGATACGGCACAGGAGGTGGCACAGCGGCTGGAAGCGCTTCGTGAGCGCGGGGACATTGTCTGCGAGCGCATGGGGGAGCGAACGGTCTGTTATCTGGAGCCCTTGTACCGCTGCGAATGCTTCCTGGCTTCGGAAACGGCCAGGCTGCGCAGCATGCGCCTGCACCCGCCGGGGGATTTGGCCCGGCGCATTAAAAAATATGAAAAAGAAAAAAATATCCGTTATGCCGAAGGCCAGAAACGGGCGATGTGCCTGTGTTTCGAAAGCGGCATTTCCGTCATTACGGGCGGCCCCGGCACGGGAAAAACCACCGCGCTGCTGACCATGATCGATTTGATAGAAAGCGCGGGTCTGCGCGCCAGTCTGTGTGCGCCGACGGGGCGTGCGGCCAAGCGGATGAGTGAGCTGACCGGGCGCGAAAGCCGGACGCTGCACCGGCTTTTGGAGGCGGGGCTTGACGCCGAAAGCGGGCTTTTGCGGTTTAAACGCTGCGAGAGCAATCCGCTGGACACAGACGTCGTTATCGTGGATGAAAGCTCCATGCTGGATCTCATGCTGGCGGCGTCGCTGCTGCGTGCGATGAAGCCGCATACCCGGCTGGTACTGGTCGGCGACGCGGATCAGCTGCCGCCGGTCGGCCCGGGCAGCTTTTTTGCGGATCTTCTGGCCAGCGGCTGCGTGCCGGCGGTGCGGCTGACAGAAATTTTCCGCCAGGCGCAGGACAGCGACATTGTTGTCAGCGCGCACCGGATCAATCAGGGGCTGATGCCCGATGTGCACAAAAACCGGGGAGATTTTTATTTCGCGGGCGTCCGTACGGAGGAAGCTGCCGTGCGTGCGGTCACATCGCTGATCACCGAGCGGATTCCCGCCCGTTTCGGCATCGATCCGGCCGATGTGCAGGTTATCTGCCCGTCAAGACAGATGGCGTGCGGGACGGAAAATTTAAACCGTATACTGCAGCAGGCGCTCAACCCGCCTTCGGCACATAAGCCGGAGGCGCATTTCGGCCCGTCGGTGTTCCGGCTGGGTGACCGGGTCATGCAGGTGCGCAACAACTATGATTTGCTGTGGCGCCGCTTTGATCCGCCGGAAATGGGGAGCGGAGTGTATAACGGCGATGCGGGGCAGATTGTGATGGTCGATCCCGCTGCGCGGGTTTTGACTGTGCGCTTTGAAGACCGTGACGCTGATTACTCCTTTGACGAGCTGTCACAGCTTGAGCTTGCCTATGCCATAACGGCGCATAAATCGCAGGGCAGTGAATATCCGGCGGTGATTTTTCCCGCGGTGCGCGCACCGGAACGGCTTTTGAACCGAAGCCTGTTTTATACGGCGGTCACGCGTGCGCGGCAGCTTCTGGTTTTGGTGGGGAACGAGGAAACGGTGGAAAAAATGGTGGTCTCGGATAAGAAGACGCGCCGGTACAGCGCGCTGCGCCGGCGCATACGGGAGATGCTGGGCAATGAAGGATAGGCTTCTTTCGCTGCTGTTTCCGCCCCGCTGTGCATTTTGCGGTGCGTTTTTGCGCAGGGGACAGACAGAGGTATGCGCGCGGTGCATGCAGGAGATCCGGTTTGTGTCCTCCGGCTGCGCCAAGGCGCCCATGTTTGTCGATCGCTGCGTCGGCGCTCTGGCTTACAAGGACAGGGTGCGCCTGGCCGTGCACCGGTTCAAGTTCCGGGGCAGGCAGTCGGCAGCGCCGGCGTTCGGGAGGCTTGTTGCCCATCAGGTGCAGGCGTATATGGACGAGCCTTTTGATTTTGTGACATGGGTCCCGACCAGTGAACGCAACATCCGGCGCAGAGGCTATGATCATGCGCGGCTTCTTGCGGAAGAAACGGCGCGGCGGCTGGGCCTTGCAGCCCGTCAGACGCTGCGCAGGGTACGGCATACCCGGCCGATGTACGGGCTCGGTGCGGCAGAACGCCGGGCCAACGTGCTGGATGCATTTCGCGCGCAGGACGAAAGCATGGTAAAGGGCGCGCGCATCCTGCTCGTGGACGACATTTTGACGACGGGATCGACTCTTTCGGAATGCGCCCGCGTGCTGCGCGAAGCCGGGGCGGTCCGGGTGTGCGGAGCGGTGCTGGCCGTGACCAAAAAAACTCGCAGATGAGTAAAATGCTGTTGAAAAGTGCCGCCGGATTGGATATAATAAACTCATTGTGAAATAAAAATGCAGGCTTGCTGCTTTGGCGCGCACAGCGCCGGGTTCAGAACATAAACCAGGAAAAACAGGAAAGTATGAGGTGCAGGAATATGTCGTCCGGAGATATCGGTATCGATTTGGGAACAGCCTCCATCCTTGTGTTTGTCAAGGGAAAAGGCATTGCGCTGTGTGAGCCCTCCGTGGTGGCCGTCGACAAGACCACGGGAAAAATCCTTGCAGTGGGCGCCGATGCGCAAAGCATGCTGGGCAGAACGCCGGGCAACATTGTCGCGGTGCGGCCGCTGCGTGAGGGCGTCATTTCGGATTATGAAATGACCGAGAAAATGATTAAGGAATTTATCAAAAAAGTGTTGGGATTCCGGCTTTTCAAGCCCAACATTATCATTTGCATTCCCAGTGTCATTACCGAAGTGGAGGAGCGCGCCGTAATCGACGCCGGCACACAGGCAGGCGCGCGCAGGGTGTTTTTGATTGAAGAGCCTGTTGCTGCGGCCATCGGCGCGGGCATTGACATTTCCAAGCCCAACGGCAATATGATCGTCGACATCGGCGGCGGAACGAGTGATATCGCCGTGATTTCTCTGGGCGGTATTGTGGAGTCGACGTCCATCAAGGTGGCGGGCGATAAGTTTGACGAGGCCATTGTCAAGTACATCCGCCGCAAGCACAACGTGCTCATCGGTGAACGTACGGCAGAAGAAATGAAAATGACCATCGGCTGTGTGTACCCGCGGCCGGAGGAAAAAACCATGGAGGTCAAGGGCCGCTGCCTGATGACCGGCCTGCCGCGCATTTTCACCGTCAGCTCGTCGGAAATGATCGAAGCGTTTGAAGAAGTGACGGCCAAGATTGTCGAAGCGGTGCACTCCGTGCTGGAGCGCACGGCGCCGGAGCTTGTCGGCGACATTGCGACAAACGGCATTGTGATGACGGGCGGCGGAAGCCTTATCTACGGCTTTGACAAGCTGATCGAGTCTAAAACGGGCATTGCCACCCGCGTGGCGGATGACGCCATTTCATGCGTGGCTTACGGCACGGGCAAAGCGCTTGACAATATTGATATCATGCAGGACGGGACGATGAACCTCACCCGCAAGCGGCAAATGATGTAAAGGAAAGGACGCCGGAGGCGCAGGCCTTCGGCGTCTTTTAAAAAGCAAAAAGGGGAAAAGGGAATGACGACACTGTACATCATCCGGCACGGTGAAACCACGGGAAACGATGCCGGACAGTTTCAGGGCAGCACGGACTGCGAGCTGAGTGAAAGAGGCTTTGCACAAATCGAACGTCTGGGCGAACGGTGCCGGGAGCTGCCCTTTGAAGCGCTGATTTCCAGCCCGCTGATTCGCGCGCGGGAAACGGCGTCGGCAGCCAACCGTTACCACGGGCTGCCGCTGCGCATTGAACCTGATCTTGCGGAAATGCACTGCGGAGAGTGGGAGCAGAAATCGTGGGATGAGCTGCGCTGTGAGTATCCAGAGGAAATGGAGCTGTGGCGGGAAAAACCCTGGCTGTTCTGCTCGCCGGGCGGGGAAACCATGCGCGGGGTGTATGACCGGGTGACAGGCGCCATACAGCGCATTGTGCAGGAGCATCAGGGCAAGACGGTGGCGCTGGTTTCGCACGGGTGCGCCATTCGCAACGCCTTGTGCTTTTTCCACGGAAAGGACATCGAGCATCTCAACGAAATGCCGTGGGTGCGGAACACTTCCATCACCCGGGTGGATATTTCGGAGGACGGCGCCATGCAGGTTGTGTTTGAAAATGACTTTGAGCATGTGCGGGACATTGTAAAACTGTAAAAAATACTGCGGCAGCCTGTCGGGGCTGCCGCAGCTGTTTTTTTACAGAGGGCGGTTGGGGCAGTCTTCACACGGAGCGGGCTCCGGAGGAAAACCGTCCCATATTTTAAACACATCGCCGGCGCCCATGCTGAAGATAATGTCGCCGGGGCGCGCGCTCCGTGCAATCAGGCGCCGGGCCTCGTCAAAGCTGCCGACGCACACCGAGCCGGGAATCAGGTCGGAAAGATAGTGGCTGTTGATGCCGGCGGTATTGATTTCCCGGCTGGCATAAATATCGGTGATAACGCACAGATCGGCGTGTGAAAGCGCCTGGGCAAACTCATTTCTCAGGGAAATGGTTCTCGAGTAAGTGTGGGGCTGGAACACGCAGATCACCCGCTTGGGATTCATGGCGCGGGCTGCCGTGAGCGTGGCTTCAATTTCGCTGGGGTGGTGGGCGTAATCGTCGAACAGCAGCGCGCCGTTGTAGCGGCCGTGCGGTTCAAACCGGCGGCCGACGCCCCGGTATTGTGCAAGGCCGTGCGCAAAGGCTTCGGGTGAAGTGCCGAGAAATACGGCGCAGGCCGCGGCGGCCAGCGCGTTGTACAGGTTGTGCTCGCCCGGAACCGACAGGTCGGCTCGGCCCCAGGGCTTTCCGAAGCAGGAGATGTCAAAGGAGTACATCCCGTCCCGGCAGGAAATCTCGCAGGCGCGCACATCGGCATCGGGGCGGAGCCCAAAAGTGATGAGACGCCGGGGAAGGCCGTTTACGGCCTGCATGGTATTGGCGTCGTCGCGGTTGGCAATGATGGCGCCATGGGGCGGTACAAGAGAGGCAAAGTGCCGGAAGGAGGCAATGATGTCCTCGGTGTCGCGGAAAAAGTCCAGGTGGTCGCGGTCAATGTTGAGAATGACGGCGGCGGTGGGGCAAAAGCTGTGGTAGCTGTTTTTGTATTCACAGGCTTCGGCGATAAACAAATCCCGGCCGCCGATGCGCAGCGTGCCGCCGCCGATGGAAGAAAGTTCGCCGCCAACCATGACAGTGGGGTCAAGGCCGGCGTCTAAGGCAAAGGTTGCCACCATGGAAGTGGTGGAAGTTTTCCCGTGGGTGCCGGCGATGCAGATAGCGTGATCGTAAAGCCCCATGATAAGGCCCCAGGCCTGGCCGCGCTCCACAACGGGCAGGCCCAGCCGGCGCGCAGCGACGATTTCGGGGTTTTGATCGAGTACGGCGGCCGTGCGGATGACGGCGGCGGCGCCGAGGACATTTTCCTCACGCTGCCCGATGTAAATGCGTACGCCCAACGCTTCGAGATGGTCGGTAAAAGGAGAGCGTTCGCGGTCGGAGCCCTGTACGCGGGCCCCCATATGAAGAAGAAGCTCGGCGAGA
Source organism: uncultured Clostridia bacterium (assembly GCA_947856675.1). Lineage (GTDB taxonomy): Bacteria > Bacillota > Clostridia > Oscillospirales > Butyricicoccaceae > Ventrousia. The sequence goes on along the minus strand of CANUCM010000113.1, from coordinate 3,428 downwards.
GCGCGCATGGAAACGCCGCCGATACCGCTTAAATGGATGGGTTGTTTTGCCGAGATAAGGGATTGCAGTTCGGCCAGAGTCATAATGACACCCCATTTGTCAAAGGAATATGCGCGGTGCGCTATAGCTATTATAGCGCAAAAGTGATAAAATATAAACTGTAGAATTGCAATCAATATGCACCCTGGGGGAAGGGAAGCAGGAGGGGAAAGTTCATGCAGGTTTTGATACTGACCGTTTCGGCCGGATACGGCCATACAGCCACGGCCAGGTCGATTGAACAAAGGCTGGCCGAACGGGGAATTTCGGCAGAGTGTATCGATGTGTACCAGTATGTCAACAAGCTGATATCGGAAACCATCGACAAAAGCACGGCGCTGTATGCCAAGTATACGCCCGAAGTGTACCGGCTGATTTATCAGTATCTGGATTCCGGGTCGATTGACGAGCGCTTCAATCTGATGAGCTTTATCAACGCGCTGTGTACATACAGGTTTGAAAAGCTTTTGCGGGAGCTCAACCCCGATTTTATCATATGCACCCATGTGTTTGCGGCGCAGCTTGTACACGAGCTGAAGAGAAAAGGGCGCTGCCGGGCAGAGCTTTTGGGGATTTGCACGGATTACACGATACACCCGTACTGGGAAACGGTGTCCACAATGGACTACTTTGTCATTGCAAGCGAAGCGCTGATATACCGCGCGCTGAAAAAAGGCATACGCCGGGAAACCATTTACCCGTTTGGCATCCCGGTGCACCCCAAGTTTTACCGGGCAAGCGACAAGCAGCAGGCGCGGCAAAAGCTGGGCTTTTCGCCCGACAGCCGGGTGGTGCTTCTGATGGGCGGCGGCTTGGGATACGGGCTTGTGGACGATGAGGCCGGAAAGATTTTGTCGGTGCGGCAGCAAATTGAGCTGGCGGTCGTCTGCGGAAACAACCAGAGGCAGCGGGCGGAGTTCGAGCGCATGCGGGACAAGCTGCCGTTTGCCAAAATCCATGTGTACGGGTTTGTCGACAACGTGCATGAAATGATGGATGCGGCCGATATTCTTGTGTCAAAGCCCGGAGGGCTGACGGTGACGGAAGCACTGCTCAAAGGCCTTCCCATGGTGGCCATCAACCCGATTGCGGGCCACGAAGAGCGCAATCTGGAGTTTTTGCTCAACCAGGGAGCGTGTGTCCGCGCGGAAAAGACTTTTCCTGTGGACGAAGCCATCGCCATGCTGCTGAGCGATGCACGCCGCGTGGAAGACATGAAGCGCCGCATTGCCTGCCTCGCGCGGCCCGACGCGGGAAAAAACCTGACCGATTTTGTGGCAGAGCGCCTGGGCGTGAAGTAAAAGCCGGACAGTCTACAAAAGAATCGTTCTTTCATACCATGGAAAGAACGGTTCTTTTATTTTGTCAAGGGAGATGATGGGTTTTGCAGGCAGGAAGCGCAAGCAAGACGTTTGCCGTGATAGGCGGCGACAGCCGGCAGGCGCGGATGTGCGCGCTGCTGTGTCAAAGCGGGCATCGGGTAAGGGCTTTTGCGCTGGACCGGTGTGCCCTGCCGGCACAGGCACAGCGGAGCGAAAGCGTACGCGATGCATGTCAAAAGGCCGACTGTGTCATTTTGCCCATGCCGTTGTCGCGGGACAGCGGCATGCTGAACGCGCCGCTGTCCTCTCAGGCTGCGGCATTGAGTGAGGTGTTCTCCGAAATGGAGCCGGGGACGCTGGTGTGCGCCGGAGCGGTTACGGAGGAGGCGGAGCGCCTGGCGCAAAAACAGCAGCTGCGCCTGTTTGATTACCTCAGGCGGGAGGAGCTTGCCGTGGCCAACGCGGTTCCCACCGCCGAGGGCGCCATACAGATAGCGATGGAGGAACTGCCCATTACCATCAGCGGAAGCCGCTGCCTGGTCATCGGGTGCGGACGCATCGGGAAAGCACTCAGCGCAAGACTGAGAGCGCTGGGAGCCGCGGTCAGCGTGTCGGCGCGCAAAGCGAGGGATCTGGCGTATATCCGCGCAATGGGCAATACGGCGCTGCACACCGCCGCCCTGGAGCCGGAAATGGCGGAGTTTGACGTCATTTTCAATACGGTGCCGGCGAGCGTGCTGGAAAAGCCGCAGCTGCGCCGTGTGCGCCCCGATGCGCTGGTTATCGATCTGGCATCCCTGCCGGGCGGAGTGGATATGGAGGGCGCCGGGGAGCTTGGAGTGCGCGTCATCCGCGCGCTTTCCCTGCCGGGCAAGGTGGCGCCGCTGTCTTCGGCGCGGATAGTACTTGATACGGTGTACAACATTATGGAGGAGGAGATGAAGTGAACGGAAAACGGATAGGAATGTGCATCACCGGCTCGTTCTGCACCTTTTCCCACGCACTGGAGGTTATGCAGCAGCTGGCGGCGCACAACCAGGTGACGGCCATTCTTTCCCCGGCCAGCGCCCAGACGGACACGCGGTTTTTCAGGGCGGGAGACTTTCGGGCCAAAGCGGAGGAAATAACCGGCCGCGGGCTCATGACCGACCTTGTGCAGGCAGAACGCATCGGGCCGGAAAAGCTGTTTGACATTATGCTGATAGCTCCGTGCACGGGCAACACGCTGGCAAAGCTCAACTGGGGCATTACCGACACGCCGGTGCTGATGGCGGCCAAGGCGCATGTGCGCAACGGAAGGCCGCTTGTGCTGGCAGTGTCAACAAACGATGCGCTGGGTACGGCGGCACAGAACATCGGCCTGCTGCTCAACCGCAGGCAGGTGTATTTTGTTCCGATGCGGCAGGACGATCCCGCGCGCAAGCCGCGCTCGATGGTGGCGGACTTTTCCCTGTGCGAAGCGGCGCTCGACAGCGCGATGGAAGGTGTGCAGCTGCAGCCGGTTATGTGCTGAGGTTGTTTTTTATTAAAATCTGCCATATAATAACAGAAAAGAAACAGGGAAAGGATGGAAGCAAATGAAAGTATTGATGCTCAACGGAAGCCCCCATGAACACGGCTGCACCGACACCGCGCTGCAGGAAGTGGCCGGCGCACTGGCACAGGAAGGCGTCGACAGTGAAATCCTGTGGATTGCAAAGGGTTCGGTCCGTGACTGCACGGCCTGCAAAGCCTGCGCGGGAGCCAAGGGACACTGCGTGTTTTCCGACGACAGGGTAAACGAAGTGCTGCAGAAAGCAGAGCAGGCGGACGGCTTTATTTTTGCATCGCCTGTATATTATGCGCATCCGTCGGGCGCGCTGCTCTCTTTTCTTGACCGGTTGTTTTATGCCGCAAAACCCGAAACTTTTGCACTGAAGCCGGGGGCGGCGGTGGTGTCGGCCAGACGCGGCGGAACAACGGCGTCGCTGGATGTAATCAATAAATATTTTACCATTTCGCAGATGCCGGTGGTCTCTTCGCAGTACTGGAATATGGTGCACGGCAATACGCCGGAAGAGGTGCGGC
>CANUCM010000112.1 GCA_947856675.1 uncultured Clostridia bacterium | reverse complement strand
CGGTACAATGAAAAAAACGCAGGAAAACCGCGCGCCGAGCCCTGTGGGCGTCGGGGCGCTCAGTGTGATGACGGCGCTTCTGGCCGTGACGCTGTCGGTGTTTGCGGTGCTGACGCTGGCGTCGGCGCGGGCGGACTTTTCGCTGAGTGAGCGCGCCGCGCAGGCCGTTTCGGCCTTTTACGCCGCCGACGCGCAGGCGCAGCAGCTGCTTTCGGAGTTTGAACAGGGGGGCGAAAGCACCCTTGAGGCCGAGGTGCCCGTCGACGAAAACCGCACGCTGTGCATTGCGGCGCAGCGCGGGCCCGACGGCCGCGCGCAGGTGACGCAGTGGACGGTGCGCACGGCGCAGACGCAGCAGCAGGACAGCCTGCCCGTCTACCAGGGCGAGTAAAGGAGGGCGGCCATGCACATTTCCGACATCCTCAGGGGCGCGGTGGAGCGCGGCGCGTCCGACATTCTGATTTCGGCCGGCCTGCCGGTGGCGTGCAAGTTCGGCGGCGCGTTTGAACGCGAGGGCGAACGCCTGCGCCCCGCCGACACCGACCGGCTGGCGCACGAGCTGTATGAGCTGGCCGGGCGCGGCATCGAAGGCTTTGAGAGCAGCGGCGACGACGACTTTTCCTTTGCCGTGCCGGGGCTTTCGCGCTTCCGCGTCAACGCGCTGCGGCAGCGCGGCACAAAAGCGCTCGTCATCCGCGTGGTGTCGTTCAGCCTGCCCGACCGAAAGGCGCTGCACATCCCCGACACCGTCATGCGCTTTGCTTCATGCACGCGGGGGATGGTGCTCATCACCGGCCCGGCCGGCAGCGGCAAAACCACGACGCTGGCCTGCATCGTCGACGCCATCAACTCGACGCGCAGCGCCAACGTCATCACCATCGAAGACCCCATCGAATACCTGCACAGCCATAAAAAAAGCATTGTCATGCAGCGCGAGCTGGCCGTCGACACGCGCAGCTATGCCGCGGCGCTGCGCGGCGCGCTGCGCCAGGCGCCCGACGTCATTTTGCTGGGCGAAATGCGCGACAGCGAAACCATCCGCGCCGCCGTCACGGCGGCCGAAACGGGGCATCTTGTCATTTCCACGCTGCACACCATCGGCGCGGCCAACACCGTCGACCGCATTATCGACTCCTTTGAGCCCCAGCAGCAGCAGCAAATCCGCACGCAGCTGGCGCTCGTGCTCGAAGGGGTGGTCAGCCAGCAGCTGCTGCCGTCGCGCGGCGGCGGGCTGGTGCCGGCCTTTGAGATTTTAAGCGTCAACAGCGCCTGCCGCACCATGATCCGCGAATCGCGCACACACCAGATGGAAAACGAAATGCTGACCTCGCAGAGCGAGGGCATGTGCACCATGGACCAGAGCATTTGCCAGCTCGTGCAGGACGGCGCCATCACCGAGGAAACCGCGCTGCGCTACTGCATCCGCCCCGACTGGGCTGCAAAGCGGCTGCATGCGCGCTGAGGAGGAAAACTATGGAAAACTGGCTCGATCCCTCGCTGCTGCGCATCTGCGTCGACAGCGCGGAAAACCGCAGTGCCTGCGGCAAGGTGTACGGTATGCGTCTGACCCGGCCCGAGGATTTTTCCGACCTGGGCGGCATGCTGCTTTCCGTCGATCGGCTGCTGGACGGCGACGGCTTTCCGCAGGCGTTTCAGCGCGCGCGCGTCTTTTCGGCGCGGCCCGCGCACAGCTCGCCGGAAAACCAGCCCGGTATGAGCGCGCAGCAGGTGCGCGGGGCGCGGGGCAGCGTTTTGACGTGCGACGTCATTGTGCGCACCCGGCGCAGCTCGAGCTGGCAGGGCGAAGTCGACTGGCTCGACGGGAGCGCGCGGCAGAGCTTTGACAGCGCGCTGCAGCTTGTGCGCATGCTCGACGAGCGCCTTGCCGCCGCATCGCAAACTTACAACACAGAAAGGTAGACCATTTATGAAAAGAACCCTTGCCCTTTTGCTCGGCGGAGCGCTGCTGTTTTTGCTGTGCGCCTGCGCGCAGACGCAGGAGCAGACACAGCCGCAGCAGGAGCAGCCGCAGGAGCCGGTGCGTTTTGCCGTGCTGTCGGGGCCGACGGGCGTCGGCGCTGCGGCGCTGATGGAGGAAAACGAAAACGGGGAAACGGCCGGGCAGTATGAAGTGACGGTCGCCGCGTCCAACGACGAGGTGCTGGCCGGGCTGACCGGGCCGGAGCCGGAGTTTGACATTGCCGCCATGGCGACCAATGTCGCGGCCAACCTGTACGGCAAGACCGGCGGCGCGGTGCGCATGCTGACCGTCAACGGCCTGGGCGTTTTGTATATTCTGGAGCGCGAGGGCGAGAGCGTAAACAGCATAAAAGACCTGCGCGGGCGCACGCTGTACGCCATGGGCGAGGGCGCCAACCCCGAATATGTGCTGGCGTATCTTCTGGAAAAGAACGGGCTGGACCCCGAAACCGACCTGGAAATTGTGTGGAAAACGCCGGAGGAAATCACGGCGATGATGATCTCGGGGCAGGCCGAGCTGTGCATGCTGCCCGTACCGGCGGCGACGGCGCTGTGCGTCAAGGCGGCGTCGGGCGAAAACCCCGTGACGGTGCGCACGGCGCTCGATCTCAACGAGCAGTGGGACGCCGTGACGCCGGACAGCAGCCTTGTCATGAGCTGCACGGTGGTGCGCACCGGGTGGGCGGAGCAGAACGGGCAGGCCGTGGCCGATTTTCTGGCCGATTATGAGCGGTCCATCCGCACGGTGAGCGAAAACCCCAGGCAGGCCGCGCCCGCGGTGGCGCGCTTTGGCCTGGCGCCGAGCGAGGCCATTGCCGAAAAGGCCATTCCCGACTGCAGCCTGACCTTTATTTCGGGCGCGCAGGCCATGAAAGAGGCCGTGCAGGGGTACTTTGAGGTGTTGTTTGACGCAGACCCCGCCTCCATCGGCGGCCAGCTGCCCGATGATGCGTTCTATTACGAACCGTAAAGCGGCGCGCGCGGCGCTTGCCTGCCTTGTCTGGCTGGCCGTGTGGCAGGCCGCCGCCGCGTATGTGGGGCAGCAGCTGCTGCTGCCCTCGCCGGCCGAAACGCTGCGTGAGCTTGTGCGCCTTTTGCCCGCGCCGGAAACGTGGAAGCACGCCGGGCTGACGCTGGGCCGTGTGTTTTCCGGCACGCTGGCCGGCACGGCCTGCGGCCTTTTGTGCGCGGGGCTCACTTCGTTTTCGCGCCTGGGCGACTGTGTGCTCTCGCCCGCCATGCGCGTGGTGCGCGCCACGCCGGTGGCGTCGTTTATTGTGCTGGTGCTTTTGTGGGCGCCGACCGGGCGCGTGCCGGCCATTATTTCCGCTTTGATGGTCGCGCCCGTTGTGTGGGGCGGCGTGTGCCGCGGCGTGCGTGAAACCGATGCGCAGCTTTTGGAAATGGCGCGCGCCTACCGCTTTTCGCGCGCGAAAACGCTGCGGCTTGTCATCGCGCCGTCGTGCCTGCCGTACTTTGTGTCGTCGGTGCGCACGGCGCTCGGCCTTTCGTGGAAAGCCGGCGTCGCCGCCGAGGTTTTGTGCCGGCCGGAGTACGCCATCGGCTCGCAGGTCTACTCTGCAAAAATCAACCTGGAATCGCCGTCGCTGTTTGCCTGGACCATCCTTGTCATCGCGCTGAGCTTCGCGCTGGAAAAAGGGGTGTTTTGCGCCATGCAGCGCGTGCTGCGGCAAAAGGGGGGACAGGCATGCTGACACTGCGCGGCGTCAGCGTCACGCTGGGGCAGCGGCCGGTGCTGCAGGATTTTTCGCTGCGGCTGCCGCTTTCGGGCGTCACGGCGCTGAGCGGGCCGTCCGGCAGCGGAAAAACCACCCTGCTGCGCGTTTTGTGCGCGCTGCAGGCGCCCGATTGCGGCACGGTGGAGGGGATAGATGCCGGGAAGACGGCGCTGCTCTTTCAGGAAAACCGGCTTTTGCCGCGCCGCACGGCGCTGCAGCAGGTGCGCGACGTACTGCCCCGGGCGCGGCAGGCGCAGGCCATGGACTGGCTTGCGCTGACCGAGCTTGCGCCGGAGGCGCACAAATACCCGCGCGAGCTTTCCGGCGGCATGCAGCGCCGCCTGGCACTTTCGCGCGCGCTGGCGCTGGGCGGGGCGCTGTATGTGCTCGACGAGCCCTTTGCCGGCGTCGATACGGCGCTGGCCCGGCGCATTATGGAGCGCGTGCGCGCCCTGGGCACGCCCGTGCTGCTCGTCAGCCACGAGCCGGCGGTGCTGGAGCTGGCCGACCGCGTCGTGCAGCTGGACGGCCCGCCGCTGCGGTGCGTGCAG
>CANUCM010000111.1 GCA_947856675.1 uncultured Clostridia bacterium | reverse complement strand
ATTCGACGGGGTTGATGAGGGACTTCCTGATTTTGTCCATGTCGGCGTCGGTCAGGCTGCCGGACAGGATGTAAACCGTGGCAGCGCGCACGAGCGGGCGGTCACCCTGGGTCATCAGGGCGATGCACTGCGAGCACGAATCGGCCCGCATGTCAAACTGTCCGGGCAGCGCCTCGACAATGAGGGCGCGCGCGCCGGACGGGATCTTGATCTGTTCGTCGTAAACATAGTCGGCCGCAGGCTCGGAAAAGACGCCGGCTTTGGCCAGCTCATAGGTCTGGTCGTCAATACCCTGCACGTCGTAACGGCACAGGATGCGCACGCCTTCGAGCGCCTGGATGCCCTCTTCCTGCCGCAGCTGCTGGCACAGCGCCTGCGCTGCCACGTCAAAGCCGGGCATTTTTTCGGTATAACAGCGGTAAACATTGGACACGATGGTGTTCCTCCTTTTTCAGCCGGCCGGTTACGACCAGTCGACGCGGGCTTTGGGCGCAGCCGCCGCAGGTGTTTCCGCAGAGGCAGAGCGGTGCACGGCCGGGTCCTTGCGCGCGATATCCTGGCGGTAAAACGCGCCGTAAAAAGCGATGCGCCACACGCCGCGGTAGGCGAGATCGACGGCGTCTTTCAGCGTGCCGGCCACGGCCGAAACGCCGAGCACGCGGCCGCCCGACGTGACGAGCATTCCGTCTTTCCGCTCGGTACCGGCCTGGTAGACCGTGCAGCCCAGTTTTTCGGCCCCTTCAATGCCGAAGACGGGCAAACCCTTGCGGTAGCTGCCGGGGTACCCGCCAGACGCCATGACGACGCAGCAGCAAGCTTTGCCGTCAAACTCGACAGGGACGGTTTTCAGCCGCCCTTCGCGCACAGCCAGCATGATTTCCAAAAGATCCGAGCGCAAAAGGGGCAGCACGGCCTGGGTCTCGGGGTCGCCGAAGCGGCAGCTGTACTCGATGACTTTGGGGCCGTCTTCGGTCAGCATCAGGCTGAAGTACAAAACGCCACGGAACTCGCGGCCCTCGGCCTTCATGGCGCGGATGGTGGGGAGAAAAATGCTGTCCATGCACTGCCGGGCTATGGCCGGGGTGTAGCACGAGACGGGGGTGAAGGCCCCCATGCCCCCGGTGTTGGGGCCGCGGTCGCCGGCAAAAGCGCGCTTGTGGTCCTGCGCGGCGGGCATGGGGACGATGGTTTCCCCGTCGGTAAAGCACAAAACCGAAACCTCGGGGCCGGTGAGGAACTCCTCGATGACGACGCGCGCGCCGGCCTGGCCGAACAGGCGGTCTTCCATGATGGAGCGCACGGCGCTGACGGCCTGCTCGCGGGTTTCGCAGATGAAAACGCCCTTGCCCAGCGCCAGGCCGTCGGCCTTGACGACGATGGGGATGGGGCAGGTTTCGGCGTACATCAGGGCGGGGGCGTACTCGTCAAAGACGCGGCAGGCGGCGGTGGGAATGCCGTGGCGCGCCATGAGGTCCTTGGCAAAGGACTTGCTGCCCTCCAAAATGGCGGCGCACTTGCGCGGGCCGAAGGCGGCAAAGCCGTTTTCCTCCAAAAGATCGACCAGCCCGAGCACCAGCGGGTCGTCGGGGGCGACGACGGTCAAATCGGGCTTTTCGCGGCGGCAGAAGTCGAGGATGCCGTCAAGGTCGGTGGCCTTGATGGGGACGCACTCACACAGCTCCGCGATGCCGGCGTTGCCGGGGGCGCACCACATGCGCCCGACAAGGGGAGAACGGGAAAGGGCCAGGGCGATGGCGTGCTCGCGCCCGCCGCCGCCGACGATAAGAACGTTCATACCTGCTCTCCTCCTCAGTGGCGGAAGTGGCGCATGCCGGTAAAGACCATGGCAATGCCGTATTCGTCGCAGGCGCGGATGGAATCCTCGTCGCGGATTGAGCCGCCGGGCTGAATGATGGCGGTGATGCCGGCCTCATGCGCGGCCTTGACGCAGTCGTCAAAGGGGAAGAAGGCGTCAGACGCCATGACGCTGCCTGCGGCACGCTCTCCGCCGTAGCGCACGGCGAGGTCGAGGGCGGTGATGCGGTTGGTCTGCCCGGGGCCGACGCCGACGGTGCTGCTGTCCTTGGCCAGCACGATGGCGTTGGATTTGACGTGCTTGACGACGCGCCAGGCAAACAGGAGCTGTTCCATTTCCTGTTCGGTGGGGGCGCGGCGGGTGACGGTTTTGAGCTCGCCGCCCAGCAGGGGCAGGTCGAGATCCTGCACGAGCAGGCCGCCGGCCACCTTGCGCAGGTCGGGCCAGGCGCCGTTTTTGGCGTTGATGTAGGGCAGCTCAATGAGCCGGATGTTCTTTTTGCGCGACAAAAGCTCAAGAGCGTCGCGGGTAAAGGCGGGCGCCGCGATGATCTCGAGGAAGATCTTCGAAAGCTCCTCGGCCGTCTGCATCCCGACGGTGCGGTTTAAGGCGACAATGCCGCCGAAAATGGACACCGGGTCCGAGGCATAGGCGCGGCAGTAGGCGTCAAACAGCGTTTCGCCCGTGCCGACGCCGCAGGGGTTCATGTGCTTGACGGCGACGGCGCAGGGGGTGTCGGGAAACTCCTTGATGATGTTGAGGGCGGCGTCGAGGTCGCCGATGTTGTTGTAGGAAAGCTCCTTGCCGTGCAGTTGGCGGATGCCGGCCACCGTGCCGTCAAAGCCGCGGCCGACCTCGTGGTAAAACGCGGCCGACTGGTGGGGGTTTTCACCGTAGCGCAAATCCTGCGCCTTTTCAAAGGTGAGGGTCAGCGTGGGCGGGTAGCTGACGCCGGCCTGGGCGCCGAGGTAGCGCGCGATGAGGGCGTCATAGTGGGCGGTGTGCTCAAAGACCTTCTGCGACAGAAGGAACTTCTGCTGGCGGGTGATGGTGCCGGCGCGCAGCGCGTCGAGAATGGTGCCGTAATCGGCGGGGTCGACGACGACGCACACGTCCTGCCAGTTTTTTGCGGCGGCGCGCAGCATGGTGGGGCCGCCGATGTCGATGTTTTCAATGGCCTCCTCCAGGGTGACCTCGGGCTTGAGAATGGTCTGCTTGAAGGGGTAGAGGTTGATGGCGACAACGTCGATGGGCACGATGCCCAGGGCCTTGAGCTGCTGCATGTGCTCAGGCTTGTCGCGCATGGCGAGGATGCCGGCGTGCACGGCGGGGTGCAGCGTTTTAACGCGGCCGTCAAGGCACTCGGGAAACCCGGTGACGTCGGACACCTCGGTGCACGGGACGCCGGCCTGGGTCAGGGTGCGGGCGGTGCCGCCCGTGGAAAGAACTTCATAGCCCAGCTCAAAAAGGCCACGGGCAAAGTCCACAATGCCGGTTTTGTCGGAAACGCTCAGCAGGGCGCGGGGCTTTTGCATAGGCTTGACCTCCTTAATAATGGTGGCTGCCGTCCCGAAAGGGCGGTCAGAGTGAGTGTTCTTCGGGAAGTACGGTGACGCAGCGCCCGTCAACGGACAGGCGGTTTTGGCAAAAGAGCGCGACGGCGCGGGGCAAAAGCACATGCTCGCACTGCTCCATCACGCGTTTCTGCAGGCCTTCGGGGGTGTCGCCGGGCAAAACGTCGACGGCCTTTTGAAAAACGACGGGTCCGCCGTCGGGCTCGGCAGTGACAAAATGGACGGTGGCGCCCGTCACCTTGGCGCCGTAATCGAGAACGGCCCTGTGCACCCGCAGGCCGTACATGCCCTTGCCGCAGAAGGCGGGCACGAGGGAGGGGTGCACGTTGAGCATGCGGTTTTTATATTTTTCACAAAACGGCTCGTCCAGAATGCACAAAAAGCCGGCGTGAACCAAAAGTCCGGGGTTTAAGGGCTCGAGCAGCGCGTCGAGCGCGCGGCAGAAGCCGGCGTCGGAGTCAAAGCTGCGGCGCGGCAGGGTAAAGGCGGGAATGCCCGCTTTTTCGGCGCGCTGCAGGGCAAAGGCGCCGGCGCGCGAGGAAACGACGGCGCAGATGCGCCCGCCGGGCAGCTCGCCGCGGGCCTGGGCGTCGATGAGCGCCTGCAGGTTGGTGCCGCCGCCCGAAACCAGTACGGCAATGTTCAGCATATGTCGACGCCCTTTTCGCCCTCTGTGCAGCGGCCCAGCACGGCGGCGGTTTCGCCTGCGCCGTGCAGCGCGTCAAGGGCCTTTTGCACATCGGCTTCGGGCACGGCGATGACAAGGCCGACGCCCATGTTAAAAGTGTTGTACATGTCGCGCTCGGGGATGCCGCCCTTTTCGGCGATCAGGCGGAACACGGGGGGCACGGGCAGGGCGTTTTTGTGCACCTGCGCGCGCACGCCGTCGCGCAGCATGCGGGGAATGTTTTCATAAAAGCCGCCGCCGGTGATGTGGCTGACGGCGCGCACGTCGGCGGCGCTCTGCACGGCCGCAAGCGCCCTGACATAGATGCGCGTGGGGGTTAAAAGGACTTCGCCCAGCGGCTTGCCCAGCTCGGGGACAAAGGCGCCGAGGGTTTCGGGGTCGGTGCCCAGCACCTTGCGCACCAGCGAAAAGCCGTTGGAATGCACGCCCGAGGAAGCCACGCCGATGAGCACATCGCCCGGCATCAGGCGCGAGCCGTCGATAATTTTGCTGCGGTCGGCAAGGCCGACGGCAAAGCCGGCGAGGTCGTA
>CANUCM010000110.1 GCA_947856675.1 uncultured Clostridia bacterium | reverse complement strand
GGCCGTTCGTACTCATACTGCGCGCCGAACTCGATATACCCCTGCCGCGCCATCTGCTCCTGCTGCTGCGGCGTTGCCGGACCGAACACCCTCGGCATTTCCACCGCGGCCGAACGCAGAAACGCCCGGCTGCCCGCATGCTCGCACAAAGAAAGGTACAGCAGTGTGATGTACGCCCCGAAGCTGGAGCCGAAATAACAGATTTCAGCCTGTGGCGCCAGCGTGCGCACAAACCGTTCCACGGCATGCAGGTCTTCCAGACAGCGCTGCACGGTCAGCATTTCCCCGCCGACCGGGCTGTCGCCGTGCCCGGGGAAGTCATATGCCACAACGCCTGCGCCGCAGCCCGGCATGGTCTGCTCCAGCGCCCTGGCCGTCGAGCTTGTCTTGTTGCTGCCAAAACCGTGGCTGACCAGCACCACTGCGCGCTGCCCGCTTTCCAGTGTGTACAGGCAGGGAATGCCGTAGCCCGCCGTGCTTTGAATGTCTTCCCGTTTCAAATCCACCAGTCCTTTCGCCATGCGCCCGTCCGGCGCGGTTTGTTTTTTAATTTTCGAGAAAAGGAGAGCTTTTCATGCTGTTTATTTGCTATCCGCGCTGCACCACCTGCCAAAAAGCCCAAAAGTGGCTGGCCGAGCACAACATCGATGCCGATTTCCGCGACATCCGGCTGCAAAATCCCACCGCCGGCGAGCTGCGCGCCTGGCACAACGCCAGCGGCCTGCCCCTCAAGCGTTTTTTCAACACAAGCGGCCTGCAGTATAAAGCGCTGGGCCTGAAAGACAAACTGCCCGGCATGAGCCTTGACGAGCAGTATGAGCTTTTGGCCTCAGACGGCATGCTGGTCAAGCGCCCGCTGCTTGTCGGAGAGGATTTTGTGCTGGTCGGCTTTAAAGAAAACGAGTGGAGCGAAAAGCTGCTCCGCTCCCGCTGAGCGGGGCGCAGCCCATGGTGTTTTCACGCCTGACCGACGCGCGCTGCCCGCGCTTTGCGCGCGCCTTTTCGCTTTATGAACGCAGTTTTCCCCTGCACGAGCAGCGTCTGCTGCGCGATCAGCAGGCCGTGCTCCGCCACCCGGAATATCATTTTTTTACCATCGAGGAAGACGGCCGTTTCTGCGGGCTGCTTTTGTGCTGGGAAACCGGGAATTTTGTCTATGTGGAGCATTTTGCCATCTGCGAAGACCTGCGCGGCACCGGCCTCGGCAGCCGTGCCCTTCATCTGCTGCTGCAGACGCCCCGCACCGTCATTTTGGAAATCGACCCGCCCGAAGACGAGGTGTCCCGGCGCCGGAAAGGCTTTTACCTCCGCGCCGGCTTTTGCGAAAACCCTTATCCTCACGCGCATCCGCCTTACCGGCACGGCTTCGAGCCGCACCGTCTGGTCCTTTTGTCCGCACCCGGGCCCGTCACGCCGGCACAGTACGCCGGTTTCAACGAGTATCTGCGCGGTACCGTCATGGCCTTTGCAGAGCGCTGAGCGGTGCACCCCGATTATATCACGTTCCGGCACAGAAAAAAACCGGCAGGGAATGTCCCTGCCGGTTTTCTTTTACAGCTTTGCAAAGGTTTCGTCAAAGGCGCGGCAAACCTCATCGGCCTGCCCGGCGCTCAGCGAGTAGGGCGGCTTGAGCACCAGATACGCACCCATGCGTCCCAGAAGGTACCCCTTCGCGTCCATCGCGGCATGAACTGCCCCGGCCGTTTCACTGTCGGCGCATTCCAGCGTCAGAGCAAACCCGTTTCCGCGCACGCGCACCGCCGCGCCATATCGGCGTACACAGTCCTCGAGCCCCTGTTTCAGCTGCGCGCCAACCAAGGCAATGTGTTCCAAAAGCCCGCCGTCGAGCAGCTCGTCAAACATCGCGCACGCTGCGGCGCACGTCAAAAGCGAATCGCCCGATCCGCCCGCCAGAGCCGGCAGCCACTCTTTTTCCACCGCTCCGCGCATCAGAAAGCCCGCCATGTGCATACCGTTGGCAAGCCCTTTGCCCAGCAGCAGAAAGTCGGGGACAACCCCTTCTTCCTGGTATCGGTACAGCACGCCGGTACGGCCCATTCCGCTCTGGATTTCGTCAAAAATCAGCAAAATACCGCGCCGGCTGGTCCACTCGCGCAGGGCTTTCAGATAACCCGGCGGCGGGCACGCATGCGCCGCGCCCTGACTCAGCTCGATCACAACCGCCGCGATGTCCTGCGCCGATCCGTACGTCACCTGCTCGGACAGAAAGTCGAGGCAGTAAAAGCCGCAGTTTTTGCTGTCGCAACGGAAAGGACAATGGCCGCAATCGGGGTAGGGCGTGAGCAGCACGCCGCTTTCCAGCGGCCCGTAGCCCGTTTTCCGCTTCGGAAGCCCCGACATGCTGGCGCTGAGGTGTGTGCGCCCGTGGATGCTGTTCCAAAAGCTGATAACCTCGCTGCGGCCTGTCATTTTCTTTGCCAGCTTCACGGCCCACTCCACGGCTTCCGAACCGGAAGCCGTCAGATGTACCCGTTCAAAATCGCCGTGCGTCGTCTGCATCAGGCGTTCAAGCAGCCGCGCTTTGTACGGGTTTGCCGCACCCGCCTGCTGCAGTTCGCTTACGGCGCGCTGCATCACCTCGATGTAGTGTGCGTTGCCTGCGCCCAGACAGCAGCTCAGCTCATTGAACGAAAGATACCGGCGCCCCTGCGCGTCAAACAGCTCGGCGCCCTTTCCGCTGACAAACTCCGGCGCTGTCGATGTATGCAGCGGCGCCAGCAAGTCGTATTGCATTTCGATTTTGTTCAAGGGCTTCCCCCTCCTTCTTTTGGAGCTTTACATCTCCAGCCTGTCAAAATTTTCAAGGAAGAACACAAGATCGTCCACCTTGGCCTGCATCATGCGCTCTCCCTTTTCAAAGGTGGCCAGCGTGCTGTTGCCGTTGGTGCCGTGCGGCGTTTTCATCTTTCCGAACAGCGCCACCCGCACCGTGCCGTTTTTGGCGCAGCCCGGCATGGACTCAGAATATTCTTCCGTGGTTTTTTCCATGCGCACAAGATCCCCGCGGATGTACAGCATGGTCGAGGTTTCCGACTCGTCGCCATGCCCGCCCCGGGGCTGCTCGCACAGCTCATCTTCCGCTTCTTTTCCCAGCCCCAGGCAGTTGGACACACCCACCTTGACGCCGTAACGGCACGACAGGTTGTTGGCCGCAATGCGCAGCGGGAAATGCGTCGATACGCCGCCGTCGAGAATCAGAAACTTTTTCACGCCAAACTTAATAAAGTTTTCCAGGATGTTTTCAACAAAGGCAGAAAAAGTATATGCTTCTATGCTTACCGACCCCTTGTAGTCGGTAAATGCCGGAAAGTAAGCATACGGCAGCGTGGGCAGCGTGACAACGGGGAAACG
>CANUCM010000109.1 GCA_947856675.1 uncultured Clostridia bacterium | reverse complement strand
ATCGTCCGCCAGAGCGATATCCTGGCCATTGTCAAGTAATTTACGATTTTTTAGGAGGAAGCATTATTATGGCAAAGGAAATCCTGTTTGGCCAGGAGGCCAGAAAAGCGTTGGAAACCGGCGTCAACAAGCTGGCTGATACTGTGAAAGTCACCCTGGGCCCCAAGGGCCGCAATGTGGTGCTGGATAAGAAATATGGTGCTCCGCTCATCACCAACGACGGCGTGACCATCGCCCGTGATGTGGAGCTTGAGGATATTTTTGAGAACATGGGCGCGCAGCTCGTCAAGGAAGTCGCCACCAAGACCAACGACATCGCGGGCGACGGTACCACGACGGCGACCCTGCTCGCACAGGCTTTTGTGCGTGAAGGCCTCAAAAACGTGACGGCCGGCGCCAATCCCATGGTGCTTCGCAAGGGCATTTCCAAGGCGGTTGACGCCGCGGTGGAAGGCATTCAGGCCAATTCTGAAAAAGTAAAGAACATGGACGACATCGCGCGCGTCGCGGCGGTTTCTTCGGGCGACGAGTTCATCGGCAAGCTGATTGCCGAGGCCATGGAAAAGGTTACGGCGGACGGCGTCATCACCGTGGAAGAGTCCAAGACGGCTGAAACCTACAGCGAAGTGGTTGAGGGCATGCAGTTTGACCGCGGCTACATCACTCCGTATATGATCACGGACACCGAGAAGATGGAAGCCGTTATCGAAGACGCGTACCTGCTGATTACCGACAAGAAGATTTCCAACATCCAGGAGATCCTGCCCCTTTTGGAGCAGATTGTCCAGAGCGGCAAGAAGCTGGTTATCATCGCCGAGGATGTCGAGGGCGAGGCGCTGTCCACCCTTATCGTCAACAAGCTGCGCGGCACCTTTACCTGCGTCGCCGTCAAGGCGCCCGGATTCGGCGATCGCCGCAAGGAAATGCTGAAGGACATTGCCACCCTGACCGGCGGCACCGTGATTTCCGAAGAGCTGGGCTATGAGCTGAAAGACGCCAACATGTCCATGCTGGGCCGCGCCGGGCAGGTCAAGGTTCAGAAAGAGAACACCATCATCGTCAACGGCGCAGGCGACAGCGAAGCCATTAAGGCCCGCATCGGCGTCATCCGTGCCGAGCTGGAGAACACCACCTCTGATTTCGACCGTGAAAAGCTGCAGGAGCGGCTGGCCAAACTGTCGGGCGGCGTAGCGGTCATCAAGGTTGGCGCGGCGACCGAAGTTGAGATGAAGGAGAAGAAACTGCGCATTGAAGACGCGCTCAACGCCACCCGCGCTGCGGTGGAAGAGGGCATCGTTGCCGGCGGCGGCGTCGCCTTTGTCAACGCGATTCCTGCGGTGGCCAAAGTCGTCTCCAAGGTCGAGGGCGACGAGAAGACCGGTGTGAAGATCGTGATGCGCGCTCTGGAAGAGCCGGTACGCCAGATTGCCTTTAACGCCGGCGTTGACGGTTCGGTCGTTCTGGAGAAGATCAAAAATTCCAGAAAGATCGGATATGGCTTTGACGCCTACAATGAAACCTACTGCGACATGGTGCAGGCGGGCATTGTGGATCCGACCAAGGTTACCCGCACGGCTCTGCAGAACGCCGCGTCCATCGCGAGCATGGTTCTGACCACCGAGTCCCTGGTTGCAGAGAAGAAGGAGCCCCAGCCCCCGATGCCCGCAGGCGGCGCCGGGATGGGCGACATGTATTAATTTCACAGGCTTTTGGATTTTCCGGACCGGCGCAGCATTTGCTGCGCCGGTTTTTTTGCAGGAGAACATAAATACTTGTCAGCCGGCAACAGGATGTGGTATAATTCTGTCAATTCTTGTGACAGGAGGGAAGCCCGGTGCGAAATGCACGGAAAAAAATTATGGCAGTCGGGGCTTTGCTTGTCGTTTGTCTGATGGTTTTTTGCTGCTGCGGCGCGCCCGGTGAGGCAAGCCCGCAAAACGGAACCGGCCAGGTGACCATGTCCCAGCCCGGGGATGCCGGCGCGGCGGCGAAAAACGCGGAGCCGCAGGAAGAGGATGTGCAGGATGCCGCGGCGCAGCCCGGAGTAATGCAGGCCCTGCAGAGCGTAATCGCAGGGGAAACGGAGTTTTTTGAAACAGGACTGGAGAAAAAGCTCAACATTGCGGACCTTAGGCAGGCGGTCAGTACAGACAGCGAGGTTACGGTGGAGGTGGAAGACTTCACTGTGATGGATCTGGATGACGATGGAAGCGGAGAAGTGGTCCTCTGGCTGTCCGTCAACGGCAACGAATATTACGGCTGCGAGGTGCTGCACGAAGAGGATCAGCAGGTGTACGGGTACTGCATTCCGTACCGTGCGTTCAACAGCCTGAAGGAGGATAAGACCTTTACCTTTTCCTCGGGAGCGGGAAACACGGGAATTGGTATAATGAAGTTTGACAAAACGGTGTACGAAATTGAGAAGATTGTGCTGTCTGAGGTGTCTTATGATGAAGACAACAATCCGTCCGTAGGCTTTCATGTGAAGGGGAAACAGGCGTCACAGCAGGACTTTAACGCCGAGATGGAAAAGCAAAACGAAAAGAAGGATGCCGTGCGATACGGCTTTACCGATCAAAATGTAGAGGCATATATACGCTGAAAAACGGGGAAGATCTTTGGGATCTTCCCCGTTTTGGTTTTGCGCGGCACAAAAGCGGAGCTCAGAGGGAGAGGATGTCACTGCACAGCTCATCGACTGCTTCTTCCCGCGTGGCCCAGCTGGTGCAGAAGCGCACGGCGCTGTGTGTTTCGTCCACGCGCGCCCAGTAGGCGAAGGAATATTTTTCAGACAGGCGCTTGCACAGGGAGTCGGGCAGGATGGGGAACTGCTGGTTGGTCGGGGAGTCAATTAAAAAGGACAGGCCGCGGCGGCGGCAGGCGTCGGCGATTTTTTCCGCCATGCGATTGGCATGGCGCGACAGCGAAAAATACAATCCGTCGTGCAGAAGCACTTCAAACTGCCGGCCGATGAGCCAGCCTTTGGCCAAGAGGCCGCCCTGGCGCTTAATCATATAGCGAAAGTCCGGTTTGAGGGCATCGGAGGTGATGACAAGGGCTTCGCCGAGCAGCGCGCCCTGTTTGGTGCCGCCAATATAAAATGCGTCACACAGCGCGGCGATGGACGGAAGGTCAAGATCGCAGCCGCGGGAAGTCAGGCCATAGCCCAGCCGGGCGCCGTCCATATACAGATACAGGCCGTTTTTGCGGCAGACGCCGGACAGAGCGGTCAGTTCGCTGCGGGTATAAACGGTGCCGATTTCTGTGGGGTTTGAGATGTAGACCATTTTGGGCTGTACCATGTGCTGGTGGGTGGAGTCATCCCAGTGCGCGCGGTACAGGCGTTCCACCTGTTCGGCCGTAACCTTTCCGTCGGAGCTGGGTACGGAGAGCACTTTGTGGCCCGTGGCTTCGATGGCTCCGCTCTCGTGCACGTTGATGTGCCCGGTATCGGCGGAAATGACGCCCTGGTACGGCCGCAGGGCGGCGGCAATGACGGTGAGGTTGCAGGGCGTTCCGCCCACCATAAAGTGCACATCGGCGTCCGGCGCTTCGCACAGGGCGCGGATGGTGCGGGCGGCTGAACAGCAGACGGGGTCTTCGCCGTAGCCGGGCTGCTGAACAAAGTTTGTATCGCTTAAAAGCCTGAGAATATCCGGGTGGGCTCCTTCACTGTAATCACACTGAAACTGAATCATAACAAAGCTCCGTTTCTGTTTTTGCCTTGATCCTACTACAGTGTGCGCGGCAAGTCAAGCGGATGGAAAACATGGGAACGGTGTGGTATACTACAAAAGAAAGGAGGATGCCGCATGAAAACCGCCATTATAACGGGTGCGTCGTCGGGAATGGGATACGAGTTTGCACTTCAGCTCGATAAAGAGGAGCGCTTTGATGAGATCTGGGTCATTGCGCGCCGGAAGGAGCGGCTGGAAGAGCTGTGCGGAAAGCTGCGCGCGCCGGCCCGTGCCATTGCGCTTGACCTGGCGTGGCCTGAGAGCCTGGAAGAATATAAAAAGCTTTTGCAGCAGAGCCGTCCGCAGGTGACAGCACTGGTCAACTGTGCCGGGTACGGACAGTTTGGCATGTGGGACGATATCCCGCTGCAGGAGGCGCTCGGAATGGTGGATGTCAACTGCAAGGCTCTGCTTGCGGTAACCCAGCTGACGCTGCCCTATATGGAAGCGGGCGGCAAAGTATATCAGCTGGACTCTCTGTCGGCTTTTCAGCCGGTCCCGGGGCTTGCGGTGTACGCTGCGGGCAAGGCCTTTGTCCTGAGCTATTCGCGGGCGCTCAACCGCGAGCTGCGCACGCGGGGCATCCGGGTGATGGCCATTTGCCCCGGGTGGGTAAAAACAGAGTTTTTTGACAGGGCCACGCAGTCGAGCAGCAGCACGGTGACATATTTTAACCGCTGGTATACGGCCGGGCAGGTCGTCAGCACCGCGCTGCGCGACATGAAGCGGGGAAAAGATGTGTCGGTGTGCGGATTTCCTGTCAAAGCGCAGGTGTTGGGGGTCAAGCTGCTGCCGCACCGGCTGGTTATGAACATTTGGATGAAGCAGCAGAAGATGAAGCAGTGAGCATGGACTTTTCAGGGTGCATGTGCTATACTGTTATCGTCATAAAGCGGGCGTGTGCCCGTGTATATTGATGCAGAAAGGTGGGAAGCCCAATGGGAAGCATTATGTCGCTGGTCTGGCTTGCGGCAATGATCCTGCTGGCCATTGTGGAAGCTGCCACGCTGGGGCTGACTGCCATCTGGTTTGCCTTTGGCAGTTTGGTGGCCATGGTGGCAGCCGTGCTTGGAGCAGGGGTGCTTTTGCAGATTATCTTGTTTATTGTGGCGTCGGCGGTGCTTTTGTACTTTACCCGGCCGCTGGCAAAACGGTATTTTAACGTGGGCAAGGTCAAGACCAACGCAGATCGCGTCATAGGGATGCACGGAATTGTAACACAGGGCATCGACAATGAGAAGGCGGTCGGCCAGGTGCAGGTCGGAGGGCAGATTTGGACGGCCCGTTCGGCCAGCGGCGAGGTCATTGCCGAAGGCGAAAGCGTTGTGGTGCGCTCCATATCCGGAGTCAAGCTGTTGGTGGAAAAGCAGGCCGCACCTGCGGCCGGAGTATAACAGGAGGAAAACATGGAAATTATCGGGATTGTTGCCGTGATAGCGGCGCTTATCTTCATCATCGGGCTGCTCGCGGCCAACATTGTCATTGTCCCGCAGGCCAGCGCGTTCATTGTGGAGCGGCTGGGGGCCTACCAGGCGACGTGGGAGACCGGACTGCATTTTAAAATCCCCCTGATTGAAAAGGTGGCCAACCGGGTGACGCTCAAGGAAAGGGTGTCAGACTTCCCGCCACAGCCGGTTATTACGGAGGATAACGTCACCATGCAGATTGACACGGTGATTTATTTCCAGGTAACCGATCCCAAACTGTTTACCTACGGTGTGGTGCACCCGATGGCGGCGATTGAGAACCTGACGGCGACCACTCTGCGAAACATCATCGGCGATTTGGAGCTTGACCAGACGCTGACTTCCCGTGACATTATCAATACGAAAATGCGCACGATTCTTGACGAGGCGACCGATCCGTGGGGAATCAAAATCAACCGCGTTGAGCTGAAAAATATCATCCCGCCGCGGGAGATTCAGGATGCCATGGAGCGGCAGATGAAGGCGGAGCGTGAACGGCGCGAGGCCATTCTGCGTGCGGAAGGCGAGAAAAAGTCGGCCATCCTCATTGCCGAGGGCGAAAAGGAATCCATGATTCTGCGCGCCGAGGCCAAGCAGCAGGCGCAGATTAAAGAAGCCGAAGGCGAGGCGCAGGCACTGCTGGCCGTGCAGACGGCGCTGGCCAACTCCATCAAGCTGCTCAACGAAGCGGCGCCCGCGGATTCCGTGGTGCGGCTCAAGGCGCTGGAGGCCTTTGCGGCGGCGGCCAACGGGCAGGCAACCAAGATTATCATTCCTTCTGAGATCCAGGGGCTGGCCGGGCTGGCCGGGTCGGTAAAGGAAATATTCAAAGACTGACATATGGGGCGGCGGGCTTTTGCCTGCCGCCTTTTCTGTTGACAAACGGGTTTGGCGTGAGGTATAATCACGAAGTGGGAATGAAGTTCTCCCTTGGCCTGAGAGCCAGAACTGCGTTACAGCTGATGACTTCTGCATAAAGCAGGGGCATTGGCTTTTTTTTATGCCCCGGAGAAAAGGGGAAAAGTATGCTGGAAAGTATTGCGCTGATTTTTTTGTTCGGGCTTGCGGGGGGAAGGGCGGCGAGCGCGCTGCGCCTGCCGCGCCTGCTGGGCATGCTGCTGGCAGGAATGCTGATAGGTCCGTGCGGCCTGGCTCTGCTGGGAGAGCCCATGCTGGCGCTCTCGGGGGATCTCAGAAAGCTGGCGCTGATTATTATTTTGGCGCGCGCGGGGCTTTCGCTGAACCTGGAAGACCTGAAAAAAGTGGGCCGGCCTGCGATGCTGATGTGTTTTGTGCCCGCCTGTTTTGAAATTGCCGGTATGCTGCTGCTGGCTCCGCGTATCCTGGGTATCTCGCTGGCAGACGCGGCGGTGATAGGGGCGGTGGTGGCGGCGGTTTCGCCGGCAGTGGTTGTGCCGCAGATGCTCCGGCTGATGGACGAGGGCTGGGGTACCCGCGAAGGGATCCCGCAGCTGATCCTTGCGGGCGCGTCTGTGGATGATGTGTTTGTGATTGTTTTGTTTTCGGCGTTTACGAGCCTGGCGGCAGGGAAGGACGTTGGCGCGGCGCATTTTTTGCAAATCCCTGTATCCATTGTCCTGGGGGTTGTGCTGGGGATTGCGGCCGGATATTTGCTGGGAAGGCTGCTGCGCAGGACAGGCATGCGTCCGCAGGCCGAGGTCCTGTTGCTGCTGAGCGTCTCCATTTTGCTGGCCTGGGCAGAACAGCCGGCGTCTGTGCTGGGAGTGCCGTTTTCGGGGCTTTTGGCCGTCATGAGCTGCGGGCTGGCCGCAGCCGGTACGGCGCCGGCTGCGGCGCGGAGGCTGTCGGAAGCGTATGGAAGCTTGTGGGCGGCGGCGGAAATTGTTTTGTTTGTGCTTGTGGGAGCGGCTGTGGAACTGGGCAGTGCCGCAGAAGCCGGACTGCCGGCAGCGGCGTTGATTCTTCTGGTGCTCGTGTTCCGCGCCGCCGGTGTTTTGGCCTGTTTGCTGGGAACGCGCCTGAAGGCAGGCGAACGGCTGTTTTGTGTGATAGCCTACCTGCCCAAGGCAACGGTGCAGGCTGCCATAGGCGCAGTGCCTTTGGCCATGGGCCTGGGATGCGGCAGCATTGTTCTGACGGTTTCGGTGCTGTCCATTCTCATTTCCGCCCCGATTGGGGCGGTGGGTATGAGTCTGTCGTATAAAAAACTTCTGGAAAAAGCATAAAAAACCTCCGCCTGTGCATTTGCAGGCGGAGGTTTTGCCGTTTGGATGGTTTATTTTTTGGACTGAACAAACAGTGCGATGCGCTCCATGGCCTTTTTGAGGCTTTCGAGGGAGTAGGCATACGAAATGCGCACATGGTTCTTGCCGCTTTCGCCGAACGCTTCGCCGGGCACGACGGCCACGTGCTGTTTTTCCAAAAGCTCCTCGACAAAGGCGGTGCCGTCTTTGGCAAACATCGAAACGTCGGGGAAGATATAGAAGGCACCCTGCGGCTCGAAGCAGTCAAAGCCGAGATCCAGCAGCGACTTGTACATGAACTGACGGCGCTCGTTGTACTTTTCGGCCATGTATTCGGCATCGGGAATGCCGTTGCGCATGGCTTCGATGCCGGCGTACTGCGCGGGGGTGGAAGCGCACATCATGGCGTACTGGTGGATGCGGGCGATATACTGGATGAGCTCACGCGGCGCGCAGCAATAGCCCAGGCGCCAGCCGGTCATGGCAAAAGCCTTGGAGAAGCCGCTGACGAGGATGGTGCGCTCGCGCATGCCGGGCAGGCTTGCAAAAGAAGTGTGCTTCAGGCCATAAGAGAGCTCGGCGTAAATTTCGTCGGCAATGACGACGATGTTGGTGCCTTCCAGAACCTTGGCAAGCTCCATCAGCTCGTCGCGGGTCATGACGGCGCCGGTGGGGTTGTTGGGGTAGGAGAGCAGAAGAGCTTTGGTCTTGGGGGTGATGGCGGCCTTGAGGGCGGCCGGAGTCAGCTTAAAGCTGTCTTCTTTTACCGTTTTAATGGGAACGGGCACGGCGCCGGTAATGGAAGCCAGAGGTGCATAGCAGACAAAGGACGGTTCGGGAACGAGGAACTCGTCGCCGACGGTCAGCAGAGCGCGAATGCACAGGTCAATGGCTTCACTGCCGCCCACAGTCACGACAACCTCGTCGTCGGGGTTATAGGAGCAGTTAAAGCGGTTTTCCAGGTACTTGGCGATTTCGCGGCGCAGCGCGATCAAGCCGTTGTTGGCGGTGTACTGGGTTTTGCCCTGATTGAGCGATTCAATACCGGCCTGGCGAATGTGTTCCGGAGTGATGAAATCCGGTTCACCTACACCCAGGGAGATAGCGTCAGGCATGGATTCGGCAATGCCAAAATATTTGCGGATGCCGGAAGGCTTAACGGTGGCAACAATAGGGGCGATAACCTTGCTGTAGTCAATCATGTGGATTCCTCCAATTCTAGTTTTCCTGGCCGGATTGTAACAGTGTTAATTTCTCCACACACCAGTATATCACTGTAAAAGTCATCCTGCAAGGGCTTTTGCCCGGTGGTGCGATGAAAGATTTATGATAATTGCTCGTTTTGGGCGGCGGGCAGGGAAAACTCGGCAATATCGGTCCAAAGCCAGAGAAGCAGGGCGGCGCACAGGGGGGCGTCGGCCGCAGTCAGGGGGAGATATGCGGAGAAAAAGGCGTGGTTGAGCAGGTATCCGGCGGCGAGCGTAAAGCCGCCCATCGTGGACAGCATGACAAAAAGCAGCAAAAGCCCGTACCGGCGCTTTCCAAACCACGGGCAGCAGGTGAGGTACAGGGAGAGAAGGACGCAGACAACGGTGAGAATTTCAAACGCAAAGGTGAAGATCAAGGGGTTGCGCGCACAGTCGCGGTAAAAGCTCAAAAGGTAAATGCTCATAAAAAACAAAGGGAACAGGGAGCACAGCCCTTTGGATGAAACGCTGCCGGCGCGGACGACGGCAATGGAAGCGGCGCCGCAGGCGCAGAGGAATACCGCTTTGAGAATGAGCAGGGGCGTGGGGGCCGGAGCGCTTAAAAACAGTACGGCTCCGGCGCCGAAAAACAGGAAAGCGGTCAGCACACGGGCGATTTTTACGCCGGTGCCGACGGGTTTTATGCCGCAGCACAGGGGCAGCCTGCGGGCGGAAAACGCAAGGGCAAAGCAGATGAGCGCACAGACGCAGGCCGCGATAAAAAACGCGGTAAAATGCGGCGCGGAACCGGTCTGCAGCAAACCGGAAGCCGGGTCGGTGCATTGCGAAACCACGGAGTTTCTGTACAGGCCGAGGCCTGCGCCCATCAAAGCGGGGCAGGCGGCGCAAAGGACAAGAGCGAGTTGTTTTTTCATGATATCATCCATTCTGCCGCCGCGGCGGCATAATCGTTGTGGGGTGTGAATAGTTTAAGTAATGCAAAACATATCATAGCACAATCGCAGGGAAAAGGAAAGAAAAAGGTGGCATGTATGAAAAGGCTTGCGGTGATTCTGTTCGGGCTCGTTGTATGTGTGTATATGCTTCCGGCTTTCACGGTGGGAAGCGAACAGCCGGCGTCCCAGGCTGAAGTGCCGGCATCCGGTGAGGCCGGGCAGCCGGAAACGGCGGTGCCGGCTGCATCGGACAGCTACGACACCGCCACCAGCGTGACGGTGTGCATAGACGGTCAGGTCAGGGAAATGACCATGCACGATTATCTGTGCGGTGTTTTGGCGGCGGAAATGCCGGCCAGCTTTCCGGAGGAGGCACTCAAGGCACAGGCGCTGGCAGCGCGGACCTATACCCTGTACAAAATCGGCCTGTACGAGTCGGGGATGGCCATTCCCGAGAGCCATGCCGGGGCGCAGATGTGCAGCGACTATACGCACTGCAAGGCGTATTGTGATGTGGCGGCGCAGGCGCAGGACATGTGGGGACAGGATGCGGACATGTATCTCGAAAAAATTGAAAACGCGGTGTCGGCGACCGACGGAATCATTGCCACCTACCAGGGCGATCCGATAGCGGCGGTGTTTCACGCGGCGTCCAGCGAAAAGACCGAAGCGGCCGTCGATGTGTGGGGAAGCGAAACACCCTATCTGCAGAGCGTGGAAAGCCCGGGCGGCGAGGCTTCGGAGCGATATCACGGGGAAGTGAGCATTTCGGCCGAGGAGTTTAAAAAGCTCTTTCTCGAAAAGCATCCCGAGGCCGACCTGTCATCTGCTCCGGAGCACTGGTTCAAGGCCTCCAACCGCAGCGAAGCGGGCGGGGTGATTGACGTGGCGGTAGGCGGCGTGCGGGTCAAGGGGACGGAAATCCGAAGCATGCTGGGGCTGTATTCGACAAACTTTACATACACGCCGCAGGGAAACACGCTGATTTTCCGTACAACGGGGTATGGACACGGCGTCGGTATGAGCCAGTACGGGGCGCGGGAGCTTGCAATGGAAGGCATGACATACGACGAAATCATCAAATGGTATTATACGGGAGTGGATCTGACGCTGAAGTCGTAAAAAAACAAAATGCTCTGGGCTGAATAAGAAAAGCATTCTCCGGCGATAATAACGGCGGAGGTGCAGAAAGCATGAAACAAAACCAGAGCTTTTTCCGCAGAGCGGCCGAGTTTGCGCAGGACAGAGGATTTTACATAATCCTCGCCCTGTGCGCCGTGGCCATAGGGATCTCGGGTTATGTACTCTTTTTTACCGGAAACAGCCAGGACGAAATCCCCCAACCGCAGGCGGCGGTTTCTTCCAACGAGCCCGTAGAACTGCCGGGCAGCGGAGAGGAGGATGAAACGCTGCCATCGGTGCAGCCGCAGACTTCCGAGCCGGAGCCGGATGCCCAGCCGCAGACTTCCGAGCCGGAACCGGTGGAGGAAAAGCCCGTGCAGCAGGTCAACAAGCCGGTCAACGTCCCGGTGCAGGAGCCGGAATATGTGCTGCCGGCAAAAGGCGAGCTGATACGCGGATTTTCCGGCCAGACGCTGGTGTATGATGAAACCATGGCGGACTGGCGTGTCCACGGCGGCGCGGACTTTGCCTGTGAGCAGGGCGCGCAGATTTTCGCCATGGCCGGCGGCGAGGTGAGCGCCGTGTACACTGATGAAATGTGGGGGCATTGTGTCAGCATCAGCCACGAAGGCGGCCTGGTCAGCACGTACTGCGGGCTGATGGAACGGGCGGCGGTTGAGCAGGGCGATACCGTCAGCGCAGGCGACGTCATCGGCGGGGCCGGCGGCGGAATTGCATGCGAAAGTGCCATGCCGATGCATGTGCACATCATATTGACGCGCGACGGAGAAAGCATCGACCCCATGAGCCTGTTTGAGGAACAGTAAATCAAAGGCGGCGCCCCTGCAGGGACGCCGCCTTTTTGCATGGGATTTACCGGATATCGTAACAAAAAACATGCAGGCGGGAAGGGAGGCCGTCGGCGCTTACGGCCACAACCTGGATGCGGTAGAAGCTGCCGGGCTGCAGCAAAAGAGGGGCGGAGCAGGCGTTCCAGGCCGAAGGAGAGTCGGACAGGGAATAATAAAACGACACGCCGTCACAGGGCTCAATTTCAAAGGACACCGGGGATGAATACGAACCGGGGGCGGGCCGGACGCTGACACTGGGGCGCAGGGCGTTCAGGCGCAGGCCGGTGATGCCGTTTCCGGCTCCGTCGATGAAAGCAACGGCCTCGTCAAGGCGGCCCTGGTCTATCAGCAGCTTTGACAAAGCGCAGTACATCGAAACGGGGGAGCCGGGCAGTGTAATGCCGTCGCGCAGTACGGCTTCGGCCCTTTCGGGCTCATCGGCGCTGTGCAGAACGGCCGCAAGGCGGAGTCTCGCGCGGGCGTTGCCGGGGCTGAACAGCAGGGCCTGTTCGTACAGGTAGGCGGCGGGACGCCCGAGTCCGCAGCGTTCGGCTGTTTCGCCGAGAAAAAGCAGCAGGGCCGAGGGTTTTCCGGGAGTAAACGTAAAATACAGCGCGGCCGCCGCCACGGAAACAAACAGGATTGCCGTGGCAAAGGCGGCCGCAAGTTTTCTTTTGATGATGTACACCTCCTCTTGCGCCATGCTCAGGCTTAGTATGGCCCAAAAGGGGAGGGTTCAGTCACGCGCCCAGGCGGCGCATGACAAAAAGGATCAGATACACCAGGCCGATGAGCACGGGCTGGTGCACTACATAGATGATAAGGGTATGGCGCCCGCAGCGCTCAAAAAACGGAAAGCGCAGGCGGTAAAACCACCCGGGCATGCGCCCCTGTGACACCATGCCGCCCAGCCACACGCCAAAGAAATACATGAAGATCCACGGCATGATGGGAAAGTAGTCCGTGGAGGCGAAGGAAGGGCTGCGCAGCCCGAGGGCCCACAGGTGCTCAACGGGAAAGGTGCGGTCCAGGGCGAAATACGTAAGGAAAAACGGCGCCAGCCAGGCCCAGCCGAAGCGCATGGTTTTGGACAGCACAGGCGAAACAACCTGATAAATCAGCGCGGCAAAGCCGAGCAGGTGAAGTATGCCGAAGCGGACATAAGCGTTGGGGTCAAACAGGCGCGTGGCCAGCGTTACGAGAGCGGCGCAGGCGAGAATGCGAAGGCCCCGGCGGAGGTTGCTGTGGGAAAACGTGCAGGAGGCTCCGGAAATGGCAATAAACACCGAAGCGAAAAAAGGCTGAAGCACATTCAGCAGCGGGTTGTCAAGAAGCGCGGGAGGGGCAATGCGGTACAGCACAAGATTGTAGCCGAAGTGGTAGGCGACCATCAGAAGGATGGACAGCCCGCGCAGCGCGTCAAGCGCATAATAGCGGCCTTTTCCGGGGGCGCTGCTCATACGTTGAAGCGGAACAGGACGACGTCGCCGTCCTGCATGACGTAATCCTTGCCTTCGGAGCGCACAAGGCCTTTTTCACGGGCAGCGGCAAAGCTGCCGCACTGAATCAGGGTGTCAAAGGGAACCACTTCGGCGCGAATGAAGCCGCGCTCAAAGTCGCTGTGGATTTTGCCGGCCGCCTGCGGAGCGCGTGTGCCGCGGACAATGGTCCAGGCGCGCACCTCCGGCTCTCCGGCGGTCAGATAGGAGATGAGGCCCAGGCGGTTGTAGCAGAGCGTGATAAGGCGGTCAAGGCCCGATTCGTCAAAGCCGAGCTCTGATAAAAACAGCTCTTTTTCGTCCTTTGACATTTCCGAAATATCGGCTTCCAGACTGGCACAGATGGGCAGCACGTCGCTCTGCTCGGCCTGAGCGATGGCGCACACGGCGCGATAGCGTTCGTTTTGCGAGTAGTCCCCGCTGAGCGAGGCTTCATCCATGTTGGCGGCGTAGATGACCGGCTTTCCGGACAGAAGATCGGCGCTTTGCAGCCAGGCGGTTTCCTCATCATCTGCGCAGGAAAACGTGCGGGCCGGCTCGCCGCGCTGCAGGTGCTCAAGCAGCGAACGCAGGAAAGCGGCTTCGGCGGCGTGCTTTTTGTCGCCCTTGGCAAGCTTTTCGGCCTTGTCAATGCGCTTTTCCAGCACCTCGACGTCGGACAGAATCAGCTCAAGGTTAATGGTTTCAATGTCCCGCTTGGGGTCGACGGAGCCGTCAACGTGGATAATGTTGGGGTCGTCGAAGCAGCGCACAACGTGAACAATAACGTCCACCTGGCGGATGTGCGACAAAAATTTATTGCCCAGGCCTTCGCCGCGGGAAGCGCCTTTGACAAGGCCGGCAATGTCGACAAACTCCAAAATGGCGGGCGTGATTTTTTTGGGGTGATAAATTTCGGCAAGGGCATCGAGGCGTTTGTCGGGGACGCTGACCACGCCGACATTGGGATCTATGGTGCAGAACGGGTAGTTGGCCGACTGGGCCTTCAGGTTGGTCAGCGCGTTGAAAAGGGTGCTTTTGCCCACGTTGGGCAGCCCTACGAT
>CANUCM010000108.1 GCA_947856675.1 uncultured Clostridia bacterium | reverse complement strand
CTTTTGCGCCGACCTCGCTCGTCGGGCGCTTTTCGCCGAACACGCCCTCGCGCACGATTTCGGGGTTGAGCTCATACATGCGCGGAATGCAGTCCTTGCCGTGGCACGCAATGCCGTGCGCGCGGATCTGCTCCTCCATAAAGGGCTCGAGCTCCTCGACGACGTACAGCGTTTCCACCGAGCGGGCAAACTCCTCAATGAGCTTCATGGGCAGCGGATATGTAAAGCCCAGCTTGAGGAACGAGGTGTCCTCGGGAAAGACCTCCCTGGCATACTGATAGGCAATGGACGCTGTAATAACGCCGATTTTTCCGCCATTTTTCTCCCAGACATTGAGGGGCGAGGTGTTGGCATATTCCTCAAGCGCCTGCAGCCGCGCTTCGACCTCGCCATGCTTGACGTAGGCGCGCGCCGGCGTGGCGGAATATTTGGCGGGGTCGCGCTCGTAGCGCACCACGGGCTTTTCCTCGCGCTGGCCCAGCTCGACCAGGCTCTTGGAGTGGCACACGCGGGTGGTCAGGCGGAAAATGACCGGCGTATCAAAGCGCTCGGACACCTCGCAGGCCTCTTTCATAAAGTCCTTGCACTCCTGGCTGTCCGAAGGCTCGATGAGCGCGCATTTGGAAAACTTTGCGTAATAGCGGTTGTCCTGCTCGTTCTGCGACGAATGCATGCTCGGGTCGTCGGCGGTAATGACAATGTACGCGCCGCCCACGCCGAGGTACGACGCGGTAAACAGCGGGTCGGCCGCCACGTTGAGGCCGACGTGCTTCATGGCGCACATGCTGCGCATGCCGGCCATCGATGCGCCAAAGGCCACCTCGGCCGCCACTTTTTCATTGGGCGACCACTCGCTGTACAAAACATCCTTGTAAAGCGGCAGGTTTTCAAAAATCTCGGTGCTGGGCGTCCCGGGATAGGCCGCGCCGACGCGCACGCCCGCTTCATAGGCGCCGCGGGCGACCGCTTCGTTGCCCGTCATCAGCTGCTTCATAAAAACTTCTCCCTTTCGTACAGGCGCCGGGCGCGCCGCGCGCCCGGGGGCGCGCGGCGTTTTCCCAAAACACCTTGTATTTTTACGTGTGTTGTGTACTATTTGTTAAACGCACCGGCCACGGCGCAGCCCAGTGCGATGGACGCCAGCTTGGTTTCGGCGGGGTCCGCGCGCGACACCAGCACCACGGGCGCCGAAGCGCCGACGACGATGCCCGCCGAGCGCGCGCCGGCAAAATAGGTCAGCGCCTTGCCGATGCCGTTGCCCACCTCGTAGGTCGGCACGAGCAGGATGTCGGCCCGGCCGCCCGCCGCGCCCTGGTAGTGCTTGTGCTCGCACGCGGCGCGCGACACGGCCAAATCCAGCCCCATCGGGCCGCTGACCGTCATGTTGTAGGGCTTCCAGCGCTCTTCCATCTCGCTCAGCGCGCGCGCGTCGACCGTGGCCTGGATTTTGGGGTTGACCTCTTCCGCGCCGCACACGCAGGCCGCGTAGATGCGCTCATAGCCCAGCGCGCGCAGGCACAGCGCGGCGTTTTCCAAAATGCCGGCCTTTTTGTCAAGGTCGGGATAGGTGTTCATGCCCCCGTCGGTCAAAAACAGCGGCCGCGGGAAGCTGTCGGTTTCATACATCATGACGTGGCTGAGCAGCCGGCCGGTGCGCAGGCCGTTTTCCTTGTCGACGACGGCGCGCATCAGCTCGGATGTCGGCAAAAGCCCTTTCATCAAAAAGCCGGCGCGGCCCTTTCGCACAAGCTCGACGGCGCGGCGGGCCGCCTGCGTGTCGTCGGGCGCGTCTTCAATGGCAAAGTCACCTTCCCGCGCACCCAGCTCGCCGAGCAGGCTGCGGATTTGTCCGGCGGCGCCCACAAGAATGCTGCGGGCCACGCCCTCCTTGTGCGCCGCGCACACCGCGCGCAGCACGTCGCGATCGTGCGCGCACGCCACCGCAAGGGTGGCCTGCGGGCCTTTTTTTGCGTTTTCTATCAGTTGCGCAATGCTGTGAATCATCGCTGCCGCCTCCTTTTAATACTCCCGCGCCTGCTCCTCGCCGCGCAGAACGCGCAGCGCGCCCAGCGCCAGGCTTCGCATTTCCTCCTCGCCGGGCAGCACCATAACGGGCGCCAGACGCTGCACGCGCTTTGTGATTTCCGAGCACAAAAGCTTGCTGTTGGCCATGCCGCCCGTCAGCACGATGGCGTCGACCTCAAAGCCCAGAACGGCCGCCATGGCGCCGATGTCCTTGCAGTGCTGGTACACCAGCGCGTCAAAAATCAGCGCGGCCTGCGCATCGCCCTGCTGCCGGCGCTGCTCGACCTCGCGGAAATCGCGCGTGCCGAGGTAGGAAAACACGCCGGCCTGCGTGCCCAAAAGCTTTTTGACCTCGGCCTTGGTTTTTCCCGAAAAACACAGGTTGATGACGGCGTTGACCGGCAGGCTGCCGCCGCGGTCCATGGCAAACGACCCCTCGTCCTTGACGTTGTACACGTCGATGACGCGGCCGCCGCGGTGCGCCGCGACCGATACGCCGCCGCCCATGTGCACCACAATCAGGTTGAGCTGCTCATAGGCCATGCCCAGCTTTTTGGCGGCGGCGCGGGCCATGCCCTTTTGGTTGAGGGCGTGGAAAAAGCTCTCGCGCTCCATGCCGCAAAACCCGCTGACGCGCGCCACATCGCACAGCTCGTCGACCGACACGGGGTCGACAAAAAAGGCCGGCACGCCCGCGGCGTCGGCCAGGCTCTTTGCCAAAAGCGCGCCCAGGTTGGACGCGTGCTCGCCGTAGGGCGGGTTGTGGATATCCTCAATCACGCGGTCATTGATGCGGTAGGTGCCCGACGGAATGTGGCGCAAAAGCCCGCCGCGCCCGCACACCGCGGCAAAATCGCCCGGGCCGTAGCCGGCCTGCTCCAGCGCCTGCACCACAAGCGCCCGGCGGTAGTCAAACTGCTCGACAATGTGCGAAAACGGCTCGAGGTCCTGCGCGGAATGGTCGATGCCGCGGCGGAACACCTCCTGCTCCCCGTCGTACACTGCGATTTTGGTCGACGTTGCCCCGGGGTTGATGACAAGAATTTTCATGAAAGGCTCCCTCTTTGTTCCATTATGCGGAATAGCGTTCCGCAAATATCTTTCCCTTATATTAGTATGCGCATTGCGGCGCTGTCAAGCACGGCCCAAAAAAATCTCGCTTTTTCACAAAAATG
This sequence comes from uncultured Clostridia bacterium, assembly GCA_947856675.1. Classification (GTDB taxonomy): domain Bacteria; phylum Bacillota; class Clostridia; order Oscillospirales; family Butyricicoccaceae; genus Ventrousia. The sequence goes on along the minus strand of CANUCM010000108.1, from coordinate 1,226 downwards.
CGCCGGGGAAACTGGGCAAAAAAACGGCCCGCCAAAATGGCGGGCCGCACGGGGGGATTTGTTATTTTTCAAAGGTGCCGCGCATCAGGGTTTTGCCCTCCCAGCGGGCGATTTTGCCGCGCGCGGCGACCGAAAGGACCTGCAGGCCGTCGTCCAGCACGACAAAGTCGGCGTCGGCGCCGGCCGCGATGCAGCCCTTGCGCCCGGAAAGCGCCAGAACGCGCGCCGGGGTTGAGGTCAGCACCTTGAGCGCCTCCTCAAGCGCGATGCCCTCGTGCTCTACGGCCCAGCGCAGCTCACGCAGCAAAACGCCGGGCGTCGAATAGGTCAGGCCGATGCACTCGCCCTGCCCGTCAAACCGCGGCAGGCTGCCGCAGCCGTCCGACGACATGGTGATATGGTCGCACGAAAGGCCGGCGTCCAGCGCACGGCGCAGGTAGCGGCCGCAGGAATCGCCGGGGCTTTGCGTATCGCTGCCCGTCAGGTCAAACACGCCGCCCATTTTGGCAAAGGCGATGGCCTGGTCGACCATGGCGTCGCTGCGGCCGACGTGGGTGGGCAAAAAGGTCTTAAGGGGGATTTCGGTCGTTTGTGCCACATGCAGCAGCAGGCCGAGCATGTCGCGGCCCTTGCCCATGTGCATGACGACCAGCCCGGCCTTGCCGGAAATCAGCCCGCCCATGCGCGCGTCGCTCGCCAGGCGCACAAACTCCTGCTCCGTGGGGTTGGAGCTGCGGTGGTCGCTCAGCGCCACCTTGACGCCCACGCACTCGCCGACCAGCGAAATGTCGCGGATCACACTGCCCGCCATCGTGACCGAGGGCACCTGGTAACTGCCCGTCAGCATGTATGCGGTGATGCCTTCCTGTTGTAAAGCGCGAGTTTTAAACAAAAGGTTTTCAACGCTGCGCGATGTACCGTCGGTTCCGAGCAGGCCGAGCACCGTGGTGACGCCCGCTTCCACCAGCTCGGACAGCCGGATTTCGGGTACGCGGGACGCGGGGCCCTGCTCTCCCCCGCCGCCGGTGACGTGCACATGCAGGTCGATAAAGCCGGGGACCAGCGTTTTGCCGCCCACGTCATACACCTCGACGTCGGGCAGGCCCTCGTACCCGGCAATGCCGGGCGCGACGCGCACGATCTTTTCATCGGCCACCAGAATGTCCTGGACTCCCAGGGGCGAGGGCGCATACACATTGGCGTTTTTAAACAGCTTGAGCATGGCA
>CANUCM010000107.1 GCA_947856675.1 uncultured Clostridia bacterium | reverse complement strand
ATACTGGCCGCGGTGACCCTTACCTCCATATCCTTTTTCCTGCGCATGGGAAGCATCGTATAACGGCATAAAAAATCCGCCCCTCAGGGGGCGGATTTTTTTATGTTGTCACTCGCCTTTTTTCAGCACTTTTCCGCAGCGCACGCCGGTAAACCGGCCGTCACGCACGGCAACCTGACCGCTGACGATGACCGTTTCGATACCTTCGTTACGCCGGTACGGATGAATAAAATCGGCATGGGCACGCACTTTTTCCCATGAAAATACGGTGATATCGGCCTTTTTTCCCACGGCCAGCCTGCCCACCTGCGGCAAATCGTAGACATCGGCGGGCATGCCGGTTAAGCGGTGCACCGCGCTTTCCACGCCTTCGATGCCGTGTTCGCGCACCAGCTCCAGCCGGCGCGTCATGGTGGCTACGCCGCGCGGATGGCTGCCCGCCGTCTTTTCCGGGTCGACCGGCCCGCTCTCATCCGACCAGTCGCTGCCCGACATGACCCACGGCTGCGCCAGAAAGCGCAGCATGTCGCTTTCGTTCTGCGACAGGTAAATGCCCTGCACCACACCGCCGTTGCGCATCAGAACGTCGCAGCACACGTCAAACGGCTCACGCCCCTCCTCGCGGGCGATCTGCCCCAGGGTTTTGCCCACGTACTGCGGCGTCTGCGTACAGGCGCACAGCAGGCAGCCGTCAAAGCCCGCGGTATAAATGCCGCTTTCGAACTCATCGGTTTCGTTCATGATGGACCACAGCACCTGCGCGCGCAGGCCGGGGTCGGCCAGCTTTTTAACGCTTTCGACGATGCCCTCGGTGAGGAACTTGGGCGGCAGCTGGCTTGCAAGCGGCGCGGAGCCGCCGATAAAGGGGTACAGGTCGGCCGTGACCGAAAGCCCGCTGCGCCGGGCCTCTTCAATGCGCCCGATGGCCGCCGCCGATTTGCCCTCGTTCTGCTTGCCGATGACCTTGATATGTGAAATATTGACCGGGATACCGGTTTTTCTGCCCACATCGAGCGCCTCGTCAATCGATTCGATGAGCGCTTTGCCCTCGCCGCGGATGTGGCTTGTGTAAATGCCGCCGCGCGCGTGCGCCGCGCGGGCAATTTCGCAGATTTCATCGGGGCCGGCAAAAACCGACGGCGTGTAGACAAGGCCGGTCGAAAAGCCCAGGCAGCCCGCCTCCATGGCCTCGGTCATAATGTCGCGCATCTGCGCCGTCTGCGCCTCGTCGGGCAGCCCCGGCCCCAAACCCATCACCCGGCCGCGGATGTTGCCCTGCCCTGCCAGCACGGCGATGTTGGTGCCCAGACTGCGCGACTGTGCAAACTCCATGTAGCTTGCAAAGTCGCGGCAGATTTCGCGGTAGCGCTCATCGCCCACGCTGCCGGGATTGTATACAAGCCCGGGGTACCACGGCACCGCCTGCGAGCCGCACTGCCCGACAATTTCGGTCGTGGTGCCGGCCTCGAGGTGGTTCCACGCCGTGACCGTATCGTCAAAAATGCGGCGATCGGAGTGGGTGTGCACGTCGATAAAGCCCGGCGCCGTGCACAGGCCGTGCGCGTCGATTTCCTCGCAGGCACTCCCGTCGATGTGCGGCGCGACGGCGGCGATCAGCCCGTCTTTGACCGCCACATCGCCCACGAACGCCGGCGCGCCCGTGCCGTCGACAACGAGGCCTTTTCGGATGATCAGATCATACATGGTGCAAAGCTCCCCTTTCTTTTGCCTCTAGTCCAGCGGCGGCCGCGCAGGATCCACCACTGCCGCCGGATCAAAGAAATACTTGCTGATGCGTTCGGGATGCTCGAGCATGGTGTAGCCGTCAAGGTTGAGACGGTCCTGCATCATGCTGCCGTTCTGATAGGAGGTGCTCATGCCGGCGCCCACCGGGCAGATGATGGTAAAGCCCATCTCTTTGACGATATAGTCGTACACCGCGCCCTCGGTGCCGAAGCGCCCGCCGAACGGCGTGATGAGAATGTTGGTTTCACCGACATAGGGAGTCATGAGCTCTTTCCACCGGCCCAGGTCGTCCTTGACCTGCTCAAGCGTCATATCCCCGCGCCAGAAGGAGTTGTGCGTATAGCTGTGACAGGCAATCTGCCAGCCTGTTTCGCGCAGCCGCGCGGCAATGGCACGGGTGTCGTCACAGATCTTTTTAAACTCTTCCTCGGTAAACCAGTCAGGATCTGTAATGCGGTAGCCGAACGCGCCCTGATAGCCCGTCGGCGCAACCACGCCCTTGGCCCCCCGGAAGGAAAACTCCGGGTGCTCCTTGACAAACTGGTCGACAATGGGCATGACGTCGCCGTCATAGGTCTGCGACACCGTGCCGTCGGGCGCCTTGACCTCGGTTACAACGTCGCCCGCCTCGTTGATGACAAGCCGCGTGGCAAAGCCGTCGGGCGCCATATAATCATAATAGCTGACGTCGTCGACGGATATGACCAGCGGCTTTTTGCCCTCGGGCAGATAGATGTCCTTGGGCCTGGCCTGGCCGGACGCGTCGATTTCCACAAGCTCTGTAATGTCATACAAAACAAAGTTGTTTTCCAAAAGCAGGGGCAGCATGGCCTTAAACTCCTTAACGGTCGTCATCCACATGTTGTAGCCCTCGGCCGGATGCCCCTTGTCGTCAAAGGCCAGCTCGGGATAAATGATAAGGCTGTGGAAAAACACATGGTACAGCTGCCCCTCGTACTTGACAAGCCCGGCCTTGAGCCCGCGGATGCGCTCGGCTTCCGCTTCGGTCTGCTCATTTTGCAGTTCGGGACGGGCGGCAAGCGCCTCGAGTGCCTCATCGTAAAAATACCCGTCGGCAAGCGTCCCGGCCTTTTCCAAAAGCTCCTGCCGCTGCTGATCCTGCTCCTCTTCCGAAGGCTTCTGCTGTTCCGTCTGCTGCCCGTTTTCCTGCCCCCCGGCCGGGTCCTCCCCGCCGCCCAACGCCGAAACCAGCGCCCATACCGCCAGCACCAGCGCTAAAACCGCCGCTGCCAGCAGCGGCCACATGGGCTTTTTCCGCGGTGGTTTGTGCATTACGTGCTTGCTCATATTCATTGCCCTCTTTTCTGTGGGTATTGGGTTCTATGCGCTTTAGACGCGCAGACTCCGGGCTTTGTTTCACCGGGAGCGAAAAATGTCTGTTTCTGCAGTCTTTATTATACACTGCCGCGGCGATTTGCAAAAGCCCCTTTGTGCCCGAAATACACGAAAACACATATACTGGCGTGAAAATATTTTTTGGGAGGTAAGCAACCTATGCCCCAGAAGGAATGCGCCTTTTTTCTCGGCGCCAACTCCCGGCACGGTTTTGCATCACTGTTTGAAGATCTGTGCGCCGAACAGCCCGCGCGCGACGTGTATATGATAAAAGGCGGCCCCGGCTGCGGAAAATCCAGCCTGATGCGCAATGCATGCGAGCCCCTGATCCGCGCCGGAGAGCCCGCGGAGTACATCTACTGCTCCAGCGACCCCGGTTCGCTCGACGGCATCGTCCTTCGCGGCCGCAACGCCGCCGTGCTGGACGCCACGCCGCCCCACGCCATGGAGCCGGATTTCCCCGGCGCGCGCGGAGGCTATGTCCCCATGCCCGGTTTTGCCGACTGCGCAGCCCTGCGCGAAAAATACCCGGCGCTCCAATCCCTTGCCGAGCGCTCCCGCGCGCACTATGCGCAGGCGCGCCGCCTGACCTGTGCCGCGGCGCAGGCCCGGGACGCCGTCTGCGCCTGCGCCGCACCCGTGTTTGACGCCGCCCGCCTGGCCCGCCGCGCCAAAGGCATCATCGCCCGCGAAATCCCCCGGGGCAGCGGCGCGCCGGGCATCGTCAGAAAACGCTTCCTCGACGGCATGACCCCGCGCGGGCTTATGCGCTTTGACTGCACCATCGACGCGCTGTGCTCGCGCGTGTATGAGCTGTCCGACAGCCTCGGATTTTCGCACGTCCTGCTGCAGCCCCTGCTCGAGGGCGCCGTGCAGCGCGGCTGCGACGTGTACGCCTGCCTGAGCCCCGTCGACCCGCAAAAGCTGTGCCACGTCCTCATCCCGGAGCTTTCGCTGGGCTTTGTCACCGTGCACCCCGCACAGCCCGGCCCGCGCACGCCCTACCGGCGCATCCGCGTCGACGCCTGCGCCGACCTCGGCGCACAGCCCGGCCTGCGCGGCAAAATCCGCCTGCTGTCGCGCATGAGCCGTTCCCTGCTCGACGACGCCGCCGCCGAACTGCGCAGCGCCCATGCTCTGCACGACGAGATCGAAGCGCTGTACCTGCCCCACCTGGATTTCGCCGCGCTCGAAAATACCGCCCGTTCTTTGCACGATGCGCTTGCACACTGACGTTTTTGCCGCCGTCCGCGCCTGTTTTTGGCCGGACGGCGGTTGTTTTTGCCGCTGCGTTCTGCTATACTGGTATGCGTCGGGACATGCCCGGCCAGTCCCGCGCCGGTTCCCGGCGCCCAGTATAAGGAGGAGTTTTTTTATGCAAAACCTGCGCGATTACATGCTGACTCAGCTCAAAAACATCATTTCCATTGACAGCCCCTCAGGCTACACCGAAGCGGCGCAGACCTACCTCTTGGGCGAACTGTCCGCCATGGGTTACCAGCCCAGGCAGCTCAACAAGGGCGGCGTGACCGTGCACCTCGGCGGAGAAGGCAACCCCATCATGCTCTTTGCCCACGTCGACACCCTCGGCGCTGTCGTCAACTACATCAAGCCCGACGGACGCCTCGCCCTGAGCAAAATCGGCGGGCTCAACCCCAACAACACCGAAACCGAAACCGTCAAGATCTTTACCCGCTTCAGCGGCGTCTACGACGGTACCATCCAGATCCCCAACGCATCCATTCACGTCAACGGCCACGCCAACGACCCGCGCAGCTTTGAGGACAACCTCGAAGTCGTCATCGATGAGGACGTGCATTCCGAAGAAGATGTGCGCAGGCTCGGCATCATGCCCGGCGACTTTATCGCCGTCTGCCCGCGCTTTATGATAACCCCCTCGGGCTACATCAAGAGCCGCTTTTTGGACGACAAGGCCTCCGCTTCCGTCCTTCTGGCCTACGCCAAAGCCGTCAAGGAAGAAGGCATCGCCCTGCCGCGCAGCGTGTACCTCAACTTTACCGTGTTTGAGGAAATCGGCCACGGTGCCGCCTGCGGCATCCCCGAGGACGTCGTCGAATGCCTGGCCGTCGACATGGGCTGTGTCGGAGAAAACGTCACCTGCACCGAAAAGCAGGTTTCCATCTGCGCCAAGGACTCCTCCGGCCCGTACAACCACGCCATGACCTCCGCCCTTATCGAGGCCGCCCGCAAAGCCGGCGTCGACTACGCCGTCGATGTGTACAACTATTACGCTTCGGACGCCACCGTCGCCCTGCGCGCCGGCTACGATGTCCGCCATGCGCTCATCGGCCCGGGCGTTTACGCTTCCCACGGCTACGAGCGCACCCACGTCGACGGGCTGTGCAACACCCTGGCCCTGCTCCGCGCCTATATCGCATAGCATGCCCACGCCAAAGCGCCGCACACGCGGCGCTTTCTTTTTTTTGCAGATGCATCACTTTTCAGCGCGTTTCCCGCGGCAAAAGTCCTCAAACCTTGCCAAAATGCAGCTTTTATGGTATAGTATGCCGGCAGACGTCTTTGAGGGAGGCCTTTTTTCGTGAACAGCTTTCAAAACGCCCGGCGCATCGTTTTCAAGGTGGGCTCCTCTTCCCTGACCTACGAAACCGGGCTTATCAACATCCGCCAGATCGAGCAGCTGTGCCGCATTCTGGCCGACATAAAAAACAGCGGCCGCGATGTGATTCTGGTTTCCTCCGGCTCCATCGCCGTTGGCACCGCCAAGCTGGGTTTGAAAGCCCGCGCCCGCTCCATGCCCGAAAAACAGGCCGCCGCCGCGGTGGGCCAGTGCGAGCTGATGTACCTGTATGACAAGCACTTCAGCGAATACCACCACAAAGTCGCCCAGATCCTCCTGACGCGCGACGTCGTCGAAGACCCCCTGCGCAAGCAAAACGTGCAGAATACCTTTGAATCGCTGCTGCGCATGGGCGCCATTCCCGTTGTCAACGAAAACGACACGGTGTCCACCGAGGAAATCGAGTTTGGCGACAACGACACGCTTTCGGCCATTGTCGCCTCGCTGACCGGCGCCGACGCGCTGGTGCTTCTGAGCGACATCGACGGTCTGTACGAAAAAAACCCCGCCGAATGCCCCGGCGCGCCGCTCATTCCGCACGTGCCGGCCATCACGCCGTACATTGAAAGCATTGCCGGCGGCGCCGGCTCCAGCCGCGGCACGGGCGGCATGGCGACAAAAATCTCCGCCGCAAAAATCGCCCTTGGCTGCGGCTGCGTCATGGCCATTGTCAACGGCTCCAAGCTCGAAACCCTGTACAGCCTGCTCGAAGGCCGGCAGGTCGGCACAACTTTCGGAGGTGACCTTTATGACTGAGCTCGAAGCGCTGGGCGCCCGCGCCCGGCAGGCCGCCCGCACCCTGGCCGGCGCCGGCACCGGGCAGAAAAACCGCGCCCTGCGCGCCATATCCGAAGCGCTGCGCACACATGCGCAGGACATCCTGGCCGCCAACGCCCGCGATTGCGAACAAGCCGCGGCCGGCGGCATGCCCCGGGCCATGCTCGACCGCCTTTCCCTGACGCCGCAGCGCCTAAGCGCCATTGCGGACGCCGTGCTGAAAGTCGAGGCCCTGCCCGATCCCGTGGGCGAACGGATGGAACGCCGCACACTGGAAAACGGCCTGTGCATCGATAAAGTGCGCGTGCCCCTGGGCGTCGTCGGCATTATTTACGAGTCGCGCCCCAACGTCACCGTCGACGCCGCCGTGCTGTGCCTCAAGGCCGGCTGCGCCGCGTTTCTCCGCGGCGGCAGCGAAACCATCGGCACCAACATCGAGCTGGAACGCGTCATGCGCGGTGCCGTGCAGTCGGCCGGCCTGCCCGAAAGCTGCATCACCCTGCTGCACGACACCCGCCGCGAAACGGCCGCCGAAATGATGCGCCTGCGCGGCTTTATCGACGTGCTCATCCCCCGCGGCGGCGCAGGGCTGATTGCCGCCGTCGTCAAAAACGCCGCGGTGCCCGTCATCGAAACGGGCACGGGCAACTGCCATGTGTATGTGCACGAAAAAGCCGACCCCGACATGGCCTGCCGCATTATCGTCAACGCCAAAGCCCAGCGTGTTTCCGTGTGCAACGCCGCCGAAACCATGCTGGTCGACCGCGCCATCGCGCCGGTTTTCCTGCCCCTCGCCGCCCGCGCCCTGCGCGAAAAGGGCGTCACCCTGCGCGGCTGCGAGCAGACCTGCGCCCTCGTTCCGCAGGCCGTTCCCGCCTGCGAAGACGACTGGGCCCGCGAGTTTCTCGACTATATCCTCGCCGTGCGCGTCGTCGACGGCATGGACGAGGCCCTGGCCCACATCGAGCGCTTTTCCACCGGCCACAGCGAATGCATCGTGACCGAAGACGCGCAGGCCGCCGAACGCTTTCTGCGCACCGTCGACTGCGCCGCCGTGTACCACAACGCCTCCACCCGCTTTACCGACGGCGAAGAGTTCGGCATGGGCGCCGAAATCGGCATTTCCACCCAGAAACTGCACGCCCGCGGCCCCATGGGCCTGCGCGAGCTGTGCTCGTACAAGTACGTCGTGCGCGGCAGCGGACAAACCCGATAACGTCCCGCCGCGCGCAGGGAGGTTCTTTTTATGCTTTTTGTACGCAAAACGGCGCTGTGCGCCCTGTGCGCCCTGCTCTGCCTTTCCCTTCCGTGCAGCGCCCTGTTTCTCATGAGCGATCCCGCCCCCTACCAGTACACCGGCAGCTTTGCAAACGGCCGCGCCGCCGTACGCACGGACGGCCGCTGGGGCGCCGTGGATCAGACGGGCGCTTTGTGCGTCGACCCCGTTTATTCTTCCCCCGAAGAACTGCCCGTTCAGCTGCCCGAAACGCCCGAAACCCCGCCGCTGTACAGCGGCGGCCTGGCCGTGACATACGACCTTCACACGGGCCTGTACGGCTACACCGATGAAAACGGCCACGTCGCCATCGCCCCGCGCTACCAGTACGCCGCCGCTTTTTGCCACGGCTTTGCCCGCGTCATGCGCGACGGGCTGTGGGGCTATATCGACACGCGCGGCTTTGAAGTCATCCCGCCCACCTACCTCTACGCCCGCGATTTTGACGAGGTGGGCGCCTGGGTGCAGGCCGGGACATCGCGCATGCTCCTGTCGCTGGACTACGCGCGCCAGTGCGCCGCGGCGTTTCAGGACAGCGGCCTGCTGTATGCTTTCCCCTCCGACGCGCACCTTCTGGCAGACGGCCGGCCCGTCACGCTCGAAGCGTATGAAATCGGCGGAAACAATTACATCCGCCTGCGCGACTGCGCCATGCTCCTCTCCGGCCTTGACAAGGGCTTTTCCGTTGACTGGGATGCGCAGGCGCGCGTCATTACGGTCGAAAGCGGCGGCGGGTACACCCCCGTCGGGGGCGAGCTGTCCCTTCGCCCGCGCGACAGCCGCCTCGCCGTGTTTACCCCCGCCAGCGTGCTGTGGGACGGCCGTGAAATGGCCCTGTGCGCCTACGAAATCGAAGGCAGCAACTTTTTCCGCCTGCGCGATTTAGTGGCGCTTTTGGACATTTCCGTCACCTGGGACGCACAGCAAAGCCGCATTGCCCTCGATACCGCCGCCCCCTACGAAGGCGCCGCCCCCTGGGAAAAGCCCCCCGAGTACCGCCGTTTTGCCTGCCTGGCCGACGCGCAGCGCCTGTTTGACGGCAACCAGGCCGGGCAGGTTTCCTGCCTTTACTCCGTCGTGGAAATGGAAACCGGCGAGCTTCCCGCCGGCCTGTACGGCACCGGCGTGTACGGCACCGCCGGACTCTTTGACGCCGGCCGCAGCTTTTCCCAGCACCTGTCCGCCCTCAACGACATCCTGCGCCCGGCGTTCGGCCTTTCGCTCGACCGCGACGGCGTGCTGTATGACGCGCAGGGCACCGCCTGCCTTTCCGTGCTGCACGACGGGGACCGCTTCGGCCTGTCCATCCACGCCTGGCGCCACAGCCTGCAGGACGGCCCCTCGGGTGCCGCCATTCAAAACGCCGCGCTCGAAATCATGCAGTACCTGTGCGCCGACGACGAGCTGGGCGCCGCAGTGTGGTCTTTCGTCGACGCTTTGCAGCTGCAGCTCCAGGGCCAGCTGGACGACTTCGGCTTTTCCGGCTACTCCGCCCGCTCCGGCGCCGGTACCCTGACCTACCGCACCGGCCGCACCATCGGCTATGACATGCGCCAAAGCGGCGAAATCACCTTCTGGTTTTAAACCGGCAAACCGGCCTTCGGGCCGGTTTTTTTATTTTTTTCTGTTTTTCTACAAAAAGTATTATTTTTTTCAAACGCATGTTTGCTTTTTCAAAACCGATGTGCTATACTGTGGATATCAGTGCACTGTACGCAGGAGGTCTATGATGAAAAAGCTGAGCCCGAAACGGCTGGAAATCCTGAAATACCTCAATGAGTTTACCGAGCAGAACGGCTACCCCCCTTCCATCCGTGAAATCTGCCAGGCAGTCGGCCTGCGCTCGCCCTCCACGGTGCACGCGCACCTGAAAGTGCTGAAAGAAGGGGGTTTTCTTGAAAAGAGCGACCGGAAAACCCGCGCCATTTCCCTCAAAGGCAGCCGGCCCGGCTTTCGCAGCATCCCGCTGCTGGGCACGGTCACGGCCGGCCTTCCCATCCTTGCGCAGCAGGAGGTTGAGGGCTATATTCCCTATGAGGGATCGGCTTCCGGTGAACTGTTTGCCCTGCGCGTGCGAGGCGATTCCATGACGGGCGCGGGCATTTTGTCCGGCGATATCGTCATTGTCCGCCGCCAGCCTGACGCCCGCTCGGGCGACATCGTTGTGGCGCTGCTCGACGACGAAGCCACCGTCAAGCGCCTTTCGCTCAAGGGCCGCCGCGTCCTGCTGCTGCCGGAAAACCCCGCCTATGATCCCATCGACGGCGACGGATGCGCCATTTTGGGCCTGGTCGTCGCGCTGTACCGTCCCCATGTCTGAGCCTTTGACCCTCGATTCCGGCGTGCGCGCCCTGCGCGGCGTCGGCGACAAACGCGCGCGGCAGCTTGAAAAGCTGTCGCTTTTTACGCTGCGCGATTTTCTGACCTACTTTCCCCGCGATTACGAGGACCGCTCATGTATTTACACCGTGGCGGGCGCGCCCGACGGGCAGCGCTGCTGCGTCCGCGCCATTGCCGGTACCCAGCCCCACACCGCCCGCCTGCACGGCGGCCTGAACGTGTCCAAAGCCCGCGCCTTTGACGACACCGGGACGCTGGAGCTGGTGTTTTTCAACCGCCCCTATGTGCGCACCCAGCTGATACCCGGCCGGGAATACATCTTTTTCGGCCGTGCGGAAGCCGACGGCCGGGGCCGGCGCATGACAAACCCCGAGTTTGAGCCGGCCGGGCAGGCCGACGGCAGCGCCGGCCGCATCGTGCCCGTGTACCCGCTGGCCGAAGGGGTCACCCGCAATATGATAACGCAGGGGGTGCGCGCCGCGCTGCTGGCCGCGGACAACCGCTTTGAAGATCCGCTGCCCCCCGCCGCTTCCGCCGGGCTGATGCCCCTCGGCGAGGCCTACCGCGCCATCCACTTCCCCCGCAGCGCGGACGAAGCCGCCCAGGCGCGCAGACGCCTGATTTTTGAGGAGTTTTTTATCTTTTCACTGGCTTCGCTGTGCATGAAACAGCGCGCACAGCGCCCGGCTTCGGTTTTGCTCGCGCCGCGCGACGCGGAAAGCTTTTTTTCGGCGCTGCCCTTTTCGCCGACCGCGGCCCAGCGCCGCTGCATTGCCGAGTGCTTTGCCGGCATGACGGGCGGCACGCGCATGCACCGCCTTGTCCAGGGCGACGTCGGCTCGGGCAAAACGCTGGTCGCCGCCGCCTGTGTCTGGCTCGCCGCGCAAAACGGCGCGCAGGCCGCCGTCATGGCGCCCACCGAGCTGCTCGCCCGCCAGCACCTGAACACCTTTACCGAGCTGCTCGCCCCCTTCGGCGTGCGCACCGCCCTGCTCACCTCCGGCATGGGCAAAAAGCAGCGCAGCGCGCTGCTGCATGCGCTGGAATGCGGCGAAATTGACCTGCTGTGCGGCACACACGCGCTGCTTGAGCCCGATGTGCGCTTTCACGCCCCCGCCCTGCTCGTCATCGACGAGCAGCACCGCTTCGGCGTGCGGCAGCGCGCCGCGCTGTCCGAAAAGGC
>CANUCM010000106.1 GCA_947856675.1 uncultured Clostridia bacterium | reverse complement strand
CGCGCCGCCCTGCTGGTTTCGAAGTACAACGAAAGCGCCGATCCCGACGTGAGCAGCTATGCCGAGCTTCTGGAAACGCTGGTGCTCGATCCTCTGGGCTTTGAGGAAACGGGCGTTGCGGGCAGCGGCCGCATTTCGGCCCTGAAGCTGGCCGAGCCGCACGAGAAAAACGGGCAGCCCGCCTCCGCCCTGGAAGGCGACACCGTGATTCTGAGCACGCCGACCGACATACTCAGGCTGGTGCAGGCGTACCTGCTGGCGCAGAACACGCAGGAAACGCCGGCCGGGATGGAAACGCTCATCGCGGCGCTCAAGAAAGTGCAGGCAAACGGCCTGGGCTGCTTTGCGTACAACGACACCTTCACCTGGTGCACAGCGTGGACGCCGGGCTACTGCGTATCCTTTGTGGCCGACGGCACGAGCTGGGGAAGCGTCAACGGCGCCATCATCTTTGTCAACAACAACACCGACACCGGCGACTGGTTTGAGGACTTCTTTACAAACAAGATGACCACTCATTACCTGAGAAACGCCCCGGCGGTATAAGGCAAACAAAAAAAGGCCCCCTTCGGGGGGCCTTTTTGCTGCGCAAACGGGGGCTTACGGCCGGTGGACCACCGCGCTGCGGCGGCGTTTGGGCGCGGGCGCCGTTTCTTCGGCCAGAAACGCGCGGATTTCGCGCGCCATGGCGTCGGCCTGGGTGTGGTGCAGGAAGTGGCCGCCGCCGAGCGTTAAGCACCGGCCGTCGGAAACGGCCAGCGTCTGGCGGCGGTGCTCGCCTTCCCAGTCGCAGGCCGGGCCGCCGGACATGGCCTGCACGGAATCCTGCGCGACAAAGTGCAGAAGGCGGCAGGCCTTGGGAAAGTGCAGCTTTTGCGCATGGCGCAGGTTTTCCCAAAGCAGTGCGCGCTCGCTCAGCTCATTGCGCGACAGCGTGCACCGGGCGCTTATGCTGCGCACGGCGGACAGGCGCGCGGGGTTCCCGCCGCACAGCGCGCGCAGGCGCCGCGTGCCGGCGGGCAAAAAGCCCGAAAGCCGCACAAGGCCGGAAAGGTTGGCCAGTGCGCAGAGGCGGGGCAGCGGGTGCGGCACGCAGGCGGGCGCGTCGGCCAGCGCGGGCACATACGCGTCGATGCCGACGACCGCTTCTACTTCGGCGGGGTAGTGGGCCGCCCAGACCAGCGCGTAAATGCCCGAAACGCCGTGGGCGACGAGCACGAACGGCGGGCGCAGCCCGGCGCCGAGCAGGCCTTCGCGCAGCTCGGCCACAATGTGCAGCGAGGTGCGGGGCGTGTCGGCGGCGTCGGAAAACCCGCGGCCCAGCGGTTCGGGCACGACGCAGCGGAAGTGCCCGCGCAGCCGCGCGGCCAGGGGGACAAAGTCAATGGCGGGGCATGGGGTGCCGAGCCCGGGCAGAAAAACCAGGGTTTTGGGGCCGGCCCCGTGCGTCGTGATGTGCATTTTGCGGCCGCGCACCGTGGAAAACATTCCGTCGGGCGTCAGCCGGCGGCGGTCGGCGCGGCGGTGCAGCGCCTCAAGGGCAAAGGGGGCCGACAGGCCCAGCGCGGTGCCCAGGGCGCCCAGGGTGCGTTTTTGCAGAGTGTTCATGCGGTACCTCCCGCGCGAAAGCGCGTTACAGAATGGTCACCCCGTCCAGAAGCTCGCGCTCCATTTCGATGCGGTGGAAGGGGGTGTTGATGCCGGGCGCGCCGCCGGTGTGCAGGAAAATGACGGTTTCGCCCTGGGCGATTTTGCCCTCGCGCACCATGTCGCGGATGCCGGCGTAGGCCTTGCCGGTGTAGCACGGGTCGAGGATGATGGCCTCTTTGCGGCCCATTTCGTAAATGGCGTCGCGCACGACGGCGTTGGGCTTGTTGTAGCCTTCGCGGGCGTAGCCCGTTTCAATGTCGAAATCGGAGCGGCAGGCGGTAAAGTCAAAGCCGAAAGCGTCGCGCACCTCGTTAAAGTAGCTGACGACGCGCTTTTCCTTGGCCTCGCCGAAGGGGGAGATGGCGACGCCCGTCAGGTGCAGGGGCGAGCCCTCGCCGCGCAGGCCGCAGTAAAGGCCCATGTATGTGCCGAGGCTGCCGACGCCGCAGATGAGCCGCGCGTGCGAAATGCCCATGGCAAAGGCCTGGGCGGTGATTTCGCGGGCGCACTCGTAATAGCCCAGCATGCCGACGCGGTTGGAGCCGCCGACGGGGATGACGTACACTTTTTCGCCCTCGTCGGTGTACTTTTTGACCATGCGGGCGGTCAGCTCTTCAAACTGCACGTCTTCGCTGCGGCCGTCGCTCTTTTTGAGGATGACGTCGGCGCCCATGATGCGGTCGAGCAGGATGTTGGCGCTTACCTCGCCGGGGTAGTCGTCGATGCACAAAATGGCGCAGCGCATGCCGTATTTGGCGGCGACGGCGGCCGTCAGGCGGCCGTGGTTGGTCTGCGCGCCGCCCTGGGTGAGCAGCATGGTGGCGCCCTGCTGCTGCGCGTCGTACAAAAGATACTCCAGCTTGCGCAGCTTGTTGCCGCCCATGCCGAGGCCGGTCAAATCGTCGCGCTTGATGTAAAACTCGACGCCCAGATCACGCGAGATGGAAGGCAGGTATTCAAGCGGGGTGGGGAGATGAAGGAACGACACTTTTTCGTGACCGAAAAGCATAAGAAAAAAACTCCTTTCAGGCAAAAAAACATGATATAATTCTATTATAAGCGCGGCAGGGAGACATTGCAAGGGAAAACGGCAAACAAAACAAAAAGAGCCCGGCGCAGCGCGAAAAAGTTTGTCGGCTTTTTTGCGGGCAAGTCGTTGAAAAAAAAAGCTGCGGATGGTATAATGAAAAAAATTTGGTCAAAAACGTTTTGCCGGCAGGCATGTGAGAAAGAGAGGACGTATGCTGAAGAACCTGTTCAGCCTCAAAGAGCTGAAAACCGAAGAGATCACAAGGCTTCTGGACAATGCACAGGCATTCCGGAATGGGGCAGCTGTTCCCAATTTCACCGGAAGGATCGCCTGCAACTTATTTTTTGAACCGTCGACTCGCACACAGTACAGCTTTCACGTTGCACAGGAAAAGCTGGGGTTGCGGGTCGTTTCTTTTGCTCCCGGGGCCTCGTCGCTGAGCAAAAACGAGAGCTTTTACGACACCGTCAAGACCTTTG
>CANUCM010000105.1 GCA_947856675.1 uncultured Clostridia bacterium | reverse complement strand
GTCGGGAGAAAGCTGGACTTTCTGGTTCAGGAGCTCAACCGCGAGGCCAACACCATCGGCTCCAAGGCCAACGACTATGAAATTGCAAAAACAGTGGTTGAGCTGAAGGCGGAGATTGAAAAAATCCGCGAACAGATTCAGAACCTGGAATAGAGGCCGAAAGGGGTAGTTTGCATTGAAGCTGATCAACATCGGTTTCGGGAACATGGTTTCGGCCAACCGGCTGGTGGCCATTGTAAGTCCGGAATCTGCGCCCATCAAGCGGATTATTCAGAAAGCGAAGGAACGCGATGCCTTGATTGACGCCACGTACGGACGCCGGACGCGCGCTGTACTGATAACCGATTCCGATCACGTTGTGCTGTCGCCCATTCAGCCGGAAACGATAGCCAACCGTCTGGGCAGCGAGCCGGATGTGGATGATGAGGAGGACGATGACGATGAGTGATTGTGCGCGGGGACAGGGAACGCTGATTGTAGTCACGGGGCCTTCCGGGGCGGGAAAAGGGACGGTGCTGGGCCGTGCCCTGCCTGCTTTGCCGCACATTCACTATTCCATTTCCGCGACAACCAGAAAACCCCGCCCGGGTGAAGTGGACGGAAAAAGCTATTATTTTCTGACACATGAACAGTTTCGCGCGATGATCGACGGCGGAGAGCTTTTGGAATACGCCGAGTACGTCGGAAATTATTACGGCACACCGGCCAAAGCGGTCGAAAGCGAGCTGGCACGCGGCAATGATGTGATTTTGGAAATCGAAGTGCAGGGCGCGCTGATGGTAAAAAGCAAAAGGCCGGATGCGGTGCTGGTGTTTATCATTCCGCCGAGGTTTTCCATGCTGCAGGAGCGCCTGCACAACCGCGGCAGCGAGCCCGATGACGTGATTGCCCAGCGGGTGGAAAAAGCGCGCCAGGAATACAAAAGCGGAGACAAGTACGATTATATTGTGGTCAACGACAACCTGGAAGATGCGGTGCGCGAGCTGAGCGCCATTATTATTTCCCAGCGCTGCCGGACCGAAAAACGAATGGATTTACTGACTTATTGAGGTGACTGAGATGCTGTATCCTTCCATGAGCGATTTGCTCAAAAAAGTGAACAACCGTTACATGCTGGTCAATCTGACCGCCAAGCGCGCAAGGGATATTGCTGCGGCGGCAGAAGAAAACCAAATCCCCCTGTCTGAAAAGCCCGTCAAGCTGGCGCTCAACGACATCATGGCCGGGCGCGTGGTGCTGAGGCAGGAAGATGAAGAACCCCAGACGCCTGCGGGCAGCGAAGAAGCGGAAAGCCCCCGCGCCGAAGAAGAAAGCAAAGAGGCTGAGTCATAACGGACGCTTCCGTAATGTATGCCGGAGAGGGGAGAAACCATGCCGAAGCATGATGTCGTTGCCAAAGTCGCGGTATCTTCAGTCACGTTTGCCGCAGACAAGGCATACGACTATCTGGTGCCGGAGCAATGGGCGGATGCCGCACGTCCGGGCCAGCGGGTTATGGTGCCTTTCGGCGCGGGAAACCGCAAGTGCGAAGGGGTGATTTTTGCCCTGGCCGAACGGGAGGGCGAAAAGCAGCTGAAGCAGCTTGCCCACCTGTTTGACGATGAGTTCGTGCTGTCCCAGGAAGAGCTGTCACTGGCGCTGTGGATGAAAAAACGCTATTTCTGCACCCTGTTTGAAGCGGCGGCAGTTCAGTTTCCGCCCGGTGTATGGAATCGTTTCCGCGAAGCCTATACATCTGCGGGGCTTTCCCTCGAGCAGGCGCTGGAGCGCGCGGGGACGGGGAAAAAGGCCGATGTTGTCCGGGCGGTGTATGCAAGTTCCGTACCGCTTTCCGCTGCGGACATTGCCCGCAGCGTGACAGCGGAAGTGCCGCAGCGGCTTCTTTCGCAGCTTGTCCGCGACGGGATTTTGAGCGTGCACATCGAATACAGGAGAAAAATCGGCGACAAAACCATTAAAATCCTTTCGCTGGCGCAGCCTTTTGAAAAAGCATGCGAGTCTTTGGGCAAGGGGGCTTTGGGACAAAAGCGGAAACAGGTTCTGGAATGCCTTCAGCGCGAGGGATCTCTGCCGGAAAAAGAGCTGTGTTATTTAACGGGTGTTTCCGTGTCGGCGCTGCGGACACTGGAAAAAATGGGGCTGCTGAGCGCGCGCAGTGAAGAGGTGTTCCGCAGGCCGTCCGAAGGACAGGTGCTGCCGGCGCCGGACATTGTGCTCACGCCAGAGCAGCAGCAGGTGCTGGACGGGCTTGTGAGCCTGTGCATGGAAAGCCGGCCCGGGGCCGCGCTTTTGCACGGGGTGACGGGCAGCGGCAAAACACTGGTTTATATCGCGCTGATCCGGGAAACATTGAAACGGGGGAAAAGCGCCATCCTGCTCGTGCCGGAAATTGCGCTGACGCCGCAGATGCTGCGGGAGTTTTCCCGGCATTTTGGCAGTGAGGTGGCCGTGATGCACAGCGGCCTGACCGATGCCCAGAGAATGGACGAATACAAGCGCGTGCGTGCAGGGCAGGCGCGTGTGGTCGTCGGGACGCGCAGCGCGGTGTTTGCTCCCGTGAGCGGCTTGGGCGTTGTGATCATTGACGAACAGCAGGAGAGCACTTACCATTCCGAAAGCTCTCCGAGGTATGATGCGGAGGAAATCGCAAAATACCGCTGCGCCAAGGAAGGCGGACTGGTGGTGCTCGGCTCGGCTACCCCGTCGGTGGACAGCTATTACCAGGCGCTTTGCGGGAAATATCATCTGTTTACGCTCAGCGAACGGTATAACCATGTGCCCCTGCCGCAGGCGGTGATTTCCGATATGCGCTCGGCGCTGGAAGGCGGCGGCGCGGCGCTGATAGGTGACGATTTGCGGCGCGAGCTGGAAAACACCAGGGCCCGGGGCGAGCAGGCTGTTTTGTTTATCAATCGGCGCGGCAGCGCCCGCATGGCACTGTGCGTGGACTGCGGATATGTGCCGGAATGCAAAAACTGTTCGGTAGCCATGACGTACCACGCGCGCAACGGGCGGCTGATGTGCCATCACTGCGGCTATTCCGAGCCGCTTTCGGCCGTTTGCCCGGTCTGCGGCAGCGAGCATATCCGCCTGATTGGCGCGGGAACGCAAAAGGTGGAGGAGGAACTGTTGTCCTGTCTGCCGGGTGTGCGCGTGATCCGCATGGATGCCGACACAACCAGCGGGCGCACATCACATGAGAAGCTGCTCAGCCGCTTTGCACACGGCGAAGCAGACATCCTTCTGGGAACACAGATGGTGGCCAAGGGCCTTGATTTCGAGAATGTTACGCTGGTCGGGGTCCTTGACGCCGACTTGTCGCTGTACTGCGGGGACTACCACGCCCAGGAACGCACGTTTTCACTGCTGGCACAGGTGGTAGGCCGCGCGGGCCGCCGTGCAAAGCCCGGCCGGGCGGTGATTCAGACGTATCATCCGGGCAACGAGGTGATTCGGGCGGCAGCCAGGCAGGATTACCAAAGCTTTTATGAGCACGAGATCCGGGCGAGGGAAGCGCTGCAGGTTCCGCCGTTTTCCGATGTGTTTGTTTTCCAGCTGAGCGGTGCAAAGGAAAATGATGTACTTCGGGCGGCGCTCCGGGTTTCGGCGCTGGTGGTTCAGGCGATGGAACAGCATTTCCCGGGTCTGAAGGGCCCTGTGCTTGGCCCGGCACCCTGTGCGATTGTCCGGCTGAACAACAAGTACCGGTACACCGTTTCATTCCGGGGCCATGACGGCCGGGAAGCGAGAGAGCTCATCTCCGCGGTACTCAACGCATTGTACGCCTGGCCGCAAAGCCGGGGCATTACCGTGGCGGCCATACGGAACCCGCCGATGTAAGACTTACATACAAAGGAGTTTGTTGCAACATGCCAACCCGCAATATTGTAAAAGAAGGCGACAGCTGTCTGCGCAAAGTGTGCCGCCCGGTTACGGACTTCAATGATCGGCTGCACACGCTGCTTGATGATATGCACGAAACACTGGCCGAAGCCAACGGCGCAGGACTGGCGGCACCTCAGGTGGGGGTTTTGCGCCGCCTGGCGCTTGTCATGCTCGAGGATGGCAGCTATCTTGAAATCATCAATCCCGAGATTGTCGAAAAAAGCGGGACGCAGAACGACGTGGAAGGCTGCCTGAGCGTCCCCGGGGTGTGGGGAATGGTAGAGCGCCCCATGAATGTGACGGTCAGCGCACAGGACCGCTTTGGCAAACCGTTTACGGTTTCGGCGGAAGGATTTACCGCCCGGGCGTTTTGCCATGAAATTGATCATCTCGACGGGCATTTGTTTACCGATCTTGTCACAGAATATATTGATCCGGAGGAACTGGAGTAAGAATGAAAGTCGTTTTTATGGGAACGCCTGAGTTCGCAGTGACGACGCTGGACGCACTTTTGCACAGCAGGCATGAGGTTTTGGCCGTGTTTACCCGTGCGGATACGCCGAAGAACCGCGGGATGAAAATGCTGCCCCCGCCGGTCAAAATCCGGGCTCTTGAGGCAGGTATACAAGTATACCAGCCGGCGACGCTGCGCGGGGCAGAGTGTGAAGAGACTTTGCGTGCGCTGGCGCCGGACGTCATTGCGGTAGCGGCGTATGGCCGCATTGTGCCGCCCGGTATTCTGGCTCTGCCGAAATACGGGTGCATCAATGTACATGCGTCGCTGCTTCCGGCGTATCGGGGGGCAAGCCCGATTGCGACGGCCATTGCCCGGGGCGAAACCCGGACCGGCGTGACCATTATGCAGATGAACGAAGGACTGGACACCGGCGACATGCTGCTCAGGGAGACCGTGGAAATCGGGGAGAGCGAAACGTTCGGGGCGCTGCAGGAACGGCTTGCGCAAATCGGTGCGCAGGCATTGCTGAACGTGCTGGACAAGGCGGAGCGCGGCGAGCTCGCGCCGCAAAGACAGGATGACAGCGCGGCGAGCTATGCGCCGCTCATCAAAAACCAGGATGCCTTTGTCAGCTTTGCCGGTGACAGCTGCGCGGCGGCCTGTGCAATCCGCGCATACGATCCGGCGCCCGGCGCCTTTGGCTTTTTAGGTGAAGAAAAAATCAAGCTGTACGGTGCGCAGGCTGTGCCGCAAACCGGCGGCCCCGCCCCTTGCGGAAGCATTGTGGATGTCGGAAAGCAGGGCATGGTGGTGCAGTGCACGCAGGGCTGCGTGCGTATTGCGCAGGTGCAGGGTGCAGGCGGAAAAAAGATGCCCGCCGATGCATTTTTCCGCGGCCACGGGGCGCTGCTGAAAGAAAGGTTCCGATAATCGTGTCTGTTTCTGCGCCGGCGCGCCGGCGCGCTGTATCCCGGAAGGAGGATTTATAAGATGTTCTGGGGCTTTGATGTGTATTATTTTATTCTGATTATTCCTGCGATGCTGTTTGCCATGTGGGCACAGTTCAAAGTGTCGTCCACATTCAATCATTATTCTTCCCAGCGCACACACAGCGGGATGACGGGCGCTCAGGCGGCCCAGGCGGTGCTCAACGCCTGCGGCGTGTATGACGTTCGCATTGAGAGGGTGCGCGGAAACCTGACGGATCATTTTGATCCGCGCGCCGGCGTGATTCGGCTGTCAGAATCGGTGTATGATTCCGCGTCGGTGGCTGCGGTGGGCGTAGCGGCGCACGAAGCCGGCCACGCTGCGCAGTATGCCGAGGGGTACGGCCCCATCCGCCTGCGCAACGCCATCATCCCGGTGACTCAGCTCGGTTCCACCCTGGCATGGCCGCTTTTGCTCATCGGCCTGCTGTTCAATTATGAGTCCCTGTTTTTTGCGGGGATCCTGTTTTTCATGCTGGCTGTTGTCTTTCAGCTTGTGACTTTGCCGGTGGAGTTTAATGCGTCGGCCCGGGCGATTTCCGTTTTGGGCGAGGGCGGGTATCTCAGCCCGGATGAACTGCCCGGCGCGAAAAAAACGCTTTCGGCCGCGGCCATGACCTATGTCGCGGCGCTGGCAGTGTCCATTGCGCAGCTGTTGCGTCTGCTGCTCCTGTTTGGCGGGCGCAGGGACGACTGATGCCGTCGGCGGGAGCACGCGATGCAGCGCTGAAAAGCCTGATGGCTTTTCGGCGTTCGGGCGCGTGGCCGGACCTGCAGCTGAAAAAGCTGTGTGACAGCCTGTCGTCCGAGGATGCCGCCCTTGCGGCGGCACTCACTTACGGGACGCTGCAGAATGTACTGCTGATCGACTTTACACTACAGAGTATCAGCACGATTCCGTTGAAAAAAGTTATGCCGCAGGTCCTGGACGCGCTGCGCCTTGGGGTGTTTCAGCTGCTGTGGCTCGATCGCATTCCGGACAGCGCGGCGGTAAACGAGACGGTCAAGCAGGTGAAAAAACAAGGCGGTCCCCGTGCGGGCGGTTACGCAAACGCCCTTTTGCGCAGGCTGATCGCACTGCGGGACGAGGACCGACTCCCGCAGCCTCAGGGGAAGCAGCGTCTGTCTTTGCTGTACAGCCATCCACAATGGTTTGTGCAGGCCATGCTGGACCGGCTTGGGGAGGACGGCTGCGAGGCGCTGCTGCGTGCGAACAACACCCCGGCGGGCATTACGCTGCGGGTCAATACATTGAAAACCGATACGGATTCGCTTAAAAGCAGGCTTGCTTCGGAAGGGATTTCGTGCAGCCCGCTGCCCGGGCTTCGCGATGCGCTTTGGACGGAGAGCCTGGGAAACCCTTCGGCGCTGGACTCTTTCCGGCAGGGGCTGTTTTACATTCAGGATGCGGCCAGCCAGATGTGTGTGCACGCATTGAACCCCACGCCCGGCGCCCGCGTGATAGACATGTGCGCTGCACCGGGGGGAAAAACTTTGCTGTGCGCTCAGCTGATGAAAAATCAGGGGAGCATTCTGGCCATGGATATCCACCCCCATAAGGTGGAACTCATTGAAAAAAACGCCGTCAGATACGGTGTGGACATTATCCGCACGGCAGTGGCCGACGCGTCGAAACCGCAGGAACAGCTGCGCGAAAGCGCAGACTTCGTGCTGTGCGACGTGCCCTGCTCCGGCATGGGCATTATACGGAAAAAGCCCGACATTCGCTTTAAAAAGCAAGAGGACGTGCTGCATTTGCCGGAGCTGCAAAGCGCAATTTTGCACACGGCAGCCGGTTATGTCAAGCCGGGCGGGCGGCTTTTGTACTCCACCTGCACCGTGCTGCAGGCGGAAAACGAGGAGGTCGTCCGTGCGTTTCTTGCGGATACGCCGGGTTGGGAGCTGGCGGAAATGAGGACGTTTTGGCCACATGTCGACAACACCGACGGGTTTTTTACTGCGCGGCTTGAAAGATTGTGAGGGACGGATGGAACACAAGATTTGCATTAAGTCCATGCATCCGGCGGCGCTGGCCGCGGCGATGGAGCAGCTCGGGCAGCCGCCGTACCGCGCGCAGCAGATTTTTCGCTGGCTCAGTCTGGGGGTTTCTTCTTTTGAGGAAATGACCAACATTTCAAAAGATTTGAGACGGGAGCTGGATCAGCGCTTTTTTATCACAAAACCCGGAATTGCAGCGTGTCAGAAATCAAAGCATGACGGCACGGTCAAATACCTTTTTTCCCTGGAAGACGGCAACTGCATCGAAACCGTTTTGATGAAGTATGAGCATGGATACAGCATTTGCCTTTCCACTCAGGCGGGCTGCAAAATGGGCTGTGTGTTCTGTGCCTCCTATGAAAAAGGGGCTACGAGAAATCTCACGCCCGCAGAAATCTACGACCAGGTGCTGTGGGCCCAGAAGGATCAGAATGTGCGTGTTTCCAACATTGTGCTCATGGGCACGGGAGAACCGCTGGACAACTACGAAAATGTTGTGACGTTTCTGCGCATTGTCAGCCATCCGCAGGGGCTGAACATCGGTATGCGCCATATTTCGCTTTCGACCTGCGGACTGGTTCCGAAAATTGAAGAGCTTGGCCGTCTGAAGCTGCAGCTGACGCTTTCGGTGTCGCTGCATGCTCCCACCAACGCGATCCGTGACCGCCTGATGCCGGTCAACAGGAGTTACCCCTTGGAAAAGCTGATTCCGGCCTGCCGCAGGTATTTTGAGCAGACGGGCAGGCGGATTTCCTTTGAATACGCCATGATCCGCCATGTCAATGATACGCCGCAGTGCGCAGCGGCACTGGCGCAGCTTTTGTCCGGAATGCACAGCCATGTCAATCTGATTCCGCTCAATCATGTGGAGGGCAGTCCGCTGGAGCCCTCGACGCGGGAGGATTTGCGCGCGTTTCAAAATGCGCTCATAAAAAAAGGAATAACCACCACGGTTCGCCGCAGCCTGGGAGGGGACATTGATGCCTCCTGCGGGCAGCTTCGCAAAAAGGCGGCGGCCCGAAAGGAGAATGCCGAATGAAAGCCTGGGGAGTGAGCCATGTCGGCATGGCCCGCAAGGTGAACGAGGATGCATTTCTGATATCCATGTCGTCAGACGCGCAAAGCGGGTACTTTATCGTCTGTGACGGCATGGGAGGTGCCAAGGCGGGCGATGTTGCCAGCCGGCTGGCAACCGATACCTTTGCGGCACAGCTTCACCCGTCCATTGCATGCGCAAAACCGGAAGAATGCGTGCAAAACGCCATGCAGGCAGCCAATACACGGGTATGGGAAATGTCCCGCAGCGATCCGGCGCTGGAGGGCATGGGAACGACCATGGTTTGCCTTCTGGTGCAGGACGGCGATGCCGTGATCGGAAATGTCGGCGACAGCAGGGCCTACCTGATCGATGAGGAAGGCATTTCGCAGATTACAAAAGATCATTCCCTGGTTGGGGAAATGATTGTGCGGGGAGAGCTGACTCCGTTTGAAGCGCAGCGCCATCCCAGCCGCAATGTGATAACACGTGCCATCGGGGCGGATAAAAGCATCCGCTGCGACACTTTTCCCATCCGGCCCAGACCGGGACAGTATATTCTGCTGTGCAGTGACGGGCTGACGGGCGAGGTCAGTGAGCCCGAGATTTATTATGAAGTGTACCAGTCCGAGGCGCCGGAAAAGGCCTGTCAGACACTGGTGGAGATAGCCAATGACCGTGGCGGCCGCGACAATATCACCGTCGTTCTGGTGGCGTTTTGAGGAGAGCTGAGCTATGGACAAGCTGATAGGACAAATGCTGGATAACCGCTATGAAATCCTGGAGATCATCGGCACGGGCGGAATGGCGGTTGTTTACAAGGCAAAGTGCCACCGGCTGAACCGGTATGTGGCAATTAAAGTTCTGAAAGAAGAATATGCGCAGGATGAGGAGTTCCGGCAGCGTTTTCACGATGAATCGCAGTCGGTTGCCATGCTGTCGCACCCGAACATTGTTGCGGTGTACGATGTGTCGCGCAGCGGAAGCATTGACTACATCGTGATGGAGCTCATTGAGGGCATTACCCTGAAGGAATATCTTGCGCGCAGGGGGCCGCTGTCCTGGCAGGAAGTGACCTTCTTCTCCATGCAGATTGCCAAAGCCCTTGATCACGCCCATTCACGCGGGATTATTCACCGCGACATCAAGCCCCAGAACATTATGCTCCTGCGCGACGGGACGCTGAAAGTCGCTGATTTCGGGATTGCGCGCCACATGGCGCAGCAGAAAACCGATAATATCAGCGAAGCTATCGGATCGGTGCACTATGTTTCTCCGGAGCAGGCAAAAGGAAGCCATATTGACAACCGGGCAGACCTGTACTCGTTTGGCGTTGTCATGTATGAAATGCTGACGGGGCGGCTGCCGTTTGAAGGCGACAGCGCCATTTCGGTGGCTCTGCAGCACATCAACTCCCTGCCGCTGCCGCCGTCCGACTTTGTGCCGGACATTCCGCCTGCGCTGGAAGCCATTACAATGAAGGCCATGAACCCGTCGCTGTCCAAACGGTATGCGTCGGCGGCGCAGATGTATTCCGATTTGGAGAACTTTAAAAACGACCCGACTTTCAAGGTGGAAATTCCGCCCGAGGACAGCGTCTCATCCTATACCGAGCAGGAAGCGGACGCCACGCGCAAGCTGACAAACCCCGGAGAAATGCGGGAACATGTCCGCGTTTCGGGAGAAGAGAAGAAGCCCCGGCATCCGGAAAACGACGCCCGGTCTTCGGTGAAAACCACACTGATTTTCAGCATAATTTCCGTGGCTGTATTTTTGATAGGAGCGATTTATTTTGTCATTTCCGTCATCAATCCTTTCGGCGGGAAAGATGAGGAACGCCTGAAAGCGCCCCACCTTGTCGGGCGCACCATGGAAGAAATCCGCCAGGATTCGGAAATCTGGGGATTTTATGACATCCAGGAAGGCGAGTCGGTATACGATGAAACGGTGCCGGCCGGCCAGATTATTTCCCAAAGCCCGGAAGCCGGAAAAACGCTGGATGAAGGACAGGCCATTGTTGTGGAAATCAGCCGCGGCCCCAAGACCGTCACGCTGGACGATTATGTCGGGATGGAGTACCGGCAGGTTGAAGTGGCGCTGGGGCGGCTGGAGCTCTTGACGCGGGTAGAGTATATCACCGATGAGGACGTGGCAAAGGACAATGTGGTGCGCACCGAGCCGGCAGCCGGTGCCAGCATGAATCCGGGTGACACTGTAGTGCTGTACGTCAGCGAAGGCCCGGAGCTGAAAGACGTAAAAGTGCCCAATGTGATGACCATGACGCTTGCGCGGGCGGAAGAGGCGCTGCGCAGCGCAGGGCTTGTGCCGGGAACCGCGACATCGGTTGACAGCGACGAGCCCGACGGCACGGTAATTTTCCAGTCGATTCCCGCCGAATCCGTTGTAAAGGAAAATACCACGGTGGATCTGCATATCAGCCGCAATCCGGAGCCGGTCATGAAAAACAAGACAATTACCTTTGCCATTATTCCTGTAGAAGGTGAAGTGCAGGTCGAAGTCAAGGTGGATGGGGAGACACAGTACAGCGCCATCCATCTGGCGGAAGACGGAGAAATCCTGGTTCCGCTGGTTGCAGAAGAAGGAAAACACACGATCCGCATCATTCAAAACGGCCAGACGACGTACGAAGCAAACGAAGAATTTTGATGGGCAGGAAACAAGGCACAATTCTGAAGGGCATCGGCGGGTTTTACTATGTGCTGGTTGGCGGTGAAACCGTGGAGTGCAAGGCGGGCGGACGTCTGCGCCTGCGCCATGCAGTGCCGCTGGCGGGCGATATGGCAGTCGTTGAACTGGATGAAAAGGGCAGCGGCTTCATTGTGGATATACTGCCCCGCAAAAATGCGCTGGTGCGGCCTCCGATAGCCAACCTGGATCAGATTTTCATCGTGGTGTCGGAAGCCCCGCCCATCACCGATCCTTACCTTGTGGATAAGGTGACGGTGATTGCCCGGCAGCAGAATATCCAGGTCGTTTTGGCGGTCAATAAAACCGATCTTGCCTGCAGCGGCTTTTTTGAAGAAGTCTATTGCAGGGCGGGATTTACCGTGCTGCGCACCAGCGCGGAAACCGGTGAAGGCTGTGAAAAGCTCTCGCAGCTCATGCATGGCAAAGTGTCCTGTTTTACAGGGAACTCCGGCGTGGGAAAGTCCAGCCTGCTTCGCAGAATCACCGGACGGGAGCTTTCTGTCGGTGAAATCAGCGAAAGAATCGGGCGTGGGAAAAATACGACCCGACACGTGGAGCTGCTGCGGCGGGAAGATGGTGCTCTGGTGGCGGATACGCCGGGCTTTTCGTCCTTTGAGCTGACACAGATGGAACGCATCCGTAAAGAGGAGCTGCAGCACTTGTTTCCTGAAATTGAACCGGTTTTCGGGCAGTGCCGTTTTACCGGCTGTGCTCATGTGAGTGAGCCGGGATGCGCCGTACACGCGCTGGTGGAAGAAGGGGCGATGGCCCGCAGCCGTTATGAGAGCTATGTCAAGCTTTATGAGGAACTGAAAAAAATAAAAGACTGGCAGTGATAAAAGAACCCGTGCCCTGTGGCACGGGTTCTTTTCACATATTCAGGCAGGCCGGCATAAGATGGGGCGACAGGTGATTGCTGTGATGAGACGCAGAAGGAAAGGCTGCAGCGTGCACATGCTGGCCATGGCGATAGGCATTCTTTTGGGAATGATGCTGCCGCCCTGGTGGTGCTTTTGGATTTTATGTGTGCTGCTTGTGCTGATATGCTTTTGCTGACAGGAGGGAATCATGAAGATTTACATTTTTAAAACGCCGAAGCTGCTTTCCGGCCTGCTGCAAAGGATTTTCGGCTAAAACACTCCGGAACCCTGCGAGGGGTTCCGGAGTGTTTTTTTAGAATATTGAAAGATGCTTGGACATAAGATGAAACACAGGATGAAAGGAGAAAAAATATGGAAAAGTCAAAAAACAACAGGGTATATCTGCTCATCAGCGTTTTTTGCATTGCGATATGCGCCGTGCTGGTCTTTTGTATGCTGATAGACGCCCCGGTGCCGAAGATAGGGGAAGGGGCAGATCTCACACATCGGCCGCCGCACGGGCCGACAGAGCCGGAGGAACCGGCGAACAGCCGCATGGCCGTGACCGAAACATATTTTTCCAAAATGCTCAGCCAGTACTTGCCGGCCGGCTTTCCGGTCAGCCAGATCGGAGTGGACATTCAGAAAAACGGAACGATCGTACTCAGTGCGCAGAGCGGTCAGGAGGAGCTCAAAAACTACCTGGAACAGCAGGGCATTGATTTGAATGTAAAGCAGCGATTGCTGCTCGGTCTGCTTCCGGAAAGCTTTGAGCTGTCGGCAGAGCTGGACTGTACGACGGCGGAAGACGGGGGGACATTGCAGACGGTGCCGCAAAAGGCGTCGTATAATGACGTGGAGATTGATTTGGACGGGCTGCCATCACAGTTTTTTACGGATATTGGCGCGGCGCTGAACCGTCTTTTGGTCAGCACGGGGTATTATTTTACGGGGATCAACATTACGGACGGAGCCATTGAATTGTTAACAGAAGGTGAAGAAAGTTATTAACATTTATGAAAAAAATTATTCAAAATTATAAAATCGAATTTTCTGCTTCTGAAAAAATGAATTTGTAGAGATAACACAAAAACCGTCGAATATTTTAGTTATTTATACGATGTTGACAGCGGCAATGCTATCGTGATATAGTAATATGCGGAAAGAAGAAGACGTTTTTGCGTCTTTTTTTCTTCAAATAAATGTTACAATATTATTAAGTATTTATAAAGTAATTTTATAAATAAAACAAAAACAGAAGGAGAATTGCACCATGAAGAAGAAACTGGCATTGCTGCTGGCGCTTGCCATGGTTGTTGCCTGCCTGGCCGGATGCAGCGGCGCGACGACCGGCGGCGGACAGCAGTCCGGCGGGCAGGAAGACGGGGAAGGCGGCAATAAGCGCGATGACGTCGTCGTTCGCGTCGAGGCGGCTTGGGGTACTTTTGACCCGTTCAAGTCCACTCTGTACGTTGAGTACTTCGAAATGAACCAGATGTATGAAACCCTGACCTGGGTCAACGACGAGGGTGAAATCACTCCCGTGCTGGCCGAGAGCTGGAATGTCAGCGAGGACGGCAAGGAAATCACCCTGCACATTCG